>NZ_JAGGRD010000016.1:0-58670 GCF_018613005.1 Paenibacillus sp. ISL-20
GCCATATTCGATGTAAATCTCAAGCGAATAATGAAATTAGTAGACTAAGAACTACTGGTGAATACAGCATTATGAAGACAAAAAGAAGACATTCATCTCCAAAACGCGGGGTGAATGTCTTCTTTTTACACTATTTGCACCGCCTCCGAAGAAAAACGCAAGTTCTTCAGTGGCCTCGGCACCGGTGGGGTCTTTTTTGCGCTTATTTCTTGATTTTTTTAGTAGAGTTATATTGCACAAACTAAATGTAACATCCGGGGAATTGTGTATTTCAAGGAATATTGGATATAAGCGGCCAATCTAGGTTAAGGTCCTCATTAGTGTGATTACACTTGTGGGAAGCTGATTGTTGTTTTACATGCTGATTTGGTGTAAGACTAGTGTATGAAGTGTGAGATATAGGAGAAGGTGACAATGGCAAATATTAATGATATTGCAAAGCGTGCAGGAGTATCCGTATCAACAGTATCAAGGGTGCTGAATCAACATCCTTATGTATCTGAATCGAAGCGGGCAACTGTTCAGCGTGTGATTGATGAAATGGACTATACGCCAAATCGCTTAGCTGTCGATTTAATTCGTAAGGAAACAAGAAGTATCGGTGTGATCATGCCGTACAACAACAATCAAGCCTTTGATCAACTGCTTCATGGTGTACTTAATCGATCGGTTGAACGTGATTATTCCGTGATGGTGCTCCCTACAAAGTACGATCCGGAAAAAGAGCTTAGCTGCTTAAATATGCTGAGAAATAAACAACTGGATGGAATTATCATTACCTCTCGTTCGAACACTTGGGATGCCATCATGCCATATACCAAGTATGGGACGATCGTCGCGTGCGAGTTTACGGATCATCCTGAGATTGGCTGTGCTTACATGGATCGATATGCATCTTATGTAGACACGTTTCAACTCTTAAAGGATAAAGGGCATTCACGAGTTGCTTTTACGACAGCAAGAGGAGAAGAGAGTAATAGTACACAGCTGACAATAAAAGCGTATCAGTATATATTTGGTAATCTGCCGCCAGCATACCATATTACGGATTGCTACAGCATTGATGACGGGATAAGAGCAGCACAACAACTACTTAATATGGATCTTAGACCAACCGCTGTTTATGCGAACGGCGATGAGGTTGCAACAGGTGTTTATCAGTATGCAAGGAGCATACAACTGGGGGTGCCAGAGGATCTGGCGATCATTGGCCAAGAGAACCAGCCTGTTGGAATTGGGTTACACCTGTCTACGGTTGATCATCAATTGGTGAAAGTCGGTGAACAAGCCTTTGATCTTACAATTGAGAAATCAAAGGATAAGGTAGAGATTCCTTACCAAATCATTGTACGTCAATCGATATAATTAGGAGCTCATCTCTAATAGTGCCGATGCAGGAGGTTATTCTCGGATCCTGTTTGGAGGACAAAAACATATATGGATATGAAGTCGCGGAAATCGCGACTTTTCTGTTAACAATGTAAGTTCTAAAACAAGGACATAGTCCCAATGAAAGTCGCTAATTTAGCGTTTTTTTGTTTTATCGGTACAAGTTCGTGCCCCGATTCAAGGACAAGAACTTGTACGGATTGCCGTAAAGGAGAACTAAACTTAAAGTTTACTGTTCCTTGGCATAATTCAACCCTAAGTGATGAGCTTGGTTAAGCAGCATCTCATAATGCTTGGGATTGGAATCCAAAGTCTCGTATAAAAATTCTACCTTGGAATTGGATACACCGCAATAATCTGCAATTCCCACATTGAGCAGATTCGTCATCATTTCATCATAGTTACGCTTTTTCATCTGTTCTTTCGAAACGCCCGCCAAACCAATCCACAAAACATGCTGATGATGAAGCTGGTTCGAACCGTACGCAAACCCATTGTTCCATACACGGTCAATATAACCTTTTAGCATGGCTGGCAAATGCCACCACCAAATTGGAAAAATAAATGCCAAGGCATCATGCTCCTTCATTCGCCTTATTTCCGCTTCTACCTCAGGGGAAAAGGACTGTTCCTCAGCTGACCAATCAGGTTCATCTACGTCTTTTAAAACAGGGTCAAAGCCAATCTCGTGTAAATCCAATATCTCATAGTCGTGGCCAGCCTCGGCAAGACCTTTTACGAAACGATCGGCAACCTCAAAGGTCAAGGAATCCTTTCTTGGGTGCGAAACAACGCTTAATACTCTCATACTTGTATCTTCACTACCTTTCTCAACAGCTAAACTCGTAGCCACGATCAATGGCTGATGCTATTATAAACAGTAATAAAATACTCTGGAAGTACGCACTTTCAAGTTCTATAGGATGATAGAGGTGCCATAGAAACATGGAAGTGCCCTAGAAAGATGCCCTAGAAACTTACCTGAATAACGGACTGAAATGAAAGAATCTTATGTTCCTAGCAAAAATACAGCCTTTTAACGGAGGAATAAGAGATGACTGAAAAGAGTAAAAATAACGTTCAAAAGAAGTATAAAGTTGGAGTGGAGGCGGCATTAGAAGTAATGGGGGGGAAATGGAAGCCCTTAATCATCTATCATTTGATGACTGGCCGGAAACGGACGTCTGAGCTTCGACGGTTAATACCCGACATTACTCAAAAAATGCTGACCACTCAACTAAGAGGCCTGGAAAAGGATGAGATTGTTGCAAGAAAGGTTTATAAAGAGATCCCACCTAAAGTGGAGTATGAGTTAACGGCCTACGGGTGGGGATTAAAGCCCGCGCTAGACTATTTATGCTATTGGGGAGAGGATCACCTGGAAAGGGTTTATGGTGACAAATCCAAGGTTTTGGAAGAGTTTTAAGGCTGTACATAGTAAATTTATACACTTAAAAGAATGGGTATTTGGGATTGCCAATGAGCTAACCTACCCGTGCGACCAATGGCTACGACCTCAGCCGCATAAACAGTGAAATCGAGAAAAATTTTGAAAGCAGTGGTGAAAAAATAACATTGTTCTGACCCCATAGAGTGGGATCAATCAAAACACCTTCAAGGGAATGCTTCAATAGAGACAACCTTGGAGGTGTTTTTACATTTACAACAAGAGTGAGCTAATCGTTGAGCAGACCAAATTATTCGGTATTAGCTAGATGACTTTAGTCAATTTGATGTCCATCCAATGTACCCAATTCTTACCGTCGTTTGACAGCTCCCAACTTCCTGTTAAGGTGTTGCTATCTTCACTAAACATTCCTGTGAATCGCTCCGATTTGCCCAAAATTGCCCAGGCACGGTCGATTAGGTTCGCTTGGTATGCACTGAAACCGGCCGGGGATTGTTTTACTGTACAAAATAACGCAACCTTCTGTGGGCGCAGCGACAACCACAAACAAAGAAAGGGAATGGAATAAAACGGTTATGTCTTTCGTAATTTATATATTGAACATATTGAATGAAATGTGGTGATTCGGATGAGCTCTACGGAAAGAATACCTTTGTATCAGAGGGTTCAAGAGTATATACGCGACTTGATAACGTCGAAAGTACTGAAGGTTGGAGACCGTATACCTACGGAAAAGGAACTCATGGAGCGTTTCGGAGTAAGCAAGATTACTGTCGTTAATGCCCTTGCCGGTTTGGTTAACGAAAGAATCATAACCAGGGTGCCTGGAAAGGGGACTTTTGTAAGCGAGCCTGAATATGAAATGCCGACGACATCTCCTAAGATTGCCTTAAAGCCTATCCATAAAACTAGCGGAGAAATGGGAACGCGGTTGATAGGCCTAATTCTGCCCAGCATTTATGACTATTTTACGATTAGACTTATACAAGGTATCCAGCAAGCGCTAAATGAAAGCGATTACCGTTGCGTTATTTATTTATCAGAGGGCAACCTGGATAAGGAAAAAGAGGCTATTAAGACATGTAGTAAAATCGGAGTGGAAGGGCTACTGATTTTCCCGGTTGACGAGGAATTATTCAACGAGGAAATCTTAAGCATGAAATTTGCGGGGTTTCCGTTCGTTCTCATCGACCGTTACCTTCCTGGGGTGGAAACTCATTATATAGCATCAGACGGAAGACTTGGCGTTAACATGGCTGTAAATTACTTGTGGGAGCTGGGGCATCGTGAAATTGCCATATGCTCCGATTCGCCCATACAAACCGTCACCGTTCAAGAGCGGATCGATGGATATATGAATGCCTTCAAGGAAAAGGGATCACTCATAAACCCTGCCCACATCGTGACCGGTTTCGAAATCGGAAGTCTTGAGCAAGCTGAAACACATCCACTGTACCGCTATATCCAAAATCGAATGGCTACGGCCTATATTACGCTGAATGGAAGTCTTGGAGTGAAAATCTATCAGATTGCGCGTCAAGCTGGATTGAAGGTGCCTGAGGACATTTCCATTATCAGTTTTGACGATCCGACTTCAATCATTGAAGGATACAGCACGTTCACACATGTTAAACAGTTTGAACGGGACATGGGCTACCGCGCGGCTTACACGCTGGTTGAGGTCATTAACAGTGATGACGGGCAACAAGGAAAATACTTTAAAACCCTAGTGGAGCCGGAATTGGTAATTGGCGAGACGACGGGAAAAAACGTTTTCTCCATTTCTTGATATCAACACCCGCTTCCCCCTATATATGAAACCTATTAACGAGTCCGGCGCGCTTTCTATTCAAATCTGACAATGGAAGCGACGGTTCCCCGGACTCTTCTACTACGTCGGATGCAACTTCCTCTCATGAAATCCTCCCATAATAAGTCCCAAATCCGTAAAGAAATCCAGCAGAATCTCTCAAACCATTCACAGGTTGCTTTATTTCAGTAACATTTTTATCAAACAATTTCATAAGTATATATTGAATATAATGTATTCTTGCCAAGAAATAAAAACACCTGAATATGGGCGACAGCCATCAAGCCTGCCCCGAACCACGCATCGTGCGCCCAGGGAGCAGTGTGCACGATGTACAAAATAAAATTATGGAATGATTCCTACACCATATTGAATATATTTAAACTAAATGAATGAAACCGCTTGCAAATAAGGAGGGGAGACAGCCGCTATCTACCGTTGAAAATCGAAAACCATTGGCATTAGCACTGTTCCCAAGCTATCGGGAATGGATTCGTAAAAATCCGATATGACGAAGATGTAGGAGGTGTACGGGGAATGGTACCAAAGGGTGTGGTTATCCACGGATTTGAGCAATTAAAGAAGAACAAGAAACTGAGTAGAATATGGTATTTCAGGCATATATATTTATTTTTGCTTCCTGCTATCATCTGGTTTCTGGTTTTTGCTTACTATCCGATGTACGGCATTTTAATAGCGTTCAAAGATTACAAATTCAATCTGGGAATACTGGGGAGTCCGTGGGCAGGCTTTAAATATTTCGAACAGTTTTTAAACGATTCCAGTTTTTACGATGTACTCCGAAATACGTTATCCATTAGTGCCCTTAAACTTTTTTTCGGATTTCCAGCTCCATTGATCCTAGCCTTAATGCTCAATGCCGTCATGCACAAAAAATTCAAAAGAGTGTTTCAAACGATTTCCTATCTACCGCACTTCGTTTCGTGGGTCGTTGTCGTTACCTTACTTCAAAAAATCCTGTCTCCGAACGTTGGGCTTATCAATGACATTCGGTACCAAATGGGCTTGGATCCGATCTTTTTTATGGGAAAGCCGGAATTATTCTATCCATTGGTCATCATTTCCGACATTTGGAAGGGTGTAGGCTGGGGTTCGATCATTTATTTAGCCGCGTTAACGAATATCGATCCGCACTTGTATGAAGCTGCGGAAATCGACGGGGCAGGACGATGGAGCAAACTGTTTAAGATCACGCTTCCATGCCTTACTCCAACGATCGGCATATTGCTTATATTCTCCCTCAGCGGAATACTGAACGCGGGTTTTGACCAAATCTGGCTGATGCAGTCCCCGGCAACATTAAGCGTTTCGGAGATATTGGACACCTATGTCTTAAAAACAGGTCTCCAACAGGGGCAATTAGCATATTCCACGGCCATTGGTTTATTCAAATCTGCGATTTCGCTGCTGCTCATTGTTGCTGTCAATAATATATCCAGACGTGTGAGTAACGTATCGTTATGGTAATAAGCTGGCACTCAAGATGAGGAGGTGTGTGTATGGATGCGAGAAGGCTGACGCCAGCAGATAAGATATATATGACGCTTAACTATTCGGTGCTGCTTTTATTCTGCGCTACGGCACTCTATCCATTTATCTATTTTCTAGCCCTTTCTTTCAATGACGGCTACGATGCGATGAAAGGTGGAATCTATTTTTTTCCTAGAGTGTTTACATTAGAAAACTATGCTAAAGCTTTTAGCAACTCATTGATCTTAAATTCGTTTTATATTTCCATTACCCGAACCCTTGTGGTAACGGTTGCCTCCGTATTTTTGACGGCCTTATTAGCCTACGCACTTTCGAGGAAGGGTTTGCCTGGAAGAAAATATATTGTATTCTTCTTTTTCTTTACCACTTTGTTCAGCGGAGGACTTATTCCGACTTTTATCCTGTTCCGGCAATTACACATCCTGGATACGTTTTGGGTGTTGGTGCTGCCGTCCCTATATAGTTTTTTCAATGCGATTATCATGAAAACCTTCTTCGACGGGATTCCTGAAGGTCTGTCGGAATCGGCTCGAATCGACGGAGCAAGTGAGTTGTCGGTATTTGCGAGAATCATACTGCCTCTTTCGATGCCGGTGCTTGCTACCATTGCCTTGTTTGTCGGGGTGGGCGTGTGGAATGACTGGTTTACCGGACAATTTTTCATACAGAGTGAAAAACTGCAGCCTGCAGCTACGTTCCTTAACAAGATGATCAGCGAAGCTTCTTTCCAGTCGATGACGTCGTCTTCGGGAAATAGCGGATCCGCAATTCAAAACATGACCGAGACTCAAATGGAGCTGCGAGGAGTAACTCCGGAAGCCTTGAGGATGACTTTCGTCATTATTATAACGACCCCGATCATCTGTGTGTATCCATTTCTTCAGAAATATTTTGTGAAAGGTGTACTGGTAGGTTCTCTTAAGGAGTAGTTGGTATGAAGGGCAATGCCTTTTATATAAAAACTTCCAATGGAAGGGGATTGTAGTATGAGGAGGAACAGGCATAGGAGTATTCTTGGCATGACACTAATCGCTTTACTGCTTTTCGTGACAATGACGGCATGCACGGGAACAGGCAAAGAAGAGGGAGCAGGCACGGTTGACACGGGACCGAATGAGTCAGGTACTGAAGAAATGAAGCCGGTAACCTTGACTTTCCTGAGTGCTTGGAACGGTGGCGGTGCCGGTTTCCCGCAGGATCAGAAAAATAATCCCGTAGCTGAAAAAATTAGGGAAAAAACCGGGGTAACGTTAAACCTGGAATCCATCACAACAAGCGAAGCAGAAAAATTAAACACCATATTTGCTTCCGGTACGGTTCCGGATATTGTTAATGCACCTTTCTGGTCTACTACAGGAGGAGAAGGACAAGTCATCAAGAAGGCGGCCATGGAAGGACAGCTTCTGGATTTAACCCCTTATCTCGATAAATACCCGAATATTAAACGACTTGTGACTACCGGGATTGCGAAGGATTTTGCCGAGTTCGATCTCAATAGTCCCGAATTTGAAGGCAAGACTTATCTCATTCCTACGGAAACCCCGGACGGAACCCCCGAGAGTATTCATAATTGGAATTACGGCCTTTTTGCCAGGGGTGATATCCTGAAAGCTTTAAATGTAAAAGCGGAGGATATTGATACGCAAGAAGAACTATATGATCTATTGGTCAAGATAAGAGATGGCGGTTTCAAGGATATAGGCGGGAAGCCAGTCATCCCGGCCGGAACCATGTGGAATGGATGGGATTACGGCCAATTCCTTGCCGGGTGGACGGATTACACCATTTCGGACTTCCGTGAAGTGGATGGAAAACTGATCCACTGGACGCAATCCAAGGATCATGAAGCTAGGTTGTTATACATGAGAAGGTTATTAACGGAAGGTTTGTTTGATCTTGAAGCCTTCAACAATACGAGTACAACAGCGAATGAAAAGCTTACTACGGGCAAGCTTGCCATATTCGGAGCCCAACCGATGTTAGCTGATTTACAAAAAACACTTTATAAGACGAATCCGGAAATGCAATATGAACTACTCGGACCGATGAAGAATAAGAGTGGAGACATTCGAACGCAAGTTGAAAAACCCGGCCGTTCCGGTTTCCCTGTCCTTTTCTTAAGCGCTAACATCAAAGATCCCGATGCGGCATTGCGGTACATTGATTATGTCAACAGCGAAGAAGGCCGATTGCTTGCCTATTTTGGGAACGAAGGAACGCACTACACCTTGGAAAACGGGATCCCCCAATGGATTCCTGATGTGAAAAAACAATTCGATGAAAACCCGGATCTGAAAAGAGACGCAGGGCTCAATTATCTTCCAGGAAGGTTCATCGGCGCATTCTCCAATGAGGTCACTTGGCCTACGCCCGAGGATCAAAAAACGGAGTGGCAAAAGCTGGAGGAGAGTTTCTCAGCAAAAATGCCTATCAAAATCATAGACAAAGTAAGCGCCAGCTACCTTGCAAGAGAGTGGCCCAAATATCAGGAATTTATAAGTAAAACCAGCAGTTTGAATTTCGATGAGGAATTTAAGAAAGCATTTTTTGCGGCGTCAGATGAAGAAGCTCTAAATCTGCTTCATAGTGTTCAAGAAAAATTTAGAGCTGCCGGTGTGGAAGAAATGTCAGAGTTCGTGGCACAAAAAGCTGCAGAACGAGATGATGTAGGGTTCTAGTGAAGGAAGTTTATCCATGATGGGATGGTGTCACAGCCATCCCAAATCACTTTCTAACAGTACTCAAATTCACATGATCTCATTAAACGATTACGGAGGGGAAACGAATGTTGAACGTTGCGATGTTAAGTAAGTGGCATGTGCATGCAGCTGATTACGCCAGAAGGTTACAATCTCACGGAAACGTTAAGATCACGGCAGTTTGGGACGAACAGCCTGAACGCGGAAGCGAATGGGCTGCCCAATTGGGAACGGATTTTGAAGCGGATTTGGACACGCTGCTAGAGCGGGAAGACGTCGATGGCGTCGTGGTTGATGCCCCTACAAGCATGCACGCAGATGTAATGGTAGCAGCTGCTGAGGCCGGCAAACACATCTTTACCGAGAAAGCCATGGCTCTTACCGTAGCAGAATGCGATCGGATTTCTGCAGCAGTACGCAAAGCAGGCGTCAAGTTCTGCATTTCATTTCCCGCTCGCACAAGGCCGCACCAATTGTTCGCTAAGCAGCTAGTAGATGACCATGTATTAGGAGACATCACGCTTTTGCGCATTCGTAACGGCCACGACGGTGCATTGAATAATTGGCTCCCGGATTACTGGTATGATGAGAAGCAAACAGGGGGCGGAGCCATGATGGATTTGGGCTGTCATCCGATGTACATCGCAAGTTGGCTGCTCGGTAAGCCCAAAAGAATCACATCCATGTTTCATTATTTCACCCATCGGGCAGTAGAAGATAACGCGCAGTGCTCCATTGAGTTCGTAAACAACGCGGTCGCACTGGTCGAAACAAGCCTGGTTACGTACAAAACCCCTTCTGCTCTTGAGATTTACGGTACGGAGGGCACCTTGATCATCTCAGATGATACCGTTAGAGTCAGCTCCAAGAAGCTCGATTACCCTTTTTCCGGATGGATTTCACCCAATCAACTACCTAAAGAGCAGCCGCTTCCGATCATCCAATGGGCAGATGCATTGCTTCATGACAAGCCAATGCCCTTCGGACTGGAAGAGGGGACGAAATTGACAGAGCTATTAGAAGCGGCATACATCGCTCATAAGGAAAACCGAACAGTAGAGTTCAAATAACGCGGGGGAGGGGATACCATGAGAACCGTAAAAGTAGGGATCATCGGTTGCGGAATGATTGCGAACGGCAAACATATGCTGTGTTTGTCCAAGTTAGATAACGTACAGATGGTGGCCTTCTGCGACTTGAAGCCGGAAAGAGCCGAGGAAGCCGCCAAAAAATACGGAACGCAAGGCGCAAAGGTGTTTACAAATTACAAGGATCTGCTTGCCATGGAAGATATTGAGGTCGTACATGTGCTAACACCGAACAGCTCCCACGCGACGATTTCAATTGATGCTCTTGAATGCGGCAAGCATGTCATGTGCGAAAAGCCAATGGCCGTCACAGGTGCGGAGGCCAAAGCGATGTACGAAGCCCACTTGCGAACAGGCAAGAAACTAACCGTCGGGTACCAGAATCGTTCCAACGCCAAAAGCCAACTGTTAAAAAAGATGATCGCCGACGGGGAACTTGGAGATATCTATTTTGCAAAAGCTGTCGCTACCCGAAGACGAGGCGTACCTACATGGGGCGTGTTTCTGGATAAAGAGAAACAGGGGGGCGGTCCTATGATCGATATTGGAACCCACTCCCTTGATCTGGTCCTATGGTTGATGGATAACTATGAACCGGAAAGTGTCGTCGGCAGTGTCTTCCATAAACTGAAGCACACGGAAAATGCCGCGAACGAATGGGGGGCCTGGGATCCCAACGAATTCGAGGTAGAAGATTCGGCGTTCGGGTATGTGAAATTTAAAAATGGAGCTACGGTTATCATTGAAACCAGCTGGGCCCTTAACATTGCGGAAGGTAGCGGCAACCTGCTGTGCGGAACGAAGGGAGGAGCAGATTTTGCTAAAAATGAATTGCGGATCAATGGCGAGAGGGACGGGAGCTTGTTCCTGAATAAAATTGAGGTGAATCCGAATGCAAGAGAACTTTTCAGGGGAGAAGAAATGACCGATTTCGAGTATGAAGCCAAACAATGGATTCACAGTATCGTGAACGATACCGAACCCTTGGTTAAACCGAGGGAAGCTATGATTGTTTCACTAATATTAGAAGCTGTGTATATATCCGCAGATACAGGCAAAACCGTTTATTTTGATTAGGAATAAGGACGTGAAATAAAGAGTGCTTTTTCGTAGTCATTTCCCCTCATGGTAGACAGTGAAAAAAAGTCCATTGTATCATGGATTTAACACTGTTCGACCAGAGGGGATTATTCTGTTTCCGAAGTATTACGATTCTACATATTTGATTTTTTTCGTTTTATTCCTTGGAAAATCAGCATAAACGCCATTAAGAAAAATAAAATATTGACTGAACTTAAAGGCTGATTTCCTAAAAAGCCCTTGATTATAAGATAAGATTGGATAACCAAGATAATGGATGCATATAGAAAATACATATTAGACTTGTCTTTAAATTTCCGCCCAAGTAACTTAATTATCATGGTAAATGCAATGGCATATATGGTGATTATCCCAACAAGGATTAGAGCTAAGATCGATATATTCATAAAATCAGCCCCTTCATTTGTAATGATATACATTTTACCACATAAAAACAAATCTTGTGTCCGACGACAAGAATATATAGGCATTGAAAGTCGCTAATTTAGCGGCTTTTGTTTTGCCGGTTAGACGATATCTAATCATTTTCCAATCGCGATTTCATTAAGGCAACTGGCAGGAAGAGGTAATTAATGAATATATCTATAGTCAACCTTTCATCGTTGTCTTCTTTTGAAATATGATGTTTATGTATTACGTTAAAGGACGGTGATTTTATGTTAGTGGTGAATCCAAGCATTACATTAATTACAGGGATCGACATAAAAATGGCGACAAGCAAATCAGATACTGTATAACGGACAAATCGACAGGGGTGTTTATCGGTAGTCACAGCCTCTGAAAAACTACTTATATCCATTGGGTTTTCACTTGATGGAGTATTACGCGGTTGGGTAAATTTGAACGGCGAACAACAGCCGCAAAAATGTTTCACTTTGTTAAAAAACGATTGGAGGACTTCATAATGAGCGAAATAACAGCCGAAACTTTGACACCGATCATAAGTAAAATGCTCGGTACACCAATAATCTCCACCGATTTCCAAACCAAACCATTACATGGCGGTACAGTGGGTGATGTACAGCTTGTAACGGGCAATGCCAAAACCACTGGCGGCGGGACGTTGCCCTATAAAATCGTTTTAAAAACACAGAAGAAGTGGGAACGCTACAGCGATCCCGATTCATGGCGTAGGGAATATGATTTTTATAAATCCAATTTCGGCGCTCTGTTTTCTGAATCATTCCGTTGGCCTGAATGTTATCATGCCGAGATGAACGAAGAAGAAAGCGAAACGCAGATATGGATGGAATATATCGACGGCATATCGGGTTTAGACTTGACCAGCGATATGTATGAACGCGCAGCTGAGGAATTAGGACGGTTCCAAGGCAAGTTATATGCCGAACAGCCAGCTGTTTTACAGCACTTGACCAACCTGAGTAAAGTGGATTGTATGAAGAACTTCTATCTTCATTATCGGTCATGGAATAGAGTGTACGATTATATACGCTCCGACGATTGCGAAATCCCGAAACACCTATGTAAAATGCTCATCGACATTGATGAAAACGCAGACGAAATATTCAACCGTATTGAAAAGCTGCCCATCGTGCTGTGCCACAGGGATTTTTGGGTGGCAAACATATTCTATTCAGACGGTAAAACCATACTCATGGACTGGGATACCACCGGGTGGGGCTATTTAGGTGAAGATATGGCAAGTCTTATCGCGGACGAAGCCGATATTGAAAACATGGTTGAATACTACCATCGATGTATCCCGGCGTATTACAAGGGCTTTTCGGAATATGCGGATATTTCTCACATAACGGATAACTGCGTTTATGAGTTGATTCTACTTATGTTCGGATACAGGCTTGTAGAGTGGTATATGGACGCAGGATCGGCAAACAAACTCCAAGAAACGGATGATGAAAGAACGCTGCACATTCATACCCTGCAAAAAATCTTTGAGATAAGGAATGAACAATGACAATTGGAGGTATCATGAATCTAATAAACTACGGCTTTCTACCGCAAAATTATTCAACAGACACAGAGGGGACTTATGCAAGAGTTACTGCTGTGCATAAAGGGAGCTACAGCCTTGTTACCGAGTATGGCGAATGCTCCGCAAAACTAAAATCGAGTGTTTATTTCAACAACTGCACGGAGGAATTCCCCACTACTGGTGATTTTGTAGAAATTCAATACAACACAGAGGGTGAAAGCCTTATATTAAAAACGTTAAAACGCAAATCCAAATTTGCGAGAAATGACTTATCCGGTCATGGGTCTGAATATGTCAAAACCATTAAAGAGCAGACGGTTGCTGCCAATTTTGACTATGTATTCATCATGCAATCCCTTAACCACGATTTGAATCTAAAGCGATTAGAACGCTATTTAACTCTATCATGGCAGTCGGGCGCAGTGCCTGTCGTGGTGCTGACGAAAGCAGATTTAATAGAAGACTACTCTTCACAACTTGCTTCAGTCAAACAGATTGCTATTGGCGTGGACGTTCACGCTATCAGTGCAAAAACGGGCTATGGCATTGACGGACTTGCAGACTATCTTAAAAAAGGAAAGACCGTTGTTTTTCTCGGATCGTCGGGTGCGGGAAAATCCAGCCTTGTCAATGCTTTGGCAGGCAAGAAGGTGATGTCTGTCAAAGAAATTCGAGAAGATGATAGCAAAGGAAGACACACCACCACGCATCGTCAGTTGATTAGATTGGACAGCGGGGTGATGATTATTGATACCCCTGGTATGCGTGAGCTTGGAATGTGGAATGTGTCTGAGGGCTTGAGAGAGAGTTTTTCTGATGTAAAGCGGTTTTTAGGACGATGCAAATTTTCAGATTGTAAGCACCAAAGCGAGCCTGGTTGTGCAATAAAAATGGCGATTGAGAACGGAAACCTTGCCTATGAACGGTGGGAAAGCTATCTAACTCTTAAAAAGGAAGCTGCGTTTGTTGATGATAAAGCTACTTATTTACGCAGTAAAGACCATCAGCAAGTAACTATGAAAGTATGGGAAAGGCAGAAGAGTAAGGAGGCTCGTCCTACTAACGATAAACATTAATTTTTCTCATAAGCAAATCGAACCAAGCGATAAAAAAGAGAGGGCCATCCCACAAAAGGATGGCCCTAAAATCTTTCCGGAAGTTTATACATCAAACTGGGTACGGTATCGACCTCGTGCAAACTCAATGCCTCCCATTACCAGTCCAATGAGCCAAGGGATCAAATAGTACATCAAACGAAATAATACAAGAACCGCAGCGTTTGTTTCAGGAGGGTATCCTAGGGCCTGAAGACCAAGCAGGGTAATGAGATCAAAACCGCCAATGCCGCCAGGTGTCATACTGACAAGACCAGTCGCTACGGCGACGGTGTAAATGCCTAATGCCGTTCGAAGAGGAAAATCCGGAAGTAGAGTCGCCGCAATCGCCCAGAAGGCAACGCCTGCTAATAGCCACTCCACGACAGAGACACCTACAGCTGCAACGATTATGGACAGATTCATCTGGGGCAGATTGCGGTTCAGCCATTTGCTATAGAAGGGAGTCCGCTGAAAGAGCAGGTACCCCGGCAGATAAAGCGCGATCGCCCAGACAGCATACAAGGTCCAACGATGAGATTGAATCACCGCATCGATCGGAAACAGCCCGGTCAAATCCCCCCAAGCCAGCAGCGAAACTCCCGTAATTGTAATAGTAGCCAGAAAGGCAATACAAGCTGTTATGGTTGGTATCGAAACTCCTCGCCCTCGGTATAGGAAGGTACGAAGCGCGGCACCAACGATCCCGGCAAATCCTAAAACATTGTTTGATGTATTAGCAATCCATGCATAGCGGAAAGTTGCCCAAATCCCGAGAGAAAGCTTGAAATGGCGCCGAAGCAAAAACTCATAGCCGCTAACCGATGCGACTGCGACAAGGGATAGAGACAATAGCAGGAAAATTCGTGTAGGGTCGAGATGCCTAAGGATATCCAGCGTGGCAGCCCAGTCAATACGGCGCAGCTCGGCCTGTCCCGCCCAAACAATCATTCCGAGGATGATCATCGGAATCAAGATCTGCACAATTTTTAGGCGATATAATGTAGAAATGAGTTTTAACTTCCCCAATCGTGCAAACAGCTCTTTCATCTTTGCCATATCCATTCTTCCCCTTACGTTTATCGTGTATCTAGTATGCCCATAAGGACTCTCATTTAAAATCCGAAGCTAAGTATCAATTATCAATTCATACTTTTCTTTTAAAGCAAATGGGATACACCGAAACTTAACTAAGGTCATCACGCTATATGAATAGCCGCTTTCAAGCAGCGTTTTTCTGGTTTTTAAATTTGCTGATACGATTCCCCAAAACAGTATCATTTTTTGACATAATTTAAAGTTATTATTTACCCATCAAGCGAAATGACAAATCATTGAAAACTCTAAGAAAAGGAAGGGATTGAATATGGCAACTTATACGCTAGAGGAAAAAGACAGTTTTATCGTTTTAGGAATTGGAACGGGACTCGTTTTTGTAATTAATAGAAATTATAGTTATGAGGAGGGAAACAAATGAGTAAAATGATCGGTGTGGAAACGACCATGAAAGTAAATACCCAGCCCCAGGGAAAAATGGTTGCTTATTGGTCAGTCACATTACTACTTGCAGCAGCTATTATGTTAAGTGGTATCGGCCAACTGATGCAATTTGGAGGCAACCTCGATTTAGTGACGAATCTGGGCTACCCATTATATATATTGACCATTCTCGGGATATGGAAAGTGCTTGGAGCCGTCTCTCTCGTCGTGCCAGGTCTACCTCGACTTAAAGAATGGGTTCACGCTGGTATCTTCTTTTTGATGACGGGTGCGGCATTATCTCATGCATTTGCTAACGATTATGGTGATTACGGTTTTAATCTTATCCTTCCGCTTTCATATGCTGCACTAAATATCTTTTCGTGGGCTCTACGACCAGCAAAGAGCCGCTTACACTAAAATACAATTGCAACATTTTGAAATCACGATGTTACCACATCGTTGAATCAGTGGTCATGCCAGCCCTCCGGTAGAAAACCGGGGGGCTCTTTTTTGATTCCAAAAAAAAAGCAGGCAGCTAGGCTCTCTATTCTTATCTTGACGTAAATAGGGCTGGCGCTGCGTGCGTCGGTCCTTTATGGAAAGCCAGGCGAGGCTAACGTAAGCGCCGGTGGTCCTACTAGGCATTTAGTTGCATTTTGACGCCTGATGTCAAATGTTGCTTTTTAAACAGATACATTTTGGGTAACTGATTCAAAGTGGTCTTTATATTATTGTATCCACTATATTCACAATTGGAGGGATCATGTTGCCAGGACTGAAATTGGGAAAGAGCAGCAAGCCGGCCCGGTCTGAACAACCGGATGAATCCCGGCGGAAATTTTTGAAAGCCTCAGGTATGACGCTGGGCGGTCTGATCGTCGGCAGCGTGTTCGGGGGTGTCCTGACGGACAATCTTGAGAAAAATCACTCCCCCGCGCCGGCCAGCAGCAAGCAGGAAGCTTCGTTACAGGATGCGCTAATGTTCTTTAATCAGGAGCAGTTTAAAATGACCGAAGCGGCGGTCGAACGGATTTATCCCGAAGATGAGAACGGTCCTGGAGCCAAGGCGCTGGGCGTAGCCTTTTTTATTGATCATCAGCTTGCAGGCCCTTGGGGATATAATGCGCGGGACTATATGATGGGTCCTTTCGTCCAAGCCCAGGCAACGCAGGGAGAACAGTCGCGCCTGAAACGCAATGAAATGTTCACGCTGGGCCTGGAGGGGCTTAAGAGCTACTGCCAGCAAAAGTATAAAAAGGTTTTTACGGAACTTGAGGCCCAGCAACAGGATGAAGTGCTGACCGCCATGGAAAAAGGGAACAAATTTCCCATGCGTGGGGTGACGAGCAGCAGTTTCTTCAAGATGCTGAGAAATTTGACGATCGAAGGGGTCTACGCGGATCCGCTCTATGGCGGCAACCGGAATATGAACGGATGGAAGATGCGGAATTTTCCGGGCAACCAGATGAGTTATACCCAGCAGATTACGAAGGAAGGGCTGGTCCAGATCCAGCCGAAAAGCCTGCAGGCTCACATGAGCGAATAAATTTCACAGATATAAGGGGACATCAGACGTGGCCAAATTACCTAAAGTACCAGTGGTTATTGTTGGAATGGGCTGGGTCGGCGGCATTATTGCGGCCGAACTGACCAAAGCGGGCATCCAGGTAGTCGGACTGGAGCGCGGAAAGAGCCGGAGCACAGAGGATTATTTCATGGATCATGACGAGCTCCGGTACGCGCGGCGTTTTGAACTGATGCAGGATCTATCCAAGGAAACGATCTCCTTTCGCAATTCGGAGTCAATGAGGGCGCTGCCGATGCGCAGCTATGGCTCCTTTCTGCTAGGGGAGGGGCTCGGCGGCGCCGGATCGCACTGGAACGGGCAGACGCACCGTTTCCTGCCGTATGACTTTGAAATCTACAACCAGACGGTGGAGCGGTATGGAAAAGGCAAAATTCCCGAGGGCATGCAGTTGCAGGACTGGGGAATCACGTATGACGAAATCGAACCGTACTACGACAAGTTTGAGCAGATAGCCGGCATTTCGGGGGAATCGGAAGCCAATCCGATGCTTGGCAAACGGTCCAATCCGTTTCCGACCCCGCCAATGAAGAAAACGCCGATCTTGCAGCGGTTCGAAGAGGCGTCGAAGAAGCTCGGGTACCATCCGTACATGATCCCTTCGGCAAACCTGAGCGAGAACTACAAAAATCCCGACGGCGTATCCCGGGCAGCCTGCCAGTATTGCGGATTTTGTGAGCGGTTCGGCTGCGAGTATGGCGCCAAGGCGGATCCTGTCGTTACCGTCATTCCGACGGCGATGGCCACCGGCAAGCTGGAGGTGCGCACCTTCTCGAACGTGACCGAAATTCTCCATGACGGCAAAAAAGCGACCGGCGTGGTGTACATCAACACGGTGACCGGGGAAGAGGTGACCCAGCCGGCGAACGTGGTCATTCTCGGCAGCTTCGTGCTGAACAATGTGCGACTGCTGCTGAATTCCAAGCTCGGGACGCCTTACGACTGGAAGACCGGACGGGGGGCCATTGGCCGGAATTATGCGTATCAGGTCAACTCCGGTCATGCGGTCGGCTTTTACGATGACGAAGAGTTCAGCACGTTCATGGGCGCCGGGGCACTCGGGATGGAGTTCGACGACTTCAACGGGGATAATTTCGACCATTCCGAATTGAAGTTTCTGCACGGGGCAGGAATCCGGATCAGCCAGAACGGCCTACGTCCGATCGAGAACAATCCGGCGCCGCAGGGTACGCCGACCTGGGGCAAGAAGTGGAAGGAGACCACACTAAAGTATGCCAACCGGGTGCTGACCGTGGCGACGCAAGGCGCCAGCCTGCCCTGGAAGCACCATTATCTGGACCTGGATCCGACCTATAGGGACATATACGGCAAACCGCTGCTGCGGATTACGTTTGATTTCGAAGATCAGGACCGAGAGCTGACGAAGTTTCTGGCAGACAAGGCGGGCGAGGTCATGAAGGAAATGGGGCCTTCCCATGTGGAGATCAAGGACAAGCTGGACCCGTATAATATCGTTCCTTACCAGTCCACCCACAATACCGGCGGCGTCATTATGGGTGCGGACCCGGAAACGTCGGCGGTGAACAGTTACCTGCAGATGTGGGAAGCGGAAAATGTGTTTGTGGTGGGTGCTTCGGCATTCCCACATAACAGTGGATACAATCCGACCGATACCGTCGGCGCGCTCGCCTACAGGGCAGCGGAAGGGATCCAGAAATATTTGAAACAGGGAGGCATGCTTGTCTGAACGGGCAAGTCCTTCCATGCTCATGCGATTAACAATGCTACTTCATGAGACTTCATGGAAAGGGAGGGATCGGTCATGCTTTCGACGATTGGAATACCGGGACTGCTGCTGTTGCTGCTGCTCGCCCTGCTGCTGTTCGGACCGTCCAAGCTGCCTCAGCTTGGCAGGGCGGTGGGAATGACGCTTCACGAATTCCGCAGCTCCGCTCGTCATCTGACGGAAGACGACGAAGAGAAGCAGGACGCGGGGCGCCGCCAGGAAGATCACTAAGAATAGTTTGTTTGCTTCGAAGACGGCAACTTAATTATTTCATCTGGAGGGATTTGACATGAAAAAATGGATGCTGATTGGACTTACATTACTGCTGGTTGTGGTGCTGAGCGCATGCGGAAGCGGCGGCAGCTCGTCGGACGAGTCCTCGTCTTCAGGCGGATCGGATGGTGTAAAAGAAATCAAGGTGACGGCGTCAAACTTTAAGTTCGAGCCTTCCGAGATCAAAGTTAAAAAGGGCGAAAAGGTCAAAATTACGCTGGAGAACAAAGATGGAAATCACGGCCTGGCCATTCCCGATTTCAACGTTGACCTGCAGCAGCCAGGCTCGACTGAATTTACCGCTGATCAGGCCGGTGAGCATGAGTTCCATTGCTCCGTCATGTGTGGGGCCGGCCACAGCGATATGAAGGGGACCTTGATTGTTGAATAAATATGTACTGCGGTTGAAACCGCCGGATTGCCGCCTGGATGACTGCGGGAGGCAGATCAAGAAAGCGCCGACCAGCCGGACCATAAAGGTTCGCGCTGGCGGCGCTTTTTTTTGCATATTTTTAATGCGCTTCTTTCTCTGGATCACTGCTTCGCTTCGTTTCTTCCCCGTTAGCCATGAACAGTGGCTCTGATTGTATCACTGGGCATCTTGTGGCTAACCCAATGATGATTTAAATCCCTTTAATAAAAGGGAATACATTCTAGCCAACGGGCACAGAAGAGATAATAAATGAATATAACCATAGTCGACCTATCATCGTTGTCTTCTTTTCAAATATGATGTTTGTGTATTATTCGATAAATCATCCACACTCAGGACTGTGGTTGGATTCATGTTAGAAGATAATAAAGTTCTTGACTATGACGTTAGGTCATAGTGCATAGTTCTCTATGAATACATAACTAGGAGTGAGAGAAATGAATATAAAATCACTGCGCTCAGATCATATTTATCAAAAAGTTGCCCAAGCTTCGCCCGAGGAAAAGCTTGAATTATTCAGAAACGAAATGATGGCTCCCTTTATGAAACAATGGCAAATTCAACAAATCCCTTTTAGAGCTGAAGAAGCGAATGGTTTTGACGTTATTACGTTTAATAGTATGATGCATCGATCTCCTGATCAGATTACCCAGCAGATTTCACCTGAGGTAGAGTTGATTTCGTCAGATTCTTTTTGGTTAGAGTGTGAGCACGCTGTAAGGAAAAGCCTCCATCTATTTATAGAACATGAAATAAGTCTCCCCGTATCTGAATATTTGTTTACCATTCAACTAGGGAATCCGGAAAACCGTGCCTTAACAATAAACGAAGGATATAGCGGCTTTGGGGGCATTCCCGGGTTTATCTGGGGTACACTCTTGCCAAATGAGTACACGATTCCTCGAATGAAGGCTGCGCTGGCGCACGAATGCAACCATAATGTGCGATATCAATTTATTCAGTGGGATCACACCGTTAATTTGGGCGAGCTCATTGTAAGTGAAGGATTAGCTGAAAACTATGCTACGTTCATGTTTGGAGAAGAATTGCTCGGCCCTTGGGTAACGAAAACAAACGCAGAAACACTGAACAAGCGCATAAAGCCTGTGCTTAGAGAGCGATTGCAATTAACTGGGTTTGATCAATTTGCTCCGTATCTTTACGGTGACGAGATCGCAAAACTTCAAAACTTTACACCGGTTAACATGCCTTATAGTGCCGGATACGCTTGCGGATATTATTTAATCCAATATTATTTAAGAAAAACAGGAAGAACGATTTTCGAGGCCACAATAACGCCTGCTGCTCAAATACTAGACGAAGTAAAAGAATTTTGGAATGAAGAAACCATTATTAGTTATTAATGATTAAGCTTACGGGGAACGATAGCTTAATAAAAACGAGAAGGCAGCCGACCAATGTGATCAGTTGCCTTCTCGTTTTTTCAAAAAAAATGAACTACGCCTATAAGCGGACAAGGAGGGGAAAGGTACTCTTCCATCTAATAATCGAGGCACAGGGACAGAACATTTCTCTACTTCTCAACACGCCAATCTACCTTTTTCAAGATCAATATGATGGAAATCAGCGAGAAAAGCAAGAGAACAAACGTGTTCCAGGCGATAGACCCGGACCAGCCCGAAATCAGCACCTCCCGCATGGCCTCAGCGGCGTAGGTGGTTGGGAAGATATAAGAGAACCATTGCAGGATCACAGGCAATTGATCCATATCCACCATGACTGGCGTCAAAAACGAGATGAACATCATCAACGCCTGAACCAGCATATTCGTCAATTGATGGCTAGGCGACCAGAAGCCGATCAGTACACCCGCGCCAACCACGCTAAAGACGGTGAGCAGCAATACAGGTACAAGTCCCCAGCTGTAGTGGAATTGAATGCCGTAAGCAAGTTGACCAATTATCGCCAGGATAATAAAAGACGGTACGCACATAATCAAGCCGCGCAGCAAATTGGCGAAGATGAAGTTTACCTTGGCAATCGGCAGGGACGAATAGTACGTGAAGTGGCCTTGATGCTTCTGCCAAGATATCTCCTGAGCCATGGAATTGAGTCCCATGACGATTAAGCCGAAGAGCATATTTCCCGTAATAATACGGGTCATGACAGCCGGTGTTGGGTCGACCGTAAAAAATTTGAGAAATAGCAGCGTCGTTAATGGAAACATGCATGCCATGATGAAAATCCAAACCCATGCCTCGCGGATAATCGTGAATTGAATGCGGGCCAGAATCAGCCATTCCGTCATTCTGCGTTGGATTATGCTCTGCTGCTGGTGCCCTTGGAGAAAGACCGCTTCTTGCAGTTGCAAGTCATGGCTTTGCATGGAAGGTTTCATCTGTTCCATGTTTAGACCACCTCCGCTTTGGCAGGCTGATCTTGTTCGTCATCGATATGAAAATAGACATCTTCAAGATTGGGTGGGACGAGCGAATATTCTTCAATCGGTAAATGCTGCTCAGTCAGGCAGTCAATCGCGTAGCTGGCGTTTTGCTTCTCGATCAGTGCTCTGATTCGGTTTTCTCCCATTTTGGTCCACTGTCCCAGCGCGCTTAAGCTTCGGCAAACATAATCGCTTTCGCCTAAGGAAGTCGTAATTTCCAGCTTCATTCGCTGATCGACCCTTTGTTTTAAGACACTGACATGATCGATGGCCAATAGCTTGCCGTGATTTACAACAGCTACTCTGTCCACGACCTGTTCGGCCTCCAGCACGTTGTGTGTCACCAAGATTACGGTTACTCCTTGGCGATTGCGTTCCTGAATCAGATCCCATACGAGCCTTCTCTTTTTAGGGTCCAGCTCATTGGTCGGTTCATCCAGGATCATGACGGGGGAAAAGCCGATCAAGCAAGTTCCAATCCCGATTAAACGCTTCTGTCCTCCGGAAACGTTTTTCAGCAGCTTATGACGGAGGTCCTGCATTCCAAAGCGTTCCAACAATTCCTCTGTTTGCTGTACGGAGGACTCCTTCGTCAACCCCCGCAATCTTCCAGTAAAATACAAAGCTTCCCAGGTTTTTAAACTGGTTAGGGCGTGAGGCTCTTGTGAGTAATAGGCCACCTCCTGGGCAACTCGCTTGGTTTGGGTCTGTACGCTGGTTCCTTTATAACGTACCGTACCTGAGGTGGGAGCAAGGTGGCCTACCATCTGCTTGATTAGCGTGGATTTGCCTGCTCCATTCGGACCGAGCAAACCGAGAATCTCCCCTTGTTGAACGTCGAAGCTTATGTCTTGATTGGCGACAACCTTTCCTTTTTTGTACGTTTTATTCACATGCTCTAATTGATAGATCAGCTTCATCATTCTTGCCCCTTTCTGCTCGTACTATGGTTTTGCTGCTGCGTGTCTGAACCTCGAGAGAGTATGTATTCTTTGACTGATCAATGCTTTGGTTGAGATGGTGCCTAAGTATACTTAACGGTAAATCAGCAGGCGTTAATATTAAGATATCGTATTGCTCTGCCAAGAAGTGACGGGCGACAGAATGGTTTTCGTCTCAGCCTCAAGACGGAGACGGCATGCTGAGCTCCCGAACCCAATATTTCGATCACAAGATATATGTAACGCCATTCCGCGAAAAAGCGGGTGATGATAAGAATCAATCAAAAGTTTAAGCATCAAAACTAAAAAAAGTGACCACATATTAAAAAGATTTTAATGAAGGAGGACAGTGAACGTGTGCGGAGTTCATGTTAGAGTGGAAGAAAACGAAAAGCTGGACAAAATCACGAATTGATTGCGAGCATATGAAGTTAGGGGAGGAAACCCATGAGCCTGTAATGGTTTTTGTTACGCTTACGATATGATTGGATTCAAAAAATGTAGAAGATTAAACCCATGCCCTCGGCTACAGTTTGACTGTAGAAACGCCGGATTTCGTTAAAATGCTGCAGTATGTAGGCAAAGAACTCGTCCTCATCTTCGACTGAAACGATGTCAGGCTCAAGAGGATATACCTCGTCCTTGATCATGGTCGGAAAATCATATCGCAAGCGGAGCTGCGCTTCTAGTGAATCGCCTCCCAGGATCTATCAATATCCAGTCCGGGATAATCGTCTATTTTCAAATTCGTCAATGCAATTTCGCCGGCAGCGATTTGCTGCACCAGTTCGTCATCAATAGCAAAGTAATATCCATACATCCCCATGTTGTCATCCTTCTTTCCATTTTTAGTAGTGACTCTACTGAACTATCTAAATGTAACACCCGGAAATTGTGCATTTCAAGGAATTTTGGATATAATCGTCAAATTTAAATGATTAGAGTAAAGTTTGAGGGTGCTGCCTCTATCTATAATCAGGATAAGAAGATGGAGGAATTGATGTGAACTTGAGCACCGATTACTTAAGTGGATATGTGATACAATCAAAAAAGTTTGGCCTTTCAATATGACAAGAAAAAGGGAGTGGAATAATGTATGAAAAAGGGTTTGCTCATAGTTTCGGTTTTATTTCTAAGTCTTGTGTCAGTAGCTTGTAACAACGATAATAGTGCATCGAATGAAGTGGGGACACAGGAAATTAAAGAAAAAGTCCATTCGTATAGTGTTGGTAACTTTGAGGATGTAACGGCATCTATTACATCACATGAACTAATTGTGACTGATAATGGTAAAAAGACTTCTTTTGACCTTCCAGAGAACGAATTTTTTGTTTCAATTGCACCGTTTGTTGAATACACACATGAATGTGCTATCCACAATTTAACGGGGTGCCAAGGGGAATTAGTAGAAAAAAACTTCGATGTGTTTATTCAGGATGAAGAAGGTGATGTATTGATGGATGAAACGATTACTTCTTTAGAGAATGGTTTTATTGATCTATGGTTACCGCGAGATCGGACATATCAAGTGAAAATTGAGTATGATGGCAAAACAATAGAATCTGAAATCGCTACTTTTAAAGATGACAATACTTGTATCACAACGATGCAACTAACATAACACTCAATAAAACATTAAAGCCTGATCGTTCGGGCTTTTTTATTTTATGGGTATAGGTGGAATCAGGAACTTTTTCATAGGGCTCTTAATTTATGGGAGGACTTCTCAAAAAAGTAAAAGAATTTACCCCTCTGTTGAAAGATTATCTCCCTATCACAAGTGAAAGTTTAGCACTACTATAAGGGTAGGTTGTAAGAGATTTGAGAAAATTGCACAGAAACACTTTAGTACATTACCGCTACACCCGGTTACACAGCATAATTTCCTCCCCTGCGCAGCACTGAACTGCCTGTATGATAAGCTGCTGCGATGTACAAGCCACGTTTTTTGTTTCTACTGTCAGAATTTTCACTCAACTGGAACCCGCACAAAGTATTAACCTGCCTAATAAGCATGACCTCGTCCAATAACATGAGCTTGCCGAATCAGCAATATTCCACACAAAAGCATGAGCTGCCAGTCAACATGATCCCCTCCCAATGGCATGAAATAACCCACTCAGCATGATCCCACACATAAGCATGAACTTGCTTATTCCGTACAAACAGCTACATTGGCACGAAATTAGACAGAGAAACAATGTAGGTTTGTTTGCACTATGAATGTTCCTTAAAAAGAATAGTTGGAAAATAACGTTCGTTATAAGAAGTTAGCTAGGTTTTATTTTTTCAAAGACTACTCCACAAGGAGAGTGTATTCATGTTTAGAGAGATGCATAAGTCCAAAATTCACCGTGCTGTCGTGACGGAGGCCAATTTGAATTACGTAGGAAGCATAACCATCGATCAGGATATTTTGGATGCATCGGACATCCTGGAGAACGAAAAAGTCCAAGTTGTCAATATAAATAACGGAGCGAGGCTGGAGACGTATGTCATAACAGGCCCAAGAGGCTCGGGAATGGTTTGCTTGAACGGCGCCGCTGCCAGACTGGTGCAGCCGGGCGACCGCGTCATTATTATTTCTTACGCGATGATGGAGGAATCGGTAGCCCGCACGTATCGTCCGCATGTCGTCATTATGGACGAGCATAATCGCATCGTAACAGAGGATTATCAAGAACTGCATTCCACAACGCTGTGATAAAGAACAGAACGGAGGGCTGCCCACGATGAGAACCATTCGTAATTTGTCCGGCGTATTGCTGGCGCGCAAGGAAAACGATGCGGGAATTTTATTTTGCGAAAGCGGTCAGGAGCGCTACTTGTCGTATGGCCAATTACTTGCATTGGCCGGAAGGGCGCTCCATCTGCTGCGCGAGCAGGGCCTTGTGCCGGGCGACTTTGCCGTCATGCAGACGGAAGATAACGAACGGTTTATCCTTCTATTCTGGGCTTGCGTGCTCGGCGGCATTGTCCCTGTACCTGTGACGGCGGCGCGTACGGACGAAGGACGCAAAAAGCTGATCCAGGTATGCAAGCAGTTGGAAGCGCCGAGATTGCTCTGTGATGAAGAGCTTTGGCCGGGAATTCAAAGCTACGTTTTGAAGCACGGGGAGTCTGAGGCGCTGGCCCAGCTCGAGTCTGGCAGCGTGCCGGTTACGGAGATATTTGCGGCGGCTGCGGATGCAGGCCGGCCCGAGGCTGAGCCATATGACGCTGCCGAGACGGACACCGCATTCATCCAGTTTACATCGGGTTCTACCGGAGATCCGAAGGGGGTCGTGCTGACGCACGGCAATCTTTTGTCGAACATGCGCGCCATTATCCTTGGGGCGCAGTCGACGGAGAGGGATTCTTCGCTAAGCTGGCTGCCGCTGACGCATGATATGGGACTCATTGGGTTTCATCTTTCGCCGCTGTTTTGCGGCATGAATCAGCTGCATCTGCCGACCTCGACGTTTGTGCTTCATCCGATGAAATGGCTGGAATTAACGCATAAGCATCGGGTGACATGCCTCTCTTCACCGAATTTCGGTTATGTGCATTTTCTGCAGCATTGGAAGCCGGAAGGAGCGGACGATTGGGATTTGTCTTGCGTCAGGCTGATTTTTAACGGGGCCGAACCGATATCGGCACCCCATTGCCGTGATTTTCTGGAGGCGATGAAGCCGTACGGGTTAAAGGGAAATTGCATTTTCCCGGTATACGGGCTTGCGGAAGCGAGTCTGGCCGTGACGTTCCCGGGGACGGAAGATCACCTGAACACTGCCCTGCTTGAACGCCAATCGCTCACTGTCGGACAGCCTGTACGAATGGCCGCGCACGGGGATCATGCCGCGATCGAGATCGTCGAGCTGGGTTTCCCCGTACAAGAGTGCGAGGTGCGCATTTGCGACGAAGCGGGAAACCTTTCGGCAGCAGGCAGCGTAGGCTTGATTCATATTAGAGGGCGCAACGTTACAAGCGGCTACTATAAGCGGCCCGATGCAAACAAGCAGACGATTTCCCCGGACGGCTGGCTGAATACAGGAGATTTGGGTTTCTTGCTGGAAGGGCGTTTATATGTGACGGGCCGCATGAAGGACGTCATTTTCGTCAACGGGCAAAATGTGTATCCGCATGACCTGGAGGCGTTGATCAGCTGCCTGAAAGGGGCCGAAATCGGGAAAACAGCGATTGCCGCCGTTCAGGATGCGACGACCAAACGGGATGCGATCGCCGTTTTTATTCAACATCGCGGCAAGACCGGTGGATTTGTACCGCTGATGGTCGAGGTGAAAAAACTGCTGAACGGATCGGCCGGTCTGGACGTTGCTTTTGTTGTCCCCGTTCGGCGAATTCCGAAAACGACCTCCGGCAAAATCAGGCGCTACGTATTGGCGGAAGCGCTGCGCGAAGGTGAGTTTGCCGAAGCGCTTGCCGAGTTGGCGGAGCTGGAAGCGGCGACCGCGTTAGAGCGGCATGATGCGGAAGGCGGAGATGCCTTGCGCGAGGATGTCGGCTTGGAGCCAGCCACGGAGACGGAAGAGCGGATTATGTCCATCTGGCGCGAGGTGTTGAAAAAGGATTACATAGGCCGGAAGGACGGCTTTCTCGAGCAAGGAGGCAATTCGCTTAAGGCGGCTTACGCCGCCGCCAGGCTGCAAGAGACGTTTGGCGTCGAGCTTACGCTTACCGAGCTGTTTTTGCATGATACGGTGAGTTCGCTGGCCGCTTTGCTGGGGCAAAAGGTGAAGGAGGGGGAAGGAACTGCAACCGCCGCTCCTCCGCTGGTGGCCAAAGCGGAGGAGCGGACGGTTTATCCGGCGACCTCGGCGCAAAAGCGGCTGTTCATTTTGGAAGAGCTGAATCCAGGGCTGCTGGGCTACAATCTGCCGTTTGCGGTCCAGGTGAAGGGCCCGCTCGATATCGAACGATTCCGCACTGCGTGGCGGGCGCTGATAGAGCGGCATCCGGCGCTGCGGTCGTCCTTTTATATGGAAGATGGCAATGTGATGCAGCGCATCGAGCAGGCGGTCGAGCCGCCGCTTGCCGTCGTTGATGGAAGTGGCTGGCCGGCGTCTGCGCTGGCGTTGCGGCAGCGTAGCTTCCTGCAACCATTTCGTCTGGAGCAAGCGCCGCTGCTGCGCATGGAGCTTGTGCGCCTGGAGCACGAGTCAAGCGTACTGCTGCTGGATATGCATCATATCATTACGGACGGAACGTCGATGGGCATTTTGATGTCCGATCTTACGAGGTTTTACGAGGGGAACCCTCCCGAGCCATTGTCCATTCATGGCGGGGATATAGCGCTGTGGGTGGAAGCGGGCCGAAGCGGCGGCTGGCTGGAGCATCAGAAGCTTTATTGGCGCGAAATCTTTCGGGATGGCGTGCCGTCTCCGGCGCTTCCATCCCCCCGTCCAAGGCCGCAAACGCCAAGCTATCGCGGGGCAATTGAGCGCTTTGAGCTGGAGCCGGAGCTTGCCGGATCGCTGCGGGCGTTGGCTAGACGCGAGGGCGTAACGTTATACACCGTCCTGCTTTCGATTTATTATACACTGCTTGCGAAATATACGGGCGAATCCGACATCGTTGTCGGTACGGCAGCCGCGAGACGGATGAGGCCGGAGCTGCAAAGCGTGGTCGGGATGTTCGTCAACATGGTTCCGATCCGCCTGCGCAGGCAAAGCGGTTTGCGCTTCGATCAATGGCTGAAGCAGGTCAATGGGGAGGCACTGGCGGCTATCGGCAACGGGGATGTGCCTTATGAAGAAATAGCCGAGCTGGCGAATGTGAAACGGGAATACGGGCGGAATCCGCTGTTCGATTCGGTGTTTACGCTGCAAAATATGGAGCTTCCAGAATGGCGGGGCAAGGATGTCGTTTATACGCCCCAAGCAATGGACAGTGGTTCGGCCAAGTTCGACCTGACTTGGGAGTGCGCGGATAACGGCGTTAATATCCAATTTACGCTGGAGTACGCGCTGGATTTGTACGATGAGCGGGCCGCCGCGCAATTGGCCCGGCATTATATAACGCTGGCCCGGGCAGTCGCCGCGCAGCCGCATGCGGCGCTTGGCGAGCTTGATCCAGTCGATGCAGAGGAGCGGGAACGGCTGCTCCGGCTTGGCCGTTCATTCGCCGCACCGCGGCAGGAGCTGTCGCTGCACAGGCTTTTTGAGCGGCAAGCTGTGGAGACACCGCTGCAAATTGCCGTTGAAATGGGCGAGCGGGCGTATACCTACAGAGAGCTGAACGAACGTGCCAACCAGTTCGCGCGCGCGCTTGCGCGTCGCGGCATCGCGCCGGGGGCGAAGGTGGCGCTGCTGCTCTTGCGCTCACCCGATATGGTTGCGGCGATATTAGCTGTGCTGAAAGCAGGAGCCGTCTATGTGCCGATCGATCCGCAATATCCCGAAGAGCGGATTTTGTTTATGCTGCAGGATACGGAAGCGCGGGCGATCGTGGCTGCGGCTGCGACGATGGAGATGGGCGCACGGCTTGCCGGAGACAGCATAGATGTCGTCGACATAGATGGACTCGATACGAAATGGGCGGGCGAGTCCGTCCATGATCTGGACATCGACGGTTCGGCGGATGATCTCGCTTATATCATGTACACGTCCGGCTCGACGGGCAAGCCGAAAGGGATTAGGACCACGCATCGCAATGTGTCCCGGATTGCCGTTCATACCGATTATGTAAGCATTTCGAAAAACGATGCGCTGTTGCAGCTTTCCAACTACGCCTTTGACGGTTCAACGTTCGATTTGTACGGAGCGCTGTTGAACGGCGCGAAGCTGACGCTGGTCGGCGAGGAAGAGGTTGCCGACGTTGTGCGGCTGTCCGAGCTGATTGAGGGCAGAGGCATTACCGTATTCTTTGTGACGACGGCACTGTTTAATACGCTGGTCGATCATGGGCTGGAGTCGCTGCGCGGCCTGCGCCATATTTTATTTGGCGGTGAACGGGCTTCCGTGCCGCATATCCGCAAAGCGCTCCGCGCGCATGGACCGGGCGTGCTGCTGCATGTCTACGGCCCTACGGAAACGACGGTGTTCGCTACCTGTTACAGGGTCACGGAGACATGGGACGGACAAGGAACGGCCACCGTGCCGATCGGTACGCCGATCGCGCGTTCGGAAACGCTGGTGCTTAACGAGCAGGGCCGATTGCAGCCGGACTGGGTGCCGGGCGAGCTGTGGATTGCGGGAGACGGTGTCGCATCCGGCTATGTGAATTTGCCGGAGCAGACCGCTTCAAAGTTCCGGCCGCATCCGTTCCGGGAAGGCGAAACCGTGTACGGAACCGGCGACCTGGTGCGCCGCTTGCCTGACGGAAATTTGGAGTTTCTGGACCGGATCGACAGCCAGGTCAAGCTGCGGGGTTACCGGATTGAATTGGGCGAAATCGAATGCAGGCTGCTGGATTGCGAGGGCGTCAAGGAAGCGTTTGTGGCGCTGATCGAGAATGACGGCGCGCCGTATTTATGCGCTTATATCGTTGCGGAGCAAACCGAAGGGCAGGCAAGCGTTCGGAGCCAACTGACAGGCAAGCTGCCGGCATTTATGATTCCCGCTGCGTTTGTGCAGTTGGAGAAGCTGCCGCTGAACGCGAGCGGCAAGGTGGACAAAAAACGTCTGCCTGCGCCGGAGCGCGTGGTCTCATATGAAGCGCCCGCCACAGATACGGAGATTATTGTCGCAGGATTGTGGCAAGAAGTGCTTCATGCGGGGCAGGTTGGCGCGCTTGACCACTTCTTTGAGCATGGCGGCCATTCCCTGAAGGCGGCTGCATTGACCTCGGCCATCTACAAGCATTGCCGGGTGCGCATGCCGCTTCAGGAAATTTTCAAGCTGCCGACAGTCAGAGAGCAGGCGGCCTGGATCGACAGGGCTGCCAAGGAAGCGTACGAACCTGTTGCGGACGCGCCGAAAGCCGCATCCTATCCGCTCAGCCCGCCGCAGCGGCGCATGTTTTTGGCGGAAAGCATGGCTGATATCGGACTAACCTACCATATTCCGCTTGCGCTTCAACTGTCGGGTGCGGTGGGTGAGACCAGAATCGGGCCAGCGCTTCGGAAGTTGATCGAACGGCATGAGCCGCTGCGGACCTCCTATCATTGGATCGACGGCGTTCCGGCCCAGATCGTGCACGATACGGCCGCCTTTGTTCTGCAAACGGCGGAGCTCGCGGAGACGACGCTGCCGGAATGCTTGAACGAGTTTTTCCGTCCGCTTGAACTTGCCGCAGCGCCGCAGCTCGCCGCATGTTATTGCCGGCCCGAATCGGAAGGAGCGGAGGCCTATCTGCTGCTCAACATCCACCATATCGCGGCGGACGGCATATCCGTCAAGCTGCTGCTGGAGGAGTTGACCGCTTTGATCGACGGCGCGGAACTTGCGTCACCGGCTCTGCATTACAAGGATTATGCCGTTTGGCAGGAGCGACATTCTGGCTCGGAGCGGGCCAGGGCAAGCCGAGCGTTTTGGACGGAGCAGCTTGCAGAGCCGCTGGCGCCGCTTGATATGGCGCTGGATCGGCCGCGTGGCGACCGTCAAACATTTGCGGGCGATACGTATACCTTCCATATTCCGGCGGTACTCGCCGCACGGCTGAAAGAGACGGCCGCAAGCGCCAGAGCGAGCATGAACAGCCTGCTTTTTGCGGCTTACGCGCTGTTGCTCAAGGGAACGACGCATCAGTCGGAATTTGCAATCGGTTCTTTGGCGGCAGGCCGGACGCATCCGGACACGGCCCGGATGATCGGCATGTTCAACCAGTTTTTGCCGATTCGGATGCGTGTGGCGGACGAACTGCCAATCCTGGCGTTTGTCGGCGAGACCCATGGGCGCTTGCTTGCCGCATACGAGCATGGCGATGTCAGCTTCGAGCACTTGATGGAAGTGGCCCGGGATCCCCATGACCCGTCGCGTAACCCGCTGTTCGATACGATGCTGATCGTTCACAACCAGTTTGAAGACGAGAAGCTGTTGGCGCGCGGCAACGGCTGGAGCATGGAGCCTTTGCCCGTCAGCCACGGAACATCCAAGCTGGACTTCAAGCTCGATCTGTACAGCGATGGCGAAGGCGGTCTGCGGGCGGAGCTGGAGTATAATACCGGATTGTTCTATAAAGGTACGATGGAGCGGTTGGCGGCGCGGCTGCTTTACATTTTGGAGCAAATGGCTGCCAGCCCCGACCTGATCTGTGGCGACGTCGCAATGGCGACACCTGCCGAAGAAGCCGCCTTTGCAACATGGAATGATACGGGACATCCGTACCCGGCGGAGAAGACGATTCACGGGTGGTTCGCCGAGTCCGCCCGGCGGTGGCCGGACCTCCCGGCTGTGCGGTCGGCCGAAGGTTCGCTGACATATGGGGAGCTGAATGACCGCGCCGAACGCATGGCTGCCGTGCTAAGAGGCAAGGGGGTTGCAATCGACACGATTGTGCCGATCGCCGCTCAGCGCTCGTTGTCCATGATGATTGCGATCATGGCGGTGCTCAAGGCGGGAGGGGCCTATTTACCGATCGACCCGGAGCATCCGCCCGAGCGGATCCGCAGCATTCTGGAGGATAGCGGGGCCAGGCTGCTTCTGACGGGGGCCAAGTGGATTCATACGCTCCCGGCCTTCCAGGGAGAAACGATCGATCTGGACGCGCTTGCGGCTGCCGCCGAATCGGAGCTGCCAAAGGGTGAAGAAGAAACGGACCTGTCGCCTCAAGCGGGCCCCGAGCATTTGGCGTATGTCATTTATACGTCAGGCTCCACCGGCAAACCCAAAGGCGTTATGGTGGAGCACCGCGCCGCGATCAACCGGCTGAACTGGATGCAGACGGCTTATCCGCTGAATGAGCGTGACGTTATTTTGCAAAAAACGCCGATTACGTTCGACGTTTCCGTATGGGAGCTGTTCTGGTGGAGCTTTGCCGGCGCTTCGCTTTATTTGCTAGAGCCCGGCGGGGAGAAGGAGCCGCCCTCCATGCTGCGCACGATTAAGGAGCAGGCGGTTACGGTTGTGCATTTTGTGCCGTCCATGCTGGGTGTCTTTTTACCCTATGCGGCGGAAAGCGGCAGAGGCGGGGAGCTTTGTTCCCTGCGATACGTATTTACGAGCGGCGAAGCGCTCAAGCCCGCGCATGTCGCAGGTTTTTACAGCCTGATGGAACGCGGCGGCGGCCAATGCCGGCTCATTAATCTGTACGGCCCGACGGAAGCGACGGTCGATGTCAGCTATTACGATTGCCCCGACGCTGGAGCGGGTACGATTCCGATCGGCAAGCCGATCCATAACATCCGGCTCTACATTGTGGACGAGCGGATGAGACCGCAGCCGATCGGCGTGTCCGGCGAGCTGTGCATCGCGGGTGCCGGTCTTGCGCGCGGATATCGCAACAGGCCGGATTTGACGGAGCAAAGCTTTGTTCCGAATCCGTTTGCCGCAGGAGAGAAGCTGTACCGTACTGGCGATCGCGCAAGGTGGCTACCGGACGGTAATATTGAATATTTGGGACGCTTTGACCATCAGGTCAAGCTGCGCGGTCTCCGCATCGAATGCGGCGAGATCGAGCACGCACTGCTCTTACAGGCGGAAGTTCGCGATGCCGTGGTGACGGCAGTGACGGACCATGCGGGAGAGCCAGCTCTTTGCGCATATCTAGTGACAGCGGAAGGGGAGGCGCCGGAGGAAGCGAGCCTTCGGGCCACACTTAAGGAACTGCTGCCGGAGTATATGATTCCTTCGTATTTTATTGCTATGGAAGCGTTTCCGCTAAGCCCGAGCGGCAAAGCCGACCGCAGCCGCCTGCCGCAGCCCCGGTTCGCTGAAGCTGCGGCAGGCGGCGAGGCGCCGAATACGCCGACGGAGCAGCGGCTGGCCGAGCTTTGGCGAGAGGTTCTCGGTCTGGCCGCAAGCGAGCCGGGCGACCCGGGCGACCCGGCGGCGATCGGGAGAGAAGCCCATTTCTTCCAAATGGGCGGCCATTCCTTGCGAGCCGCGCAGCTTGCGGGCTTGATCGAACAGCGTTATGGAGCGGCGTTTGCTATGAAGGATGTGTTCGACGCTCCCCTGCTGCGAGAAATGGCGACCCGCATCGACAACGCGGCTCCCAAGCGGGCCGCGGTTATTGCCCGGGCGGAAAGCCGGCCGTTCTACCCGTTGTCGCTCGCGCAGAACAGGCTGTTTGTGCTGCAGCAGCTTTATCAGGGCAGCACGGCCTACAATCTCCCGCTCGCTCTGAACCTGACGGGTAAGCTTGATCAGGACAGGCTTCGCGAGGCGATTCAAGGGCTGATTGACCGCCATGAACCGCTGCGCACCAGCTTTGACTGGGCAGACGGAAAGCCGGTGCAGCATGTCCATGAGCCGGTTTCGTTTGAACTCGCCGTGCATGCCTTGATGGATGCGGCGGACTTGAATACATTTGCTCGCGCGGTCGTCCGCCCGTTCGATTTGCGAAAGGCTCCGTTAATTCGGGCGTTTCTCGCGACGGACGGCGAAAGTCGGCATACACTGCTACTGGACATTCACCACATCGTCGCCGACGGCGTGTCCATGAACGTGATGGCGCGCGATTTCGAGCAGCTGTATCGCGGCGGCTCCTTGCAGCCGCTGCCCATTCACTATAAGGATGCCGCCGTTTGGCAGCAGGAGTGGATGGCTTCGGAGGCGAGAGAGCAGCAAGAGCAATATTGGGCTTTCCAGCTAGCGGGTACGCTTCCTGTGCTGCAGTTGCCGACCGATTATCCCCGTCCGCCTGAACAAAGCTTCGAAGGCGCCAAACTTGCGCTGCCGATTCCGGTGGAGCTTGCGGAGGGGATCTCGGCGGCGGCGGAGCAATGGGGCGTTACGCCATTCCATATCTGGCTTGCCGCCTACCATACGTTATTGCATCTGATGACGGGGCAAGACGATCTTATTGTCGGCACGGCGATATCCGGTCGCTTCCATCCCGCAACCGAGTCTCTGGTCGGCATGTTTGTCAATACACTGCCGATTCGAAGCCAGCCATCCGGCGAACTGCCGTTCAGAGCGTTCGCCGAGCAGCTCAAAGAAACTGCGCTTTCGGCGCTGGACAACGGCTTGCTCCCGTTTGAGCATATGGTGACGATGCTGGATGTGCCGCGCGATCTGAGCCGCAATCCGCTGTTTGACACGGTGTTTGTCATGCAGCATATGGAGACCGGACAGACGGCGGCGGACGCCTTGCAATTCGAGGTGCAAGTTCCGGACAATCGCGTATCGAAGCTGGACATGACGTTTGAGATTACGGATCAGGGCGCAAAAGGCGCAGCTTTGACAATCGAATATGCGACGGCGCTGTTTAAGGAAGACAGCATACGCAGAATGGCGGAATGGTATTTCCGTATTGTCGGCCTTGCACTGGCGGAGCCGGGGCGACCGCTCGGAGGGATCGGGCTGCAGGGAGCCGCAGAGGCAGAGAAGCAGAGCGAAGCGTTCAATCGCACGGCCGCGCCGTATGCAAGCGGCGATACGGTAGAGGTTTACCTCGAAAGACAAGCGGTGGAAACGCCGCAGGCCGTTGCGGTTGCGGCGGAGGACGGAGCGTTGACCTATGCGGAAATGAACCGGAGGTCGAACCGGCTGGCGCAGGCGCTCAGAAAGCAAGGCATCAAGCGCGAGGAGCGCGTGGCCGTCGTGATGGATCGCAGCCTGGAGATGATGATTGCAATCTTTGGCGTGCTGAAGGCGGGCGGAGCTTATGTGCCTGTTGCGCCGGGCTTGCCGCCGGAACGAATCCGCTACATGCTGGACAATTCCGGAGCCAAGCTTGTCTTGACGAAGGGCAAAGCCCCTGAAGGGCTGGAGACGTTTTTACCATTTATGGACGTTCATGAGGCGCTGGCGCAGGAGCGGGACGACTTCCCCGTGGAGAAGCTGCATGATTCACGTTCGCTTGCTTATGTGCTGTATACTTCAGGATCGACCGGGCAGCCGAAAGGCGTTATGATCGAGCATCATTCCGTCGTCAACCGGATTGGCTGGATGCAGAAGCAATACGGACTGGACGCAAGCGGAGTCATTATGCAGAAAACGCCGATTACCTTCGATGTATCGGTCTGGGAGCTGTTCTGGTGGAGCTTTGCGGGAGCCAAGCTGGTCCTGCTGCCTCCGGGCGGCGAAAAGGACCCTGAGCTAATGATGGATACGATAGCGCGGCATAGCGTAACGACGATGCATTTTGTGCCGTCCATGCTGCACCTGTTCCTGGAGCATCCCGGCTTGCTGCGCGGCGATGCCGGACTGGAGAGCCTGAGGCATGTGTTCACCAGCGGCGAAGCACTGATTACGGATCAGGTGCGGCGGTTCCGCGAGCGGATCGGAGTTCCGTTCGATGCCAGGCTTGTGAACTTGTACGGCCCGACCGAGGCGACGGTTGACGTTTCCTATTACGATTGCTCTGACGGCGATATTCCGATCAACGATATTTCGATCAATGTACCGATTGGCAAACCGATCGACAACATCTCGCTTTATATCGTGAACGAATCGATGAAGCTCCAGCCTGTCGGCATTGCCGGGGAACTGTGCATATCCGGTGCGGGTCTGGCGCGGGGTTATATCGGCCGGCCCGATTTAACGGAAGAAAAGTTCGTCGATAATCCGTTTGCGGCGGGCAGTCTGATGTATCGGACAGGAGACCTTGCCAGATGGCTGCCTGACGGAACGATCGAATATTTGGGCCGAATCGACCATCAGGTAAAAATAAGGGGCCAGCGCATCGAATGCGGGGAAATCGAGCATGTGCTGCTCGGTCATCCGGCGGTTTCGGAAGCGCTGGTCATGAAGCAGGACGCCGCAAGCGGAAGCGAATATTTATGCGCGTACATCGTTTGCTCCAAACATGTGGACCATCAGGAACTGCGGGATTTTGCAGCGCTGCGCCTGCCGGATTATATGGTTCCGCAGGCCGTGGTGGAACTACCAGCCATGCCCCTGTCTCCAAACGGCAAAATCGACCGGAAGGCGCTGCCGGAACCAGAACGGGCGGCGGACAGCGTCACTCCGTTTGTTGAAGCGGCAAGCGATATCGAACTGGCTATCGCAGCTGTATGGCGCGAAATCCTGCAAAGAGATGACTTCAGCATCCATCATCGTTTCTTCGATGTCGGGGGAGAATCGCTGCTGCTGGTACGGGCGCATCAACGGCTGGAGGAGTTGTATCCCGGTGCCCTCGGTGTAACGGATTTGTTCACCTACCCGACGATCGCATCGCTTGCGGCTTATCTGGAGTCGAGAAATCGCGAGCTCGCGAGCTGGAGCTGGAGCGGTTTGCCGGTGGCAGACGACTGCGTCTGCAATGGTTATGCCGCGGAGCGTATCGGCAGCGTTCAGTTCCAACTGGACACGATCGTTGCGGAAGGACTTACGGAACTTGCGGCATCCCGCTCGGTAACGGTCGAAGCCGCGGCGTATGCCGTATATCTATACTTCTGGCGCGGCGAGTCCGGCATGGGCCGGCTAGTACTTCCGGCAATGACGGACAACGGGCTGATTGCTCCGAAGGAAATCGACTTTGGAGAGGTGCGCGATTTCGATACGCTGATGCGGTATGCTGCCAAACGGGTGAACGCGGGAGAATGTTATACCTCTCGGCAAATCAGAAAGCAGCCGCAAGTCGAAGCCGGATTTGCCTTGTTCCCGTTATTTGCAGGAGCAGCGCAGCACGGGTTCAAGGAGCGGGAGGAGCTATTGGAACAATTCGATGTTGTGTTGTATATGAGTGGTGCTGCCGCCGCACAACGCGGGGCGGAAGTGCCAGAGCTTGGCGGGGTATGGACGTACAACGCCCGGCGCCTGGGCAAGGAGGCGGTGCTGGATTGGGCTTCCGCTTATCTGGAGCTGCTGTCGAGCGTGGTCGAGCAATATCGCGCCGCAACAGGTAGCGCCGAATCGGGGGCGTAGCATGGGCCAAGCCGGGCTGCGCCTGCCCCTGAGAATACATCTGACAGAGGTTGTTTAAAAAGTTCCCCTTTGATAAGAAAACCAATCGAGGCAAATTCAAGGCTGAGCGACCGCGATTCAGAGATAGGTTTTCTTGCGATATAGAATTTCATCAACTCCGTTGATAACTTATAAATCCTATATCTAACACGAAGTAACACTGGAGCTTACTAGGCATCGAATCTTGAATTCAGCCGGGCCTAAGCGGATGCTTACGAAGTCATGTTTCCTGCGGAAACATTTTAGGTGCTCACGTACCCAAAACAAGCCTATGTTTCCGAGGTCGCTTTCTACGAAAACGTGTAGCTCCGCTCCTTTCGTCCCTGGCTTCATCCAACTGAAGCGTTTTGTAAAAACGCACATCGGAAGCATAAGCTTCGGCGCTGAAAGTCTGACTTTTTAAACACGTATTGACGAAGGAAGAAAGGAGCTTTCCTGTGAAAAAAGTGTTGAACATGATAGGGAATATCGCTCTTTATCTCGGGGTCTTTTATGCGCTGCTCTATCTGCTTCGCTCTACTTACAATTACGAAGTGACGCTGTCCTTCGCCAAGTTTCTGGATCGCAATCCAGCCATGTTTATAGCTGTTCTGTTCACGTTGATTACGCTTGTTTATTTGCTCATCTTTCGTATCAAAGGATGGATATGGCCCCATGCGGGAAAAAATCTGTTTCGCGCGTCGGGCTTTAAACGGCTGAAAGCCTCGCGCGTCTTGTTAATGATTGGCTTGGGTCTTGCCGGAAGTTTGTTCAGTATCGGCCTGATCGTCATTGACGATATTGCGCGGCAATTTCCGTCCATTCCCATGCTTGTCAACGATACGATCAGGGGGGATTCGATCTGGTATGTCATTCTGGGCGCCGGTTTGATCGGCCCGGCATTTGAAGAAATATTGTTCAGGGGTCTCATTTTCAGCGAGCTTCGCAGGGTTATGCCGGTATATGTGGCCCTGGTGTTGCAAGCCGCAGCATACGCCTACTTCCAGCCGAGCCTGGCGCTTTCGGTCATCAGCATCGGTTCGGGCCTGATTTACGGGTCACTGTATCTGCGCACCGGGTCGCTGTGGGCGCCTATTCTGGTACAGAATACGACCATGGGCACAATCTTTCTGTTTAAATACATCGGGTTCTACGAATGGTTTGGCAAGCTGGGCGATGTTTCGCTGTATATTATTACAGCGCTCTGTCTGGCTGCGTTGATTGGAGGTACCGTTTATGTCTGGCGGACCTCTGGCAGCGGCGGCATCGGCGCACGCGCCGGTCAAGCTCTGACGGCTGACATGCCGTCAGCAGCACAAAAGGGGGGCTGACCGCATGAAGGCGTGGGGAATGATGCTGGCTCGCGTGGCTGTTGTTATCGGCCTGTATTTTGCATGGTTTTTTACCGTAACGACATTATTTTTCGATTATGTGTACCCCAGAAGCACGTGGTTTGAACAGAACACGGTAACCGTCATTATTTTGAACGATATGGTGGGTTTGCCGCTCATGCTGCTGGCCTGGAGGCTTATATTCAAAGAAAATCTGTTTAAGGCGGCTAAGTTTCGCGTGATGGGCGGCAAATCAGTAGCGATCGCTTTATGGATCGGGCTTGGAGCCGGCCTGTTTACGGTCGCATTCTCCCGTCTTCCCGCCATTGCATCGGACAAGTACCAGTTCCGCGAATTGTTTGATTACTTGAACCGCGCGGAATGGTATGTATTTCTGATTTTCCTGATTCTTGGAAATATTTACAAGGAGACGTTGTTCAGAGGCATTCTGATGAATGAGTTCAGACGCGTACTCCCGGTTTGGATCGCGATTGTGATTCAGGGCGTGTTGTACGGGACGTTGTTCTTTTTCGGAGACATTCCGCTGTCGCTGTACGGTTTTCTCGGCGCGGTTATATTTGCGCTCTTGTATGTCTGGTTTAAATCCATTTGGGCGCCGATTGCCGCCCAAGTTGCCTGTCAGGGCAGCCAGTACCTGCTTTGGCATTACGGGCCGGAGACGACGGACGTCACCGTCATGTCCATCGTGATGGCAGTGGCGGCCGCCATGATTACGGTTGGGATATTCCTTGCGGTCAAACATCGCTCTCCGATCTCCGCGCGGCTGCCTTCCGAGGCGGTGACTTCGGCGTGAAGGGATTGCGAATAGCGGGAAATACCGTCATATATTTGGTCATTTATGCGGCGATTGTGATGCTTGTCAATCAAGCGCTCTACAACTGGGTCGGTGATCCCGGTCTGAAAGATTGGATCAAAGGCAATTCCGGCATTGTGCTGATTGTATCCAATATCATCGTGCTTGCCGTCTATCTTCCGCTGCTGCGCTGGCAAAAAATTTCGCTGAAGGATTTGGGGTTTGTTCCAGCGCGCGGCGGATCGTTGCTGCTGTCCACAGGGACGGGCGTCTGGCTCGGCTTGTTTATCGCCGCGTTTACCCGTCTTCCGTGGATAAAGTCGACCTTTCCGGCCATTTCGGATCTAGTAGCTTTTGTCGCCGGCGGTAGCCTGATCATTTTTGTGCTCGGCAGCTTGCTGCTGGGGTCTTTGCTGGAGGAATGGCTGTTCAGAGGAATGCTGTTTCATACGCTGCGTCAACGTCTTTCGGTTCTGTGGACGGTTCTGCTCCAGGCCGTATTGTTCGGTGCGGTATTTATGAATATGACGGTTGGCGCATTTGCAGCGCTGGGTGCGATCGTATACGGCGCCGTTCGCGCCGGCTCGCATTCGCTTTGGGGGTCGCTTGCGGCCCATGTGTGCAGCACAGGTACCTTGTATATCGTACTGCAATGGATGGACGATTGGCAGTCCGGTACGCTTGCATTATTAGCCCTGATCAGCGGACTCGGCATCGCGGCGCATGTGTTTCTGCTGCTGCGCCGGAGCGGCGAGAGGGCGGAAAAAGAACAAGTCATCAGTAATTCCATTACTAGCTAGGAGGGAAGGGCGCCATGTTTCAATTGGATTTGCTGGATACCAAAAAAGACACATCCGGGCGGAAGGGGCGGAGCGGGGGCTCCGTCTCCAATGTTTCCCTCAAGGATATTGCGATTGTCGGGATATCCGCCAAACTGCCGCTCGCGGAATCGCACGAAGCCTTCTGGGAGCTTCTGCGGAGCGGCAAGGACCTGGTAGGAGGGTTTCCGGATTCCCGCAAGGAGGAATTGAAGCCGTATTTGCGCCGGATGGAGACGCAATACGGCTCCGTTTCCTTTTTTGACGGGGCGTATATCGAAGATATTTCAGGTTTTGACTATTCTTTTTTCCGGCTTTCGCCCAAGGAAGCCTCGCTGATGAGTCCGGCGCAGCGCCTGTTCCTGCAGACGGCCTGGGGCGCGCTTGAGAATGCGGGGTACGGCGGAGATGCGCTGCATGGTTCGCGCACTGGCGTCTATATCGGCTATAACGGGGACTCGCTGCATGATTACAAGCGAATCATCGAAGCGCTGGACCCGGACTCCTTGTCCATGGCGGCGCCCGGCAATCTTAGCTCCATGATACCGAGCCGGATTTCGTATTTGCTTAATTTGCGCGGACCGGCGATCAGCGTGGACACCGCCTGCTCCTCCTCACTGGTAGCGGTCCATCTGGCATGCCAATCGATTCGCAGCGGTGAATGTGAGGCGGCGATTGCCGGCAGCGTCAAAATTAACGTGCTGCCTCTGGATACCGGCATACGGCTTGGCATCGAGTCAAGTGACAACCGGGCCAGAACATTCGACGACTCGGCGGACGGAACGGGCATCGGCGATGGCGTGATTGCGCTGCTGTTGAAGCCGCTGTCCCGCGCGCAAGAGGACGGCGACCATATTTATGCCGTCATCAAAGGCAGCGCGATGAATCAGGACGGCAGCTCGGTCGGCATTACCGCCCCGAACGCCCTCGCGCAGGAGGACGTCATTGCACGCGCTTGGCAGGATGCGGACATTGATCCTGAAACGGTGACGTATATGGAGGCGCACGGCACGGGAACCCCGCTTGGCGACCCGATCGAAATCGACGGGCTAACGCGCGCCTTCCGGAGATACACCGATAAACGGCAATTTTGCGCCATCGGCTCGCTGAAAACAAATATCGGACATCTCGATCATGCTGCCGGCATTGCAGGGCTGCTCAAGGCGATCCTGTCGCTTGTCCACAAGCAGTTGCCGCCAACGCTTCATTACCGCTCGCCGAACCGCAACATTCCGTTTGTGGATTCGCCCGTTTATGTCAATGACGAATTGACGCTATGGGAGACGAACGGCGAAGCAAGAAGATGTGGAGTAAGCGCATTTGGCATGAGCGGGACCAATTGCCATGTTGTGCTGGAGGAGGCTCCTACCGGTACACCATCGGGTCATTCGGACAGAGCGGAGCTGTTCTGCTTGTCAGCGCACAGCATGACGGCGCTGGAGCGGCTCGTGCTGCTGATGCGGGACTGGGCTCAGGAGCATCGCGGTGATGAGAACCGCAGCCTAGCCGATCTTTGCTACACCTTGGCCGTTGGCCGGGGAGCCCATCGGTATCGCCTGGCGATTGCGGTAAGCGGCTGGGAGGAGCTTGTCCACACCTTGCATTCCGTTGCCGAAAGCGGCCTTAACGGCCTTGCGCTGCCGAACGTCCTCTTCGGGACAGCCGACTCAGCTCCGGTCGGGAATATGAGACAGCAACCCGGTTCAAATGAACGGGAATTGGAAGCGCTGGAGCTGGGCCAACGTTACGTGGGCGGATACGAGATCGACTGGAAGGCAATCTTTCGGGGACAACGCTGCCATCGGCTGCCGCTTCCGACGTATCCGTTCGATGCTCATCGTTGCTGGGTGGAGGAGACGCGGGTTGGAGCAGCGCTTCATATGCCATTTGCTGCCTGGAGCGGATATTCGCTCGGTGGAGATATTCCCGAGGAGCTTGGGCAAGAAATGAACGAGACGTTTGCCAGATGGCAGGCCGTGCTTCAGCGGAACGGCGGGATGACGAGTCAGAGTCGGCGCGGCGTCACGTTAACCGGGGAGCGCTCCCGCCTGGAATGGGAGCAGCATATCGCAGATGTCTGGGGAGAGCTGCTCGGTTATGACGAATTGCCTGCGAATGCCGGGTTTTATGAGCTGGGCGGAGATTCCATTATTGCGCTCAAAATAGTAAACCGGGTCAGCGAGCTTGTGGACGTCCGCATTCAGGCGGCGGATTTGCTGGGACATGCGGATCTACCTTCGTTCACGGCCCTGATCGAGCAGCGGCTCAGGGAGAGCGGAGCGGTGACAGCGCAAAGAACAAACATGGGGCTTGATAGACAAGGGGCGAACGTTAGGAAAGGCGGACACGAGGCGAACGGTGGGTATGATGGGCATGCGGCAGCCGGCGGCCGTGACGGATCAGGAGCGTTCGACTGGCATGTCGGGCCATTGACCAGCCAAGCGTCCGACTCTTTGTTCGGCTATACACTGGAGCCGATTCCAAAGGCGGCTCCGCAAGAGCATTATCCGGTTTCATCGCCGCAGAAACGTATGTATTTGCAACAGCAGGCGATGCCGGATGATCGCAGCTATAATTTGCCCGAATTGTTGCACTTGGACGGGGCTATTGATGCAGATCGGCTGGAGGCCGTCTTGCAAGCCATTGTAGAGCGTCACGAGACGCTTCGCACCACCTTCCACGTCATCGACGGAGAGATCAGACAGCGTGTTCACGACGCCATTTCTTTCCGCTTGATTCGCATGGAGGCTGATGAAGCGGAAGCGGACACCGTGCTGCAAAGCTTGTTCCGGCCGTTCAGGCTCGATACGGCTCCGCTGCTCCGCGCAGCCTTGCTGACGCTGGGGCCGGAGCGCCATGTGCTGTTTCTTGATATGCATCATATTGCATCCGACGGCATGTCGGCGGGCATTCTTTTGTCCGACCTGATGACTTTATATCAGGGCGGTTCGTTGCCGCCACTGCCGCTGCAATACAAGGATTATGCGGTATGGCAGGAGAGCAGGCCGCTCTCCGGGAACGCCGAACGGTATTGGCGCGAGCAATGCCGGGGAGACTGGCCGCTGCTTGCGCTTCCGACCGATGCCCCGCGTCCGCCCGTCAAAGGCAATCACGGCGAAACGTTCGACGTGTACGTCGAGGCCGATTTGACGACGGCAGTTCACAGCCTCGCGGCCGAATCGGGCGCGACTCCGTTTATGGTGCTGCTAGCGGCGTATTACACGTTCCTTGCCCACTATACGGGGGCTGAGGATATTGCCGTCGGTACGCCGATTACGGGACGGAACAGGCGCGAGCTGGAATCGATCGCGGGCATGTTCACCGGCACGCTAGCGCTGCGCGCTTATCCGCACGCGGACAAGCCGTTCAGAGCCCTCTTGTCCGAAGTGAAAGAGATGGCGACCGGGGCTTACGCCCACGCCGAATATCCATTCGAGGAAATCGCGCAATGGATGGACAGAAGGGACGCCAGCCGGAGTCCGCTGTTTGACACGATGTTCATCATGCAAAACCTGGGTATTCCAAACGCTTCGTCTGCGGGATTGTCGTATCGCCACCAGCGCTTTGAGCATGGCACGGCCAAATACGATTTAATGATTCAGGCCGTGGAGAATGGTGCGGAATTGCGGCTTGTCGTGGAATATAATGCCGATTTGTTTCGCCGCGCGACAGCCGAGCGGTTCATGCGGCATTATGTGCAGCTGCTGCGCAGTGTGACGCGCCGTCCCGACGCCACGCTTGGCGAAGCGGAGATGCTAACGGAGGGGGAGCGCCTGCACATGCTGGCGCTGGGGAGACGCGAAGCGGACTTTCCGCCGCCGCGCTGTCTGCATGTTTGCTTCAAGGAACAGGCGGCGGCCGTTCCCGACCTGCCGGCTGTATCTTGCGGCGGTGAATCCATGACCTACCGGGAGCTGGATCGCCGCACCGATGCGCTGGCGCGAACCTTGCGCGCCAGAGGTGTGGGACGCGGCAGCATCGTCGGCATTATGGCGGAGCGCTCCATCCCTATGCTTACCGCTATGCTCGCCGTTATGAAAGCCGGAGGCGCTTATATGCCTGTAGATCCGCATTATCCTGAGGAACGCATCCGCTATATGCTGGAGGACAGCGGCGCGGAGCTAGTATTCGCGGACTGCACGCGTTCTGGAGTCGCGGCTCTTGTGCCAGCCTCCTTGCAGGTGCTGGACATTACGGATGAGACGCTGTTCTCCGGCGGAGACGATGACGCATGGCCGCAGGACGCAGCCGATCCGATGTATGTCATTTATACCTCCGGTTCTACGGGTCAGCCGAAGGGCGTCATTGTACCCCACCGCAGCTTTTACAATTTCGGACATTCGCTCAGAACGTTTTTTGATGGGCAATACGGCGAGAGGGACAGATGCCTCAGCCTGACTAATATTTCGTTTGACGTCAGCGTAGCGGAGCTGTTTATGCCACTGATGTTCGGGGCTTGCACGGTGCTTTACCCGGAGCCGAAATTGCTTGATCCACGGCGAATTGCCGAGGTGATTGCGGAAGAGCGGATTACATTCGCTTATTTACCACCGTCTTTGCTGAAAGAGGTTGCGAGGCAGCTGGAGCAATCGGCTACCGCGATTACGCTAGACAAAATGCTCGTTGGTGTAGAGCCGATTCAAGACGAAACGCTGGAGCTGTATACGAAGCTTAATCCCGAGATTCGGATGATTAACGGCTACGGTCCGACGGAGGCGACGGTATGCTCCAATATGTACGCATACAAGCCTGGCGCTTATCGCGGCGGTTATGTGCCGATTGGCGGGCCGATGCACAATGTTGAAATTTATATATTCGGCTATGGCGGCCAGCTTGCTCCTATCGGTGCCGCTGGCGAGCTGTATATTGCCGGCAGTGGCCTTGCTGACGGTTATGTGAATAAGCCGGATATGACAGCCGAGCGCTTTTTGCCACATCCGTACCATGAGGGCCGCTTCATGTATCGAACCGGCGATATCGCAAAGTGGCTGCCAGACGGCAACGCGATGTACGTGGACCGGGTCGACCAACAGGTAAAAATCAGAGGCGTGCGGATTGAAATGAACGAAGTTCGCTCGCAATTGATTTCCCTTCCTGAGGTGGAGGACGCGGTTGTGATCGTCCGCGAGCAGGCAAGCGGCGACAAGGAACTGTGCGCATATGTGGTCACTTCGGACAAGCTCCCTTCGCGGGAATGGCGAAGGAAGCTAGAAGACAAGCTGCCGGAGGCGATGATTCCGGCCTATATCGCGGCGATTGACGCAATACCGCTGACGCCGAACGGGAAAGTGGACCGGCGCGCCTTGCCGGAGCCGGACTTCGGGCTACGGGAGCAGGGAAAGCCGGAGCTGCCGCGAGACGGGATGGAAGAGCGTGTTGCCGCCATTTGGGAAGATGTGCTGGGCGATACGGCAGGACCAATTGGTATTCACGACGACTTTTTCGAGGTTGGCGGCCATTCCTTGAAGGCTGCCGTGCTGGCGGGCAAGCTGCAGCAGGCGGCGGGCACCCTGGTTCCACTTAGCCTGATATTCGAGCTTACCTCCATTGCGGAAATGGCCGCCTGGCTGAAGGAGCGGGACGGCGCAGATGCGGCGGCCGAGCCGATTCCGAAGGCAGAACGCCGCGAGTGGTATCCGATGTCGCGCGCCCAGCGCCGCCAATATATGATGCAGATGCTGGCCGGAGACGCCACCATGTATCATGTGCCGTTCGCGCTCCGCTTGCAGGGCAGGCTGAATGCGGCGAGGCTGGAAGACGCGTTTACGGCGCTGATCGGCCGCCACGAAAGCTTGCGGACGACCTTCCATATGACAAAGGACGAGTTCAGGCAAATGGTTCATCCGCCGTATGCGTTCAAGCTGGAAGTGCTGGATTGCGCAGAGTTGACCGGTGACGAAGCGCTGCGGGGAGCGCTGCAAGACGGCGCCGAGGTGACGAAGCTGATGGAAGTCTTCCAGCGCCCGTTCCATCTGGACAAGCTGCCGCTGCTGCGGGCTGGGCTGCTGCGACTGAATGAGGATGATCATCTGCTGTTGCTGGATGTTCATCACATTATTACGGACGGCGTATCCTCCGGTTTGCTGGTGAATGAGCTGTCGCAGCTGTATGCCGGACAAGCACTACCGGAGCTGCGAGTGCAATACAGCGATTATGCAGTGTGGCAGGAAGCCGGATTTGCAAATGGCGCATATGAGGAACATGAACAGTACTGGATGGAAATCTTCGAAGGCAAGCTTTCTGTGCTGGAGCTGCCGACGGATCGGCCGCGGCCGTCTCTGCCGAGCTATAAGGGCCGCCGCCATTCGTTCCGTCTGGACGCGCGAACAACGGAAGAGGCGCGAATGCTGGCTCGGGAAGCCAAGACGACGCTGTATACGGTGCTGTTGGGCGCTTTTGCCGCGATGCTGGCCAAATACAGCGGGAAGTCCGAAGTGATTGTGGGCACCCCCGCCGCCGGCAGGGAGCATGCCGATACACATGGCATGATCGGCATGTTCGTCAACACGTTGGCGCTGCGGACCAGGCCGGAAAGAGACAAGACGGTAAGGGCCTATATGGCGGAGCTGCATAATCTTGTTGTAGAGGCACTTTCGCGCCAGACGTATCCTTTCGAGGAGCTGGTCGAAGGGCTGAAGGCAGACAGGGACAGAAGCCGCAATCCTTTGTTTGACGTTATGTTTGTCTTGCAAAATATGGACCGGGCGGTGATGGAAGCTGGTGGCCTCGTCTTTGGCGAGATGCCGTTCGAGACGGGGACAAGCAAGTTCGACATGACACTGGAAGCGGTGGAGCGGGAAGAGGAAATCGAGCTTCAACTGGAATACGCAACGGATTTGTTTCATGAGGAGACCGCGCATCGCATGGCGGAGAGCTATACCGTACTCGTGCGGGAGATGTGCAGATCGCAGGGTCGCACGGTCGGCGAGCTTGAGCTGATGAGTGAAAGCGAGCGGGAGCAATTGCTGGTACTGTTGACCGGAGGAGGCATGCCGGTACAGGCCGCTAGCAGAGAGGGGAGCAGTGGTAGGATGGAAACTCGAGCCCAGAAAGACACGACGGACCAGCAAGGAGATGCGACGGCCTCCTCGCAAACCACGGCGGAATGGACGGGGTTTGTCCATGAGGTGGAGCGCCAGGCGGCGCGTACGCCGGATGCGGCGGCGATTCAATTCGGCGCGGAGACGGTGACGTACGCCGAGCTGAACGAACGCGCGAATCGGCTTGCCCATTCCTTGCGGGCGAAGGGTGTGGGGCCCGAGCGCATTGTCGCGCTGATGGCGTCCCGTAGCCCGCTGCTGCTTGTCGCCATTTTGGGTATTCTGAAAGCCGGAGGCGCATATGTCGCCATTGATCCCGCTTATCCGAAAGAGAGGATCGACTGGATGCTTGAGGATTGCGGCGAAGCGCTTCTGCTGACGGAAAAAGCATATGCAGGAGTCGTAACGAGAGCCGTTGCCGAGTGGTATCTGGACGATCCGGAGCTGTATGTGGCGGACAGAGGCAATCCGGAGTTAGTCCATAAGCCGGACCATTTAGCGTATGTGCTATATACGTCGGGCTCGACCGGGCGTCCCAAAGGAGTGATGATCGAGCATCGCGGGCTGGCGCATTTCATCGGAGGCTTCCGAGACCGGATTCCGTTTGAGAAGGGCCAGAGCATCCTGGCGATGGCATCGGTCTCCTTTGATATTTTTGTCGTTGAAAATCTGCTTCCGCTCACGCTGGGTATGCGGATTGTACTCGCGAGCGAAGAGGAACGGGGCGACGCAGCCTTGCTGCAAGGACTGATCGACGCGCACGGTGTCGATGTGCTGCAAATTACGCCGTCGCGCTTCAAATGGTGGATGAATCAGCGAGGCGAAACGGAGGGCTTGCAAAAGCTGCGCATATTGATGATCGGGGCGGAGCCGCTTACGACCGATGTGCTCGGCAGGCTGCGCGCCGCTACCGGAGCCAGATTGTTTAATTTGTACGGACCGACGGAGACGACGGTATGGACTTCGATCCGGGAAGTGACCGAAGGCGAGGAGATTTCGATCGGTACGCCGATCGAAGGTTCCGTCATGATGGTGCTTGACGAAGGACTGAAGCTGCAGCCGACTGGCGTGACGGGCGAAATTTGTATCGGCGGGCCGGGCGTCGGGCGTGGGTATCTCAGCCATCCCGAATGGGATGTCGCTTTTGTGCCGAATCCGTATGCTCCGGGCAAACGCATGTATCGCACCGGCGACCTTGGGCGCAGGCTTGAAAATGGGTTGTTTGCGTATGCGGGACGCCGCGATTTTCAGGTGAAAATCAGGGGGCACCGGATTGAAATCGGTGAAATTGAGCAGTTGCTGCTTCGCCATGAGCAGGTGAAGGAAACGGTCGTCACCGCGTTTCAGGAAGAGGATGGGGAATATGCGCTTTGCGCGTATGTCGTTATGCAGAACGCCACTGCAGCGGATGCGGAGCAAGGCGGCACTGCCCCATCCGGCCGGTTGACCGGGCAGCTGCGCGAATATCTCGGGGACAAGCTGCCTGATTATATGGTTCCGGCCTTCATGGTCGTTCTGGATGCAGTTCCGCTTACGCCAACGGGCAAAATTGACAGAAGGGCGCTGCCGAAGCCGGGACCGGGCGACGCTGACATACGCGAGCTTGTTCCGCTGTCGACGGATACCGAGCGCAAGCTGGCGGAAATTTGGAAGGAGCTGCTCGGTACGGATGCGATCAGCGCCAAGGACAGCTTTTTCGAGCTGGGCGGCCATTCACTGAAGGCGGCAGGCATGGTTAGCCGCATTGCGGAACGCTTTGGCATCCAAATGCCGCTGCGCGATATTTTTATGAATCCTACGCTGGAAGGTTTAGCAGCTCATCTGGACACTAGTGGAACCGTGGCGGCTGCACGCATCCCGAAACAGCCGGAGCGCCAGTATTACCCGATGTCAAGGGCGCAGCGCCGCCAATTTATGATGGAGCTGATCTCGGGCGAGGCAACGATGTACCATGTGCCGTTCGCCGTGCATATGCACGGCAAGCTCGATGTGGAGCGTCTGGAGGAAGCTTTCCTTGCGATGATGCGCCGCCATGAATCGCTCAGAACGACGTTTCATCACGAGGAGGACGAGTTCCGCCAGCGCGTGCATGCAGAGCCGGTATTTACGCTGGAGCGGGGCGCCAAGCTGAGAATGGCGGCAGGCAAGCTTCTCGCGGAAGGCGGAGACGAAGGATTGTTCGGCGGCATCAGCGGGCTGATGGAGCGCTTTATCCGTCCGTTTGATCTCGGCAGTCTCCCGCTGTTCCGGGCTGGATTAATTCCGCTTGGCGAGGAGCGCCATCTGCTGCTGCTGGACTTTCATCATATTATTACCGACGGCGTCTCCGTCAGTGTCCTGCTGCAGGAACTAACCACTTTGTACGGCGGCGGCGAGCTGCCGGAGCTTGATATCCAGTACCGGGATTACGCGGTATGGCAAGAAGAACAAATCGGCAGCGAGGCCTATATGGAGCATGAGCGATACTGGCTGGAGGCGTTCGAAGGGGAGCTGCCGCCGGTGGAGCTCAAGACAGCCTTGCCAAGGCCGGAACTGCAAAACTTCGAGGGCGGTCTGATCAACTTCATACTTGATGAGGATCTGACGCTCAAGATCAAGGCGTTTGCGCGCGAGCGCGGCACGACGTTGTACACGGTGCTGCTCGGGGCTTATTCGATGCTGCTGGGCAAGTGGAGCGGTGAGGAGGATATCATTATCGGCACGCCGGTAGCAGGCCGCAATCATGCGCAGCTGGAAGGGCTGATCGGAATGTTCGTCAATACGGTCGCGATTCGCAGCTTCCCGGAATCGTACCGGACCGTTGGCGATTATTTGTCCGAGCTGCATGAGGATGTGCTGCGAGCGCTGGAGCACCAGAATTACCCGTTTGAGGATTTGGTGCAAAAGCTGGGAATCGAACAGGACCGCAGCCGCAATCCGCTGTTCGATACGATGTTTATTTTGCAAAATATCGATCGCGTCGCTTACCGTTCGGGCGGCATTGAATTCGATCCCAAGGAATTCGATCCGGGCGTCAGCAAATTCGATTTGACGCTTGAAGCGGCGGAGCGGGACGGCAGGATCGGCTTTACGCTGGAATATGCGACAAGTCTTTTCCGCGAAGAGAACGCCTGGGCGCTGGCGGATGATTATACGGCGATCATACACGCGCTGGTCGAAGACGGAGCAAAGAAAAAAATCAGTGCTGTGCTTGCTTGAACCAACATTCTGTGCCTAAGGGGGCGGCGAACGATGAAGCTGTCGATGAAAAGGAAACCGTTTAACGAGTTTTGGATGAACTGCATGCTGAACCAGGCGTTTTCCATTGCGGTGTCCGAGGATCCCAGCTACAGGGACGCGGCGTATTTGAACATTTACCGGTACTATCCTTGGGAGGCCGCAACAGACAAAGACTTCCGCTATCCGACTATTGACACGCTGTATTATATGGACGACCCGGCCAGATTCCCGCTGTCGCAGGTGATCCGCTATATCGAGCCCGGTCATTTCTGCAGCAAGGAGACGGTGCTGAATGAAATCAGGGCGATGCTTACGGGCGGACGCAACCTGAGCGTAAACGTCGATTTGTATGACTGGCTGCCGGGCAGCATGGCCTGGAAAAGGTTCCATTGGTATCATTATTCGCTGTTTAACGGATACGACAAGGAGCGCGGCGTCTTCTACGTCATTGACGATACGCTTGCCGGCTACGAGGAGCACGAGGTGCCGGAGGAAAGGCTGCTCAAGGCGTACGGCAACTCGGAATACAACGTGAACCCGAGCTATTTGGGGCCTGCCTTCTACGTATACAACTTGCAGGAAAAAATTCAGCCCTACGAGTTGAAGCTGACTGAAGTGGTGGAAAATGCGGAGCGGCTGGCGAGGGAGCTTGGCGAGTTCTCAATAGAGGGTATGTGGAATGTAGATTCCGACCCGGAGAAGAAGCAAGCTCATTTGACCTATGGCCTTGTCGGCGTCAACATCATTTGCAACCGGCATATCGCCAACATGTCACTGCTCCGATCCATGCGGGAGAAGAGACTGATCGGCGAAGCGCTGCATGAGTCGCTGTCCGGTCAGCTTGGCGCAGTGAGGGACGGATGGGATATGGTGAAGGACCGCTTTGTGACGGGGGACTTCGAACGCGGCAGAGAGCTGGCGCTCGCAGAAGATTTGTTCGCGAAGGAAAAAGCGTTCTGGACCACGCTTGTCGCCGGCGTGTAAAGGCCGCTTGCGTCAACATGTTACCCGGGAGGCGGGCGTTATGACGATATCTTTAATTTGTTTGCCATATGCAGGAGGCTCCGCACAAGTGTATAAGCGCTGGACGAACCGGCTGCATCCTGGCGTGCGTCTGGTACCGGCCGAACTGGCGGGCAGAGGAAGCCGCATGGGCGAGCCGTTCTATGCGGACGCGGCGGAGGCCGTGCGGGATTTGCTGCCGCTGGTGCTGGAGACGGCGCACAGCTCCGATTCATATGCTTTATTCGGCCACAGCATGGGCAGCCTGCTTGGGTATGAGGTGTTGCATGCGCTGCGGGAAGAAGGATTCCCGCTGCCTGCGGCAGTCTTCCTCTCCGGCAGAGGGGCGCCGCATTGCGAGCAGGAGGAGGCTCGCCGGACCCATAAGCTTCCGGATGACGAGTTTCTGGAGGAACTGAAACGGCTCGGCGGCATGCCGGGCGAGCTGTTCCGGCATCGGGAGCTGCTGGATATGTTTATGCCGATCCTAAGAGCCGACTTCAAGCTTGTCGGCGAATACGAGCATCGGATGCGGCCACCGTTGCCGCTCCGGCTCACCATCTTGAGCGGCAAGGATGACAGCTGCGTCAAAGGCCCGCTCGGTGAATGGGAGCGTTATGCGACGGGAGGCTGCGAGCTGATGCTGTTTGAAGGCGGACATTTTTTTCTGCATGAGCGGGAACGCGATGTTGTAGCGGTGATTAACAAAAAGCTGACCGAGGCGCCTGCCCCGATCTGACCCGTAAGGAGCGTGATGGAAGATGCTGAACAAACATGCGATATGGTTTCCCGGACAGGGCTCGCAGCGCGTCGGAATGGGAAAAACGCTGAGCGAGCTGCATGCGGTTGTCAAAGCGACGATAGAGGAAGCGAACGAAGCGCTGGGCATGCGCCTTGACAGCCTGATGTATGAGGGACCGATGACGGAGCTGACGCGAACAGACAATGCCCAGCCCGCCATTCTTGCGCTTGGCGTGGCGATGTACCGCGTGTACAGCCGGGAATGGGGATACCTGCCTGCGATGGCTGCCGGCCACAGCCTGGGCGAGATTACGGCTTTAACCTGCGCGGGGACCATAACGTTCCCGGATGCGCTCCGGCTCGTACGCCGCCGTGGCGAGTTGATGCAAAGGGCCGCTGCTGCGGGGATCGGCGCGATGGCCGCCGTGAATGGGCCGAGTCCCGATGTTGTCGCCAGAGTATGCTTGGAAACCAGCGCAGGCTGCGCGGAAGGTAGCCGTATTGTTGTGGTATCGAATATAAATTCAGAGCAGCAAACGGTAATTTCGGGACACAACGAGGCCGTCCATGAAGCGTCCGAAAGACTTTCCTCCCATGGGGCCGCAGTCATTCCACTGCAGGTAAGCGCGCCGTTCCATAGCCCGTTGATGGCACCGGCCGCGGCGCAATTTGCCGAAGTGCTGAATTGCGTCTCGTTTGGAGAAATGGATTTTCCCGTCGTTTCCTCCTTGACGGGTCTGCCTTACGGGAATACGGCGGAAATCGCAGGTATGCTGGCAAGGGGATTGACGGACCCCGTCAATTGGCCGGCGGTCCTTGCATTTCAGAAGAGCATTGGCATTGCCTATGCCGTGGAACTGGGGCCGGGCAATATATTGAAACGGCTGGCTCCACCCTACGGACTGCGCGTATTCTCTTTTGACGACAAGGAGGATGAGGCACATCTGGTTGCCGCAAGCCGACAAACGGACGCCTATTCGATTGATCTGCTGAATCGTTGTCTGGCTATCGCCACTTGCGTCCGCAACCGCAACTGGAACGCGGCCGAATATGAACAAGGCGTCGCTTCTCCTTATCGAGGCGTGCAGCAGTTGGTCGATCGGCTGCGGGAGACGGAAGAGCAAGTGGCGGAAGCGCATGTTCGGCAAGCGCTGGCGATGCTGGAATCGGTGTTTCGCACCAAAGGCACGTCCGCCGAAGAGCAGGAGCGGCGGCTTGCAAGACTGCAGAGTGAGTTCGACCTGCGCAGCTTGCCAGGCGTTTCTCCTGCCGACCGATCATACGCGGGCAGTCTATTATAGTGCGTGTTCAAAAAGGTCAGTTTTCAGCACCGAAGCTTATACTTCCGATGTGCGTTTTTTCAAAACGCTTCAGTTGGATGAAGCTAGGGTCAGAGGAGCGGAGCTACACGTTTTCGTAGAAAACGACCTCGGAAGCATAGGCTTGTAGTGGGTACGTGAGCACCTGAGATGTTTCCGCAGGAAACATGACTTCGTAAGCATCTGCTTAGGCCCGGCTGAATTCAAGATTCGATGTCGAATATGCTTTCAGTGTTACTTCGTGTTAGATATAGGATTTATAAGTTATCAACGGAGTTGATGAAATTCTATATCGCAAGAAAACCCACCTCTGAATCGCGGTCGCTCAACCTTGAATTTGCCTCGATTGGTTTTCTTATCAAAAGCGGACTTTTTGAACAACCTCTTATAGGAAGGAGCGGGGACATGGTTATCCGGCTGGCCAATAACGAGTTTGAACAGGATGGAGCCCGGCGCCTTGCGGAGCTGCCGTCTCCCGTGGAGATTTTGCAGGCATTGATCCGCTTCAATACAACCAATCCGCCGGGCGAGGAAGCCGCATGCATCATGTATATCCAGCAACTGCTTGAGGATGCGGGCATTGAGACGCAGATTGAGGCGCTTGATCCGGCCCGTCCCAATCTGCTGGCCAGGTTGAAGGGCAGCGGGGAAGCACCGCCGCTGCTGTTGTACGGGCATGTCGACGTCGTTGGTGTCGACAAGCAAGCCTGGAGCCGCGACCCGTTCGGGGGCGACATTGAGGGCGGCTTCATCTGGGGGCGGGGCGCTCTTGACATGAAAGGCGGCGTGGCGATGCTCGTATCGGCTTTCCTCCGCGCGCATGTCCGCAAGCTGCCGCTGCGCGGCGATCTCATTCTGGCGATTGTCAGCGACGAGGAAGCAGGGGGCGAATACGGGGCTTCCTTCCTGGTCGAGCGGCATGCCGATTATTTTGCGGGCGTCAAGTATGCGCTCGGCGAATTTGGCGGCTTTGCGTTTCATGCCCTGGGGAAAACCTTTTATCCGATTATGGTGGCGGAGAAACAGCTATGTTGGCTCAAAGCGACGATTCGAGGAGATGGAGGCCACGGCTCCATGGGCAAGCCGGGAGCCGACTGTATGGCGCAATTGGGGAACATGCTTCAATCGCTTAGCAGGAATAAGCTGCCGATACGTGTGGCACCAGCGGCACGGCTGATGATTGAAGGCATGGCCGCCGCACTTCCGCTGCTGCCGGCGCTGCTGCTGAGAGGGCTGCTGCGTCCCCGGGTGGGCGGCTTCATCCTGAAGCTGCTGGGGGAAAAGGGCGGGACGTTCGCCCCGCTTCTGCGTAATACGGTCAGCGCGACCGTTGTTCGCGGCGGCGAGAAAATCAACGTTCATCCAAGCGAAATTACGGTTGAGCTGGACGGCCGAACGCTACCGGGCGTCACTCCGCAGCAATTTATGGACGAGCTGCGCCGATTCGCGATTCATGATTCGATCGAGCTGGAAGTTCTGCGCCATGACCCATGCACCGCGGTTCCCGACATGGGGATGTTCGGTTTGCTGTCCGATGTGCTGAAAGAATCGGATAAGGAGGCCGTTCCGGTGCCGATGCTGCTGCCCGGAGGGACGGACGGAAGATGGTTTGCGAGGCTCGGCATCCAAACCTATGGTTTCCTGCCAATACCGCTGCCCAAGGACATGCAGTTTACCAAACTGATTCATGCGGCTGATGAACGCATTCCTGTAGAAGCGGTCGGGTTCGGCACGGATGCGATTTACCGGGTGCTGGAACGGTACGGAGCGATGCCATGATGCCTTTTAAAACGTTTTGAATATTCGCATATTTACAATTTTATTAGCGCTTGAAATGCAAATGGCCATTTCAAGCGCTTTTTTTGCATAGCTTTTCAAGATTGTGAGCATGGACACATCGTTATTTCTATGAGTTGCCAACAACAGCTTTTGCACGATTGGAGTTATAGATGATGGCAAAGGATTCAACGTTGAAGAATGTTCACAAAAAAGTTTAGTTTTATCTATTGTAAATAGCTATGTTAAGGATAAACTTAAGGGAGCGTGCAATTTGAATCTACAGCGTGTGAAACAAACGTTTCATTCACGTTTAAAATGTAATAGAGGACTACAAAGGCGTAGTCTTACTAAAGCAAAGAGGCTTAAGGTTATAGCATTTTCCTACTTGTTAGGAAGCGGTATAACTTTAGGCCTTTTTGTGTTTATTCTCTGGTATGGGAGATGAGGAAATGGCAAAAATTTGTTTCACACCTCTTTTAGTCGAGAACAGAATCGATGTTAAAAAGTGTATCACGGCTGTAATGGTTGCTATGCTCATTGCAAGTAAAATGGTTCCAAAAAACTGCACCTAAGAAGTAGAGGAGGGTACCCATGAGTATCGATAAAAAGATGATTGAAGAGATGGTTCGTAAAGTCATCATGGAAAAAGTAGGGGCTGATGCTATTGAACAGAACGTTCATAGAGGTCCTGGAGGGATTACTTCTATTAAAGTGCCAAATATGAAAGTAACAGAAGAGGATCGTCTCGATACAGGCAACCCTAATGATATCGTCTATTGTAAAGATCTTTTTTCGCTAAAGGAAAGTCCAAGACTTGGCTGCGGTATCATGGAGATGAAAAAAACAACCTTTGACTGGACACTTAACTACGATGAAATTGATTATGTGATTGAGGGACATCTGGATGTTATCATCGATGGTACAAAGGTGTCAGTTGAACCAGGAGAAGTGATCCTGATTCCAAATGGAAGCAGGATTCAATTTTCTGTGCCAGAATATGCACGATTTATCTATGTAACATATCCGGCTAACTGGGCAGAACAAGCGTAACATTCTAATTTCTACTCGCGAGAGAAATCCGAAACCCAAACCGCCGCAACAGTAATGTACTTATACTCCGGGCTCCATGGTTTCAGAACCGGGGCTTTAGCGATGCCCCGGTACCAATTTCGAGCGGACTAGCTGCCAGAATAATTCCCGACCGGCGGGCAGGATCTCCTGATACAATCCTTGTATTCTGCGGGATGATGTCTAATGAGACAAATGTACCACATTACGAACAGTACTAAAGCCTGATTCTCTGGGCTTTTTTTTATTTTATGTGGTTTGATTGTATCATTAAAAAATGCACAAATGTGACCCTATTGTAGGATTTTGACACAAAATGGGGTGCATTGTGGAGGACCTTTGTCGATTAGGTGTTTCAACGAAGAAGGTTATCAACCTGAGCCACGACATTCGAATTTATTTACTAACAAAGCAGAAGCTTATAGCGTGGTCACGTCCTATATTGATTATTATAACGAGCGTTGTATTCACTCAAGCATCGGAGTATCAACCATCACATCTCTTTGGTGATCAATTTCGAGTCTATTGCACTTGCAGCAAATCGTATTTTTTAAGCTATTCTCGGTCCTCCGTATCTATTTTTTCAATCTAGCACTTGTTTAATGAAACATAACTACATCTTTCACGTATATCCCTTTAGTTCTATATTTTTAACAGAGAAAACGATAGAGAAATCTATAGACTATCGTAGAGGTCACGTGATGTCGGTTTTGATAAAGCGAAAGTGGATTTTATGGTTGTCAGCTTTAGTCTTTATCGTTGCAGTGCCAATAACAATTTTCATGCATATAATCACTCATTCTAATGTACCAGAACTTGCAGAAGGAAGCATTGAGCAGCGTTATGCACAGCAAGGAAGCTATCAAGTAAAGGTAGAAGAAGTTAAGAGTACGAGCGGTGGGGCTTTATTTAGAATTTACTACCCAGCATTTCAAGGAGACGAATCCTATCCTATTATTTCTTGGGGGAATGGAACAGATGCCACGCCAGATCGTTATGATGAGCTCTTAACTCATCTTGCTAGCTGGGGATTCATTGTAATAGATTCCTATAGCAAGACAACAGGAACAGGCAAAGAAATTGTGGAGGCTATTGATTATTTGAGAAATGAAAACCAACTAGCAAACAGCTTGTTTTATCAAAGAATACAAATGGAACATATTGGTGTAGCTGGACATTCTCAAGGGTCTACTGGGGTCATTAATGCTCATACCAACTATATAAGTGGATCCTTGATTAAGACGGTTGTATCCATCGCTCTCCCGGATTTGAAGCATTGTGATCCAGAAGATGTGTACGATACAGCACTTATTACCGTTCCTTTCCTCATTATGGGCGGTACACGAGATTTTCTAATCTCACCGGTATCAACGAATCAATTAGCCTTGCATAGTACTAACGCAAGTACGCCTGTTATGATGGGGATGGCAAAAGGTGCAGCTCATACAGCGATTGAAGGTAATGGTGGCAATCATAGGGGTTACTTGACGGCTTGGATGAGATATCGGCTGTTTGATGATCAGGAAGCCATGAAGGCATTTCATGGGGATTCTTCGGAGATGTTGCATAATACAAATTGGGTGGACGTTAAACAAGCAAATATGGATGATAAAAAATTCGTGCAATAACAAAAGAACGGCATTTTTTCCGTTCTTTTGTTGATGTAGTCATTGAACTCCCTCGGTACGA
>NZ_JAGGRD010000017.1:0-50795 GCF_018613005.1 Paenibacillus sp. ISL-20
CGAAAGCTGACTGCGCGAGCAACATGAATCTCCTGAGCGATATCTACGCCGATGACTAGATGATGAACGGTAATGTTTTCAATGAGTTGATTTTGCTTTTCCTGTGCCTTAAACTTCATAGTAGAGCGACCTCCTGATGGGCTTTTTGAGGCTATGACCTCGTGTGCAACCCCATCGTACCGAGGCGCTCGTTTTTGTTCAAACGCCAAATTTTTCGTTTTACAGGAATTCTAACGGGCAGTATAATGTGGAAAGTTGAGGGGGCCAATCTTTGTGATATAATTATTTACATGTTTTCTCAATAAAGTAATGGGAGGGATCAAAGATGGATATTACGCAAAATTCAGTTTCCGGCGAATCCCGCGGTCGGCCACGAAGTAACGAGGTTCATCGCAGTATTTTAGATGCAACATTGTCCTTGCTCACCGAGTACGGCGTCGAGAAACTAAGCATAGAAATGATCGCTCAACGTGCAGGTGTCGGGAAAAGCTCAATCTACCGAAGGTGGAACAATAAGGAAGATCTGATTGTTGAGGCACTCGAACAAATAAAACCTGAGTTCAAAGCGTCTGCAGAAGGCGATCTTAACGAGGTCTTATACGAACTTGCGCGTAATTTTGCTCAGCAAATGAATACGCCACTGGGAAAGCAGATGCTCTCGCTGCTGATTTCAACCATATCCGGCAGTTCCCAAATATCCGAATCGTTCTGGGAAAATCATTCTCTTCCTAAGACCAAAGAAATCTCAAGTATTATTGCGCACCACCGTTCTACAGAGAAGCTAAGCGATAAGGTCAATGTTGACCTGGTCTCAGATCTTTTGATTGGTTTTGTTATGTATCAATTGTTGTTTAAGCCCCCATCCACGGATTTGGATGCTTCCCTAAAACAAGGAATAGAGCTGGTCGTAAACGGCATGAGAGAACCCATTTAAGGACCTTGCAAAGATGAGCAAGGTTTTTTTTATTTGACATATACGATACGATAACGTATCGTATTGAATATAACAAAGACTGGAGATGATAATTATGAAGAAAGCCATGAAAACCGTCATCATTACAGGAGGAAATACGGGGCTCGGTTTCGAAGCAGCCCAAGTTATTGCTAGTGCTTCACATGAATGGCATGTCATAATTGCTACACGCAGTCAACATAGAGGCAACGATGCAGCTAATGATTTGATCAGGATTACCGGAAATGCTAATATCTCAGCGATGGTTTTGGACTTATCCTCGAGCTCATCCATTCATCACTTTGTCGAGCAGTTTTCAAAGGCGGAACTTCCTCCACTTCATGTCATTGTCTGCAATGCCGGTTCTCAATTTGTGCAAGGTACACAAATGACTGCCGATGGTATTGAAGCCACTTTTGGCGTGAATCATCTGGGTCACTTCATGCTTGTGCGGTTATTGCTAAATCACCTTCAAGAAAACGGACGTATCGTCGTCGTAAGCAGCGATACTCATGATTTCAGCAAGAAAACCGGCATGCCAGCCCCACGTTACGCAAGTCCCAGTATATTGGCTGACCCTGTTGAATCCGATCGACTGCTAGGTATTCTGTCTGATTTAGCAAAAGGCCAGGTTCGCTACACCACTTCTAAGCTCTGTAATCTGTACTTTGCTTATGAGCTTTCCCGTCAAATTCAGCAATCCAAACGTTCTATCTCGGTGGCAGCATTCAATCCCGGTATGATGCCTGGCAAAGGCTCAGCCCTCACGAGGGATTATAGTCCTCTGTTACGATTTATGTGGAATAATATCATGCCGCTTTTGCGTTTCGTTCGCTCCAGTGTTCGGACAACCAAACAATCCGGAAATGATCTTGCAAACCTTATTCTTAGGAGCTCAGTCCAGAGTGGAACATATTGGGACGGACCTAAAGAGGCAGCATCGTCCGAGGAATCGTACAATAAGGAGCATGCACTTGAGCTTTGGAAGTGGAGTTCTGAAAAGCTTAACTTAAAAATACAGGTCTAGTCTGGGGTAAAGGAAGTTATTGAATAAAAGTTAGCTCAAACAACCAGGGGGGGGCAGATCGGAAAATTGCATGTATATAGTTAAGTTTGGGTGCGACTTTTCCTCCATACTATCGTTCATAGGAAGTTCATGGGGTAGACAGAGCATCCTATACAATACAAAAAATTATAAAAGGAGTGTAATAGAATGGGGGAATTTGACGGGAAGGTAGCAGTTGTAACACAAGGTACAAGCGGCATCGGTCTCGCGTCGGCACAACAGTTCGTACTAGAAGGGGCTTACGTTTTTATCACGGGACGCAGACAACGTGAACTGGATGAAGCAGTAAAGCAGATCGGTAAGAATGTTACAGGCGTCCGAGGTGACATATCAAAGTCGGAAGATCTAGATAAATTGTTCGAAACAGTAGAGCGAGAGAAGGGACACTTGGACATTCTCTTTGCAAATGCCGGACTAGGGTCATTGCTTCCATTAGGAGAAATTACAGAAGCACAATACTACAAGACTTTCGATGTCAACGTGAAAGGAACCATCTTTACAGTACAAAAGGCATTTAATTAAAGATCAACAATATTTCTTTGAGGTCAAAGCAGAACGAAGACAATTCATTATTAATGCAATCTAATAAAAAATGACTCAGGAAAAATCTGAGTCCTTCTTTTTGTTCACTGTCGAGGACAAGAACAAGTGCCGCCGATTATCAATTGGCCATGTATTAATCAATTTTGCCTGCAATTCATTAAGTAAACGGGTACTTGGTTATTTCGACATGTGTATGTTGTTCGAAAGATAGTTTGATTTTGATCGAACGATCGATTATAATCAGTTCATGAAGAACAAATCCGAAAACAAAATGGAACTTATCTATCAGACAACCATTGCACTTCTCAATGAAATAGGGCTATCCGATATATCCATGTCCAAAATTGCGAAGAGGGCAAGCATCTCTTCATCATCCATTTACTTTTATTTTGAAAGTAAAGAAGACTTGCTGATTAAACTATATTTTAACCTCAAGGATCAAATGCATCAGATGATGTTTAAAGGTGTAACGGCGGATATGTCAGTCAAGGATGGTTTTCAGAAGATCTTGCGTAATTATTCCAATTATATTGTGAATAATAAAGCTAACTTTCTGTTAATGGAACAGTTTCTTGACTCTCCGTTTATACGCAAAAGCTGTAAAGATCAAAACGGTGGTGTGTTCAAGCCGATGTATGCTCTATTTGAGAGGGGGATCAGAGAAGGACTATTCAAGGATTCGGAGACCAGTCTTTTGGTTACCTACTCCTGTCTGCCATTTGTCCAAATGGGGAAAGAGTATATAAATGGTGAATATGAATTCAGTTCTGCTAATATCGATAAAATGATTCAAATGAGCTGGAATGCTATTAAAGCATAAACAGCCCTTTTTTTTGAAATACTTTGATCGAACGTTCGATAAAAATTTTTTTGAGTTAAATTGATCGAACGTTCGATTGAAAGGGGGTGGACGTCGTATGCTTTCTAACAAAGGCCAAGGGCATCTTGATGCGTAGGAAAGCCTGTTGAAGAATTGTTTTTATTCATTTAGATTCAATATCAATTTTATTTAGAAAAACGGGGGATCAGAAGCATTTATGAAGGACTACAACATGAAGAGCTACAAATTTATTATTTATTTTCTTGCACTGGGCGCGACCGTGGTCGGTACGGCCGAATCGATTATTACTGGAATTCTTGACATGATTGCCTCAGATACAAATGTATCAATAGGTCTTGCCGGACAATTAGTTACTGTGTATTCCATTGCCTATGCAGTGGGTACGCCGATTCTGATAGCAATCACATCAAAAGTAGATCGAAAAAAGCTGTTATTGGCAGCACTATGTATTTTCGTTATCGGCAATATCATTGCTGTTCTAAGCCCTAATTATGCATTGCTTATGATTTCCCGGGCTGTCTTGGGAGTAAGCGCAGGCGTTTTCGCTGTAGTTGCCTTGGGTGTAGCTGCACAAATGGCTCCGCCGGAGAAAAGAGGAAGTGCGATCGGTACTGTCTTAATGGGAACAAGTCTTTCACTCGTCATCGGACTTCCTTTAGGCACTTTGATCGGGGAGTATATGGGATGGCGCTGGATCTTCGCTATACTTGGCGTACTTACCATAATAACGACTGTTCCCATCGCAAAAGCCGTTCCTAAGTTATCCGGTCAAGAAGCGATTCCACTATCTAAACAACTGGCCGTACTCAAAGAATTCAAAGTAATAAGTGGCTTGTTAACCTCTTTGTTCTTTATTACAGGTTACTCTGTTGTTTCTACGTATCTAGCTCCATTGTTGCGCGAAAATGCCGGTCTTAACTCCAATACAATCAGCCTTGTCTTGCTAGGCATGGGACTAATGGCTGTAGTAGGAGCTCGTATAGGAGGATATGGTTCCGATAAATGGGGAATTGCTCGTACTCTTATTGCAAGTCTGCTCCTTCATGTGATTGCCCTGTTCTTTCTCCCGATTGCTGCCGTTACTTTTGCAGGCGCCTTGTTCATACTAGCTCTTTGGATGCTTGGAGCCTGGACAACGGCCCCAGCACAGCAGTTTAATCTGGTTACTATGGCTCCTCAGTCAACTGATATTATGCTGAGTTTGAATTCCTCTGCATTCCATCTTGGTGTCGCCTTGGGAGCAGTTTTAGGTGGTGTGGTTGTCGAACAACTCTCCCTATCATCGATTGGTTGGGTCGGAGGGCTAATCGTATTGCTTGCAACCGTATTTGCAGTGATTTCGATTGCTTTGAAAAATAAACAGAATGTAGTCGAACAACTCAAAAGCGTATAAGAAAAGATATCGAATATGCAAAACATACCGTATTGTGATTTCCATATTGAAAATGAGGAGTGATTTTTTATGGAGAAAAGAGCGCTTGGATCAAGCGGGCTAGAAGTATCAGCTCTTGGATTAGGCTGTATGACCATGTCCGATTTTTACGGAAGTGACCGGGATGAACAAGAATCCATACGGACGATTCATCGTTCTTTAGAACTTGGTGTGGGCTTCTTGGATACCTCGGATATGTACGGTGTTGGCGAAAATGAAAAACTGGTAGGAAAAGCGATCAAAGATCGACGGCATGAGGTCACTTTGGCTACCAAGTTTGGGGTAGTACGCGACAAAGGACCGATGTGGGGATATAACGGAAGAGCGGAATATGTTAAGGCTGCCTGTGAAGCAAGCTTGCGCAGATTAGGTGTTGAGCACATCGACCTGTATTATCAGCATCGTATTGATCCGTATACTCCAATCGAGGAGTCTGTAGGGGCGATGGCTGACCTGGTGAAGGAAGGCAAGGTTCGTTATATCGGCCTTTCAGAAGCCTCGCCAGATATGATACGCAGAGCACATGAGGTTCATCCCATATCGGCAGTGCAAACGGAGTATTCCTTGTGGTCCCGAGACATTGAAGACGAAGTTCTACCTACCTGCAGAGAGCTTGGCATCGGATTTGTAGCCTATAGTCCGCTTGGACGTGGTTTCTTAACAGGTACTATTCAACGGTACGAGGACTTGGGGAACGATGACATAAGACGGAACTTCCCAAGATTTCAAGGACAAAACTTACAGAAAAACCTTAAATTTGTCGCCCGAATTCAAGAGATGGCTGCTGAAAAGGGGTGCACCGCACCTCAATTGGCGCTGAAATGGATATTGATGCAAGGCAGCGATATCGTACCTATTCCAGGAACGAAAAGAAGAAAGTATTTGGAGGATAATATTGGATCCTTGCAGGTTGAGCTTACGGATTCCGATCTTAAACGTATCAACGAAGTAGCGCCAAAAAACGTTGCCGCAGGACATCGATAATATTTTTGCCTGCGATCAACACTAGTTTCTACTATTAAATCAGCTTTTCAACCCATTTAAAGATATTCTCAGCAGGAATTTAAGGAGGATCAACTATGGCTGAATCCACAGACAACTTTGAAATAGGCATCAACACTTTTCTAGAGAACTCACCGGATCCCGTAACGGGCAAGAGGATTAGCCATCCCAGGCGGATTCGGAACGGGGTCGAAGAGATCGTTATTGCCGATCAAGTCGGCCTTGATGTGTTTGGAATCGGAGAGCATCAACGGTTTGATTATGCCTCTGAATCGCCAGCCGTGGTGCTTGCAGCGGCTGCAGCTTTAACCAAGCGAATTCGGCTCACGAGTGCCGTTACCGTTCTTTCCTCGGATGATCCAGTTCGCGTATACCAATCTTTTTCTACACTGGACAGCATCAGTAATGGCCGGGCAGAAATTATGGTAGGCCGAGGATCCTTTATTGATTCGTTCCCGTTGTTTGGCTATAGCTTGAACGATTACAGCGAATTGTTTGAAGAACACCTTGAGTTGCTTCTAAAGATTAGAGCTTCGGAAAAAGTCACATGGCGAGGTGGTCATCGCCCCGCGATCCATAATCTTGGCGTCTATCCGCGATCCGTCCAAGACCCGCTTCCGGTATGGGTCGGAACCGGAGGGCGCCCAGAATCCGCCATTCGAGCAGGAGCGCTGGGGCTGCCCGTCGTCTTCGCCATCATTGGCGGAATGCCGGAAAGATTTGCCCCGTTAGTCGAATTGTATAAACAAGCTGCCGCCGGAGCCGGTCACGATGTGAGTAAACTTAGAATTGCGACACACTCACACGGCTTCGTTGGAGAAACAACAGTACAGGCTGCCGAGTTACATTACCCTTACACGTCGGTTCAAATGAATGAACTCGGCAAAGTATTAGGATGGCCGCCATATAGTTGTGCATCTTACGATGCTGCGCGTAGTATTGATGGCGCCCTTTATGTTGGCGATCCTGAATATGTCGCGGAGAAGATTCTTCTCGTCCGCAAAAACCTGGGAACGAACCGTTTCTTCTTACATCTAAATATCGGCACATTGCCGCATCGCGAAGTATTGCGCGCCATCGAGTTGTTTGGCACCCGCGTCGCACCGATCGTTCGAAAAGAGATTGCTCGAGAGAGCAAGCAAACAACCATTTGAAATAGCCTTCCCTACGAAGGAGTCATATAGAAAGGAGTTTAGATGAGTATGACACTAAAGTCAGCGATTGATGAAAATGATGATACATCCAAGGAGCCTGGAATCGCTTTGAAGTTGGATTATAATGTTGAACTTTCTCTTCCTCCTGTTAGAGCCGGATTTTCAGTTGATGGTCGTCTTACTGTACGAGTAGGGTCTGATTTTCTGGTAGGCGATATGTTTCTTGCGGATACTCTGGAAACGATTATTGCAAATGGAAGTTTCGTATATATGTATTTGAACGAGGATGTGTTATCTCTTTGCAATTTGTTGCTGAAGTCAGAACTGATATTATTATCTGAACGACTTAAAGAACACTTTGCTGAAACGATCAACCAACCTGTTGACCCTTTCCAGCCTGAAGGGATTGTCAGATTATTGGGTCTCGACGCCGCTTCAGTAAGCAATGAAGCTAATAAAGATCTTTTGCTTGAAAATTTAAATCATTTATTGGTGAGACGATTCGGTTTAATTTCTGATACAGGCAAATATAGAGAGTCTTATGGCTTTAACAGGGCTTTAGAGATTGTTAATGAAGGAACTGCACACTCGACACTGAAAGTTACATTGAATAAGAATGAAGGCACACTTATGTTCCTTGATTCTCATTTTAAAGCAGTCATTCCTACACACGGAATTTCAGAGGTAGGTGCATCCGAGACAGTTACAGCCATTGCCAAAACGATAACGGTATTTGAACGTATCATTCCTCAGCTTGGAATGTACTATGCTTTATCTCAAGCTCAGATCGCTTTGCTTCGTTTAGGATGGGGATCAGAGGACTTGAAACTAAACGACAGCGTAATAAAAAAGTGGATTAGCGATGTTACCGCAAAGCTGCTACCTACAAGGAGAATGCCCAGCGAAACCACGATTTTATATTTCATGAAGGCGACTTTAGTGGATGGTTCCGAGGTTAATGGGATGTGGCCCAATACATTATCAGCCGATTTATTTTATAACCTCGAAAGCGGTCGTGTAGAAAAGTATATTTCCGAGCATGAACATTACTTGGAACTGAAGGATGGAAAAAGATTCACCATTGCTAACACGGCGGATGGTGGTGTATCCGTCAGAGCCGTTGCGGACAATATTGCTGATACGCATCATATCCTTCATTTCTATGACGATACCGAAAGTTTGGATAAAGGTTTGCTATTAGCAGGTGTAGACCGTGCAGTTTCCTTACTTGGCAAAATAAGCGATACAGCCAGTCCTTTTAAAACAGTGCATTTGAGAGCCCCTCGGGGCAAGGAATTTAGATTTGTTATGAGGGGATCAAATAATTTTGATGTTTATTTAGTGGAAGAGGGCCAAGGCGGGGTTTATACAATAAATGATACAATGAGGAGTTAATTGCCTATGTCAAAGAGAGATTGACAGTAGGGTAAGTTCACCACTGATCAAACTTCGGTATTGTAGGTTATGATTTCATGAAACTGCCGGCTTTATATTAGATATCCAACAAAAGACTGTAAAGTGTCCATTTGAAGGCACCCAATTAGGTGCCTTTTGATTTCGCTCTATAGTTGAAACGGTGAACCGTATCACAGGTTACTGCACGTTTTTTAGATAGAGACGGACACAATCTATAGGATCAATCATGAACCATTCGCTTCAAGAAATTTCGTTACTCGCTCGGTGAGACCTACCAAGGTACGTTCAAAAACGGTCTCATCATTGAGCGCTCTACTGAGAATCAATCCGCCCTGAAATGCTACCAATCGTATCCTCTGAAATGCTGGTAGCAGCTTCCAAGGATGCTCCTGTGCGAACAATTGAGGCACATAAGGCATCGATCCACCTTTTAAAATACTGCCGAATCATGGAAGCGAATTTATCCCGCGTCTCGTCAGGGGCAAAAGCTCCTACAAGACATATTCGTTGACCCGTGAAAATACTCATTGACCTCTCGCCACATGTTTTGAATAGCTGCCCGGGGTTCGTCCCGTTCGAGCAGCTCAAATATGTTGCTTACTTACCATTGATCAATGTGTGCGAGAAGAATCTCAGCGGTCATTTCATCTTTCCCTCCTGGATTTTTCTATACAGGCAGTTAGTGATGGATACGCGAGTAAATGGAGTGAGCTAACAAATGCTGAGGAAACTTTGGTGGCGGGTAGTCCTGCGAGAACACTTATGGTAAATAAATGCAGAGATGATGCAAACGACTATGCAGCGGATAGTATTTATGGTTATTAAAAGAGGCTGGCACAACAAAAGATGCATACCGGCACGCTATTTGGAACGCTTCAATGAGTAGATATATTAGTAAAGCTGATGCAAAATTATTCGTGGATGCACACGAAAAGCAGGATGATCCAGGATATTATAATCGCTACACTGACGGTATCAAAAACAGCGAACATACAAGAAGGGATTACCACAACAATCAGAAAGGTAGAGCTTTAACGGTACATATTCTTGTCCTCCTGTCGAGGGACAAGAACATGATCCCATAGAAAGTCGCTAATTTAGCGGCTTTTTTGTTTTATCGGTACAAGTTCTTGTCCAGAGTCTAGGACAAGAACTTGTGCCGATTACCGATTAGATAAGTATCAAACTATATTCCCATGCAATTTCATTAAGCTAACGGGCAGGATACTTCCAATTAGTTGTATGATTAGGAGACGTAATCGAGCTATCTATTCACAGGGAAAGGAGCAGCAACCAGACATACAGATCGGCTGCTTTTTTATACGCTAAACGAGGTGATATTTTTTTGCGAAAAATGGTTATATACGTGTCAGTTCAACTACATACGGAGTAAAAATGCAAATTTAAAATCCTTAAAAGATACATGGCTAGATTTATCAGAAGATAATCCCTACAGCCAATTCTTAATTACAGTTATGGCGGTTGTAAACCAATTAGAACGTGATCTTATCCGTATGCGGCAGCGTGAAGGATTGAACTGGCTAAGAAAGAAGGAAAGTTTAAAGGTCGGTTAAAGAAGTACCATAAAAATCATGCAGGAATGAATTATGCAGTAAAGCTTTATAAAGAGGGAGATATGACTGTAAATCAAATTTGTGAAATCACAAATGTGTCTAGGGCCTCATTGTATAGAAAGCTATCGGAAAGGAACAGTTGATGAGTTATACCAAAAATCGGAAATATATAATAGAAAATAAATTTCATATAGAGGTGGAATTATATGCCTAAAATTGACAATATGTTAGCAATTCTATGGATGCTTCGTTCAGGTGAAAAAATTACTGCAAAACAAATTTCAGAAAAGTTAGAGATGAATATAAGGACTGTGTATCGTTATATTGATACAATTTCAACAAGTGGCGTACCTATAATTTCAGAACCAGGACATAACGGTGGATACACTTTATTGAACAATTTTATTGAGGCTCCTCTTTTTTTTGATTTTGAGGAGCAAACTTCACTATTTCACGCTGCTGTTTTTGCAGAAGAAGCCGGATATTATGGAGGTGAAGCACTAAATAGGGCCATTTCAAAACTAAGTAAATACTCAAATCAAGAGCAGGAAACAAAGATAAACCAACATTTAACTAGTCTTGAAGTAATAAGTCGATTAAGTTCACTCTCTATGGAACCTTTTTTGAAGGAGTTGGAGCAGGCCGTAGCTGACGGGTACTCAGTAAAAATTCTTTACCATAAAAGTGGCGAAAAGCAATTAAATTATAGATTGGTCGATCCGTACAGAATTATCTATTGGAATAATAAGTGGTATGTGATTGGATTTTGTCATCTTAGGAATGATATCCGTAGTTTTAGAGTAGATCGAATTGAAAGTCTAATGCTAACCGAAAATAAGTTTAACCGGCCAGAAAATTTTTCAGCACGTGACTTTTTTATAAAAAGTCTTCTTCCAACTATAGAAGATAAGGAAGGGATTATTTCTTTGGTTATTAATGGGGATAAAAGTGTATTGGCTGATATTTGCCAACATTGGTTTTTAGGACATTATTTACAAGAACGGACTTCAAATCAAGCAGTTTTTCTTCTTGAAAAAGATATGATACATACATATGTACCTTATTTACTTTTACCGTACAATAAATCTATTAAAGTTATTGAGCCAATAAGTCTTAAGAAAAGAATGATTGAAGTTTTGTCGGAATTAATAAAATTTCATCAAATTTGATTACTTCCCTGACGCTAGGTGTCAGGGAAGTAATGTTATAGTTGGCTATATCAATTGTGATTGGAGTGTTATTGGATGCAAACAAAAAAAGTTTTTCTATATGTATTTAATACAATGTCGGACTGGGAATATGGATATTTAATTGCTGAACTAAACTCAGGAAGATATTTCAAAAAAGATTTAGTACCTTTAAAAGTAATTACAGTAGGAGCTAATAAAGAAATGATTACTACTATGGGAGGACTGAGCATAAAACCAGATATTTCCCTTGATGAATGTACTCTTAAGAGTAAAGATCTTTTAATTTTACCAGGAGGGACTACTTGGAATGAAGAAATTCATCAACCTATCTTGGAAAGAATTGGCCAAGCTTTAAAGCTTGGCACTATTGTTGCTGCAATTTGTGGTGCAACTGAGGCCCTTGCGAATATGGGATACTTAGATACTAGAAAGCATACAAGTAATAATTTAGAATACACTAAAATGGTATGTCCTAACTATAGAGGAGAAAAGTTCTATGAGGTGGGATCTGCGGTATCTGATGCGAATTTAGTTACTGCATCAGGAATAGCTCCTCTGGAATTTGCGATGGAAGTACTGAAAAAATTAGATGTATTTGCACCAGATACATTACATTCATGGTATAACCTAAATAAGACTCATAAACCTGAATACTTCTTCCAGTTAATGAATTCAATAAATAGCTGAGCTAAAAAATCAACTTAGCAGTTTTATATTAGTTCAAATAAAAATAATGAAGTAACTGAAAAGCTCACTTTCTCTATTTTGTTTTGCAGAGAAGTTGGGCTTTTTAATTTGGAATTTCCTTATCGTTGTAAATCCGCATTTTCCTGTCGCTATCCCTACCTGAGCATGAGTTTTTCATTGGTACGTTATTTGTTCCTCAGTTAAGTTCTACCGTAGATTACTCACACTGCATCATTGACTCCTTTATTACCACTGTGGTTAAAAGAGAGTTAAGCTCCCTCAGAAAAAACCAACGCAAAGAGTAGGAGTGCAACCTGATATTCGTCTTGATCCAACCATTGAAGGAATTATGGAAGGCAGAGACGAGTATGTTGAGAGAGCTGTTGAATTAATTAAAGATTTGTCGGACGACAAGAACATGTAACGGGCAGGATTGCTCAATACAATCATAGAATACCTAATATCAGATTTGATGTTAGGAGGGCGGAATATGGAATTCATATTTATTCGGCACGGTCATGGAGAACATCTCAACGATTATCCAAATCGGTTGAATACTCTGCATCCTAGTCTTATAGAGTACGGCAAATTTCAAGTAAGTCAGCTACGAAATGAAATTAAAATTGATCCTGATGATTTAGCTCTTGTAAGTCCAACTAAACGTACAATTGAGACGGCAACTATAATAAAAAATGGTATGGACTTCATTAGTTCTCCATTTGTTGGCCCGAGAATGTTTCCTCAGAACCCCGAACTTCCTTCTCTCTGTCTTGTTAGCAGCATCTGTCAACTTAGATGCTATATTTGCAGGTTTTCCAAACCAGACTAAGGATTTATTAGAGGTGTTTTCTGCCCCTTTTTTAATTATCCCCGTTTTAGTCACCAGCATATTACCATAGTCGATTCCTATCCCACAGCTCACTTCATTATGTGTAAACTCTTTATTAAGAATATACTTGCTTACCGAGTTCATTAGTATTGCTGTATTCACTGCATTAGTGAAACATTATTGAAGATACCATTAGACGATCTCCAATAATGTTTCGTACATATCCACCGTAATATCCCCCGGCTGTGGCCATAGCACGAACAAAAAAAGAAGTTATATACTTCCAGGAGAGCTTGCGCAAATCGGTTACGGAGAAATTTTGATCGGTTATAAGAATATGAGGGGAGAGCAAATGATGACATATAACCATGATCTGATGAACAAAGAGCAATTGCTCATAGAGCTGGATTCGCTGGGTTATTCGGACAGGATGAAGCGGATGGCGCTTCTGGGGCGCCAGCATACAGGAGATGCGGATTATTCCGCGCTGCTCGTATCTTTGCTCGAAAGCGGCACTGCCTATGAGGCGCATCTGGCTTTGACCGGTGCCGACGTAATGAATGATGCTTGTGCGGTTTTGTTTGCCCTGAAGCATTCTAAGGCAGGAGTTAGGGGCCGGGCAGTTGGATTACTGCCAGAAGTGGTGACAGATCCGGACTTTTCGGTTGAGTCCGAAATTGCTCTGATGTCGTATCATTGCCGCCGTCAACTGCTGCGGAGCATCTTGAATACATACCGTCAGGATTGGGCGGAACGTCTGCTGCCGCTCGTGCTTGACCGGTGGGGCGCACAAGAAGCGTCCTTATTATTGGCCGTGTGCAGCGAAGAGACGGTTCGCACCAGACTTCCGGAGCTGGGGTATGCGTTACGCAATTGGCGACTCCTAACGAAGTACTATCCCGATCTGGTTGCAGCATATTTCAAGAATGCTTTGCAGAACGCAACGCATTGGGAAAAGGTCAGTGTATGGTGGACGCTCTCTTCCGCGATTGAGGTACTGAGTGTTTCAAGACCGGCGATCGTGTTGGAATGTGCGCTTACGCTTGGGCCGACGGATATGATTCATCCTGTACTCAAGCAGCAATTGGGCATTCTGATTCAGGCCAGCCCTGAGGAGGTATTCGAGCTGCTGACACGTGAGGAGACACGGGAACATCTTCTGAATCATGGCGTTCCGGCAGGCGTTTTGAAGAAGAGAAAATGGTTCACCACAGCGCAGTGGACCACGCTGACTACCTTGCTCGCAGATCAGCCTGTACATGTAGCCAAGGTGCTGGATACCCTTGCGCCGTCTTGTCGCGAAGCGATGTTTGATGCCGCTTATAAGGAAGACGAGCGGAAGACGCGCATTTTCCCTATGCCGCTATTGGATGCACTACCGCACCGACTGCGCGACAAGGAAGCTGCCCGCATGCTGGAACTTCGCGACATTCGTGATCATCAGGATGACATGCTCGAAACGACGGCGCGCCGTTTCATTGTTAACGCCAGGGAGAAGCTGGAGCAAGCCGTCCAGGTGTCTAATAGCGATGAGCGTGCTGCGGCCTATGCCCACCTTGTTCGGAGTACAGCTCTATCCCGAAGCGGAATGGATGAGACGCTGCGCTTCCTGACTCGAATCAAGAACGACCAGGATCCGGTGCGCTGGCAAGTGATGGTCGAGCTCTCAAACTGTCCTGCTCTCATGTTTAAGGAAGAGCATGTGAACGATCTGACTGTGCTGGTGGATAGCGTGGTGGAAGCCAGGGACACTTCGTACGGGACAAGGTCCGCCACGGAGAAACTGGCCTTTGCCATACTGCGTGAACATGCATTGGAGCTGAAGGGCGAGCTATTCAAGTTCGCTTTGAGAACGTTTGGAAGATTGACGATGCGGGACGGTCAGTTTGCGTTGTACTCGATGGATTGGGATAGCATACCAAGTTCCGCACTGGAAGCGTTGTTCGATGAGATTTATGCCTTTGGTGTAGAAGCGAACAAGCGCGAAAACGTAAGTGTGGTCCTGCGTATGGCTGATTTGTTCGGAAAAGCCGTGGATCGATTGCCGAAGCTTCAGCTTCTGCTGGAGGAACTGCTGAAGGCTAAAACGGTATCGCCGCAGGCGGTTCATTATTGGCTGGCACCGTATGAAACTCGGGATGAGAGAGTTAGAGAACTGCTGGACAGAGACCCATCCTTCATCTCATTCCACGACGTATTTATGCATCTGCATCTGAAGCGTCAGGAGTGGCTTACCCCGTTCATCTCGGGGAAAATCATCAAAGGCAAGCATTTATCGGGAAAAACGATTTATGTTGTGCCCGCCTATAATGGGTTTCACCGGTGGCTGCCGCGCCAGCAAAAGGCATTAGCTTCCCTCTTGGAACGGGTGGCATTGGATGCCAAACGAAGTTTCCATGAACGTGCGGCGGCGACGCGGAGCTTGGCCGTCATGCCGGATTATGGCTGCGATCAACTGGAGGTCCTGCTGCAGGATCAGGAAGTGCATGTCGTCGAGGCAGCGCTTTACGCATATTCGTTATGGGAAGAGCCGGAGAAGGCACTTCCTGTATTGCTGGGCAACCTGGATGGAGACCGTGCTCGGGTCGCCATGTACTCGATCCCCAGATGTTTGCGCAGGGTGAGCCCGGTTTTGTTGACGTCCATGTTGTCCGACCTGCTGAATCGGGAAAAATTGAAAATCACGGTCAGAAAAGAGACCATCCGGCTGCTTGGGGCTTATAAAAGCAGTGAGAGCATGGCGCTTCTCATCCGTGAATACGAGAAACCGAATGCACACAAAGACGTGATGATCGCCATAGGTCACGCTGCCAGACAATGGCTCGATGATGAACGCAGCTGGACCATGATGAGTGCCATGGCAGCTTCTCCGCAGCGTGATATCGCAAGAAGCCTGCTTAACCAGTATGCTGGTGGACTTCCGGTGGAGGCTCGGCCAAGGTATTTGCAATTGATTATCGAGATCGCAGGACATGCCGATCCCGTTGTGGCAAGAGAGGCTTTCCAAGCCATGAGCCGTTGGGTGAATGGAAGCGAGGATAAGGTAGCGGCTTCCGCCGGCCGAGCGATTCTTGATTTGGAGGATAACGCCAGATGGAAGGCAGCAATGGATACTCTTATTGTGGCATGCCGTGATGGGAAGGTGAACGATCGGGTCATCGGCGTTTGCACACAGTTGGCTAACATGGAGACGAAGGTTGAAAGGAATGCTGCCCCGGAGAGAGACCTTCCAGAGCGGCAGCGGCTGGTGGCATTGATTGACAAGTTGACCTCTTTGCCTTCCAATGCAAGATGGGTACTCGTTCCTTTATATACGGGTATCATCGATGCTCTTAAATCCAAAGAAACCCTGAAACCAGCCGTGATCAAGTTGCATTTGGCGATTATTGAATGGAACCAGGCGGATCAGGCTGCCCTGCATTTGGACCCTGTGATTCAAATGGCGGATACGCATCCGTATCTGTTGGATTACGCCTACAGACAGATCGCTCAGGCAGCCAATGCCAGTCAGGCGTATTGGAGACCGGAGGCGATTCTGGATCTGGTGGACCATTTGAGAGATCGGCAGCCGTTTGCGGCCCAATATATCGGGCTTTCTTTGCTGAAGGTTGCGGGAACGTCCTTATTGTGGAACCAGGCATGTACCGACCGTTTAAGAGCGTACCGGAAACATGAGCACGAGGCGATTCGTCTGGCGGCACTGGATATTTGGACCGTGCTTGAATGAGGGGAGCGAGACGATGCTATATTTAACTAACTTCAAACTCTCTTCTTCCATTTCCAGCAACCCGAATATATATCCCGATCATGTGTTCAGGCACATTGCAGGGGAAGTTCTGCTGTTTGATCGAATCACGGTATTATATGGCAGTAATGGCTCCGGCAAATCCACCTTGCTGAATCTTATCGCCAACAAATTGGGAATCGCGGGCTCTGAGCGAATGACAAGTTATGGTCACAACGTGTACGCGCAGCGGTTTATCGAGGAGAGCAGCTACCAACTCGGGCATGATGACCAGGAGCGTCCTATATATAAGCTTCCCGATGGGAGCCGGTACATCAAGTCAGAGGATCTATTGTATGAAATCAAGAAAATACAGCAGGAAAGCGTGCTTCGCGAAGGGTTGCTGCATGAGCAGTTCGTTCAGGGAAAGAGCAAGGCCGAGGTAGAAGAGCTGGAGCAGTCGTATGAGTTCAAAAAGAAGATGGATATCATTCAATTCTCTCAGGAGAAATATTCGAACGGGGAGACGTCGATGCAGTTTTTTGAGGAATATTTGCTTCCCGGGCAACTGTATTTACTGGATGAACCGGAAACGTCGCTTTCTCCGGCGAATCAAATCAAGCTGGCCGAGCAAATGAACGATCTGGCGCGTTATTTTGACAGCCAATTCATTATTGCTACGCACTCTCCTTTTGTTCTGGGTACACTTCATGCGAAGATCTACAATCTCGATGCCAAGATTTTGCAAACGGCAGAATGGTTTGAACTCGACAATGTACAATTCTTTTACCGGTTTTTTCATAAACATCAAAGGTTGTTTGAATGAATAGGTTCGAGTATCCAGAAGAGGTATCCTTCGAGTAAGGATATCTCTTTTTGGTATGGGTTCCCACAAGGAAATGTCCTCGACTCGGGTATGCAAATATGCAACAATAGAGGATCAGGTGCACAGGAGAATTGACCCTAGGGACAGCAAGGCAAGCAGCAAGATCGCTTACAAATTTGCGTTCCAATACTTTATACTAAATAAGCTAGAATATATCTAAGGAGCTGCCGAATTCGATATGAACAAAAAAGAAGTCGCCAATATACGCAAACAATTTAAGCTGGATCACGATTTAATGAATATTTACGATATTCTCAATGTCTATATTACGAAGGAAACGAATGAAATCTATCACTGGGAGCGCCTGCCGTTCGAACTGGTGGATCGGGAGAAGCAAGAGTTATACATGGGTAATTTCAAAAAACTGCTGACCGGCGAACTCGATCAAAAATTGTTCGAATTGAGGTTTCAGGAAGCAGCGGAGGAACCGGCGCAGGTCATGCTTCACCAGGCTCTCGTGTCGGGTGATCCGGAAGAATGGCAGGACTTGATGCTGATGCTGGTGGATAGAATGCTGAAGGATGCCCAATATGAGCGGGATATGGTGGTCACGTTCGTTCGGGGACAGTATTATATGCCGACCAAGGCGAGAAACGATGAAGCGGAAGAGAGCGAGAAGAACGAGGTGTTCGCCCATCCGTTCATTTTATGCAGTGTGAATTCTACGGAGAAACAACGGAAGACGCTCTTGTTCGATTATGTGGAGAGGGAGTTCAAGTACAATGTCATTGTAGATCCGATTATCAAGTTAAGTACGCCGGAGCAAGGATTCCTGTACCCTAGCGTGACGGACAATTATTCCGATGTGAATCGTATTTTGTATTGTACGGGAAAATCGAATTTTCCGGATCCGCATTTTGTCGAACAGGTCTTGAACGGAGAAAGATCCGTGACGGCACTTGAAGAGCGAGCGATCTTCGAAGATATCGTCAAGGAAGTGGCCGGCGAACAGCTCGATTCAGCCACCATTGCCCAGGTGTACGAGGAAATCAACCGGGTGATCGAAATTAACGAAGAGACGAAGGAGGAAGAACCTCCGAAGCTGGATTATAAAGATCTGGAGCGCGTACTGAACGCAAGCGGCGTAGAGGACGTGACGACCGAGAAGGTGGAGCGGGCATTCGAAACCATCGTGGACAACAAGAACTATGAAATGAAAGCAACCAGCGTCATGCCGAAGTTTACTTCCAAATCCATTAAGATCGAAACCAAGGTAGCTACGATTTCGGTTAGCCCGCAGGATCTAAGGTATGTCAAACAGGTGAATTTCCAAGGTAAACGCTGCATCATGATTGAAGTCGACGAAGATGTCGCGATTGAAGGGTTTACGCTAGCTTCAGAGACGCTTTTAAGTTAAATCAGTTCCATTTCAGACAAGATCAGGTATCGTACGCAGGAACAGACCGCTATCCCACAGTCGGATGGCGGTCTGTTTGTTTTTTTTGCCTTTTGGAAAATTTCGTCCGGATTCAGCGTAGTTGAGCGAAATCCTTCTTGAGGCTGATGATGGAATACATCGCTTGTCGGGTGTCTCTTGTACCGTAAGGTGTAACATGGAGATTAACGCATCAATGCCAACTGAAAATTCAATACAGGGAGATGTAAGAAGTGATAACGTTAATCGAATTCAAAAATGTAACCAAGACTTATCAAATCGGTGAAGTGACGATTCAAGCCCTTGCGGGCGTTGACTTCTCCATATTAGAAGGGGAGTTCGTCGTTATTCTAGGGGCCAGCGGGGCGGGGAAGAGTACGATTTTGAATATTCTCGGCGGGATGGATACCGCTACCTCGGGACAAGTGTTTGTTGGGGATCAAGAGATTACGGGATGGAACGAGAAGAAATTAACCGAATACCGCGGCGAACAGGTTGGCTTTGTATTTCAATTCTATAACTTGATTCCGAATTTGAATGCGCTGGAGAACGTGGAATTTGCGACAGAGGTGTGTAAGGACCATCTGGACGCCCGTGATATTTTACATAAGGTTGGACTAGCGAATCGCATGAAGAACTTCCCTTCCCAGCTCTCTGGCGGCGAACAGCAAAGAGTTGCAATCGCGAGAGCGGTTGCCAAGAATCCCGCGCTTCTCCTCTGTGATGAACCCACCGGTGCTTTGGATTATGTGACAGGAAAGTCGGTCTTAAAGCTTCTGCAAGATTTGAACAGGGAAACGAAGACATGTGTCGTTCTGGTCACCCATAATTCGGCCATCGCGCCGATGGCGGATAAAGTGATCCGCGTCAAGAGCGGAAGGATCGAGAGCATCACGATCAATGATCACAAACAAAGCGTTGAAGGGATCGAGTGGTGATGAAGATTTTATCGTTGAAATTATTAAGGGACATGAAGCAGTCGATCGGACAATTCATAGCCATTGTATTGGTTATTGCGGTGGGAGCCTTTTTCTACACGGGGCTGGTCACCTTAAGCGACAATCTGAGCGCTTATACGAAGGGGTATTTTCAAGAACATAATTTAAGCGACTTGAACGTCTATTACAGTCAAATTTCCGCGGAGGATGTGGCTGGTTTACGAGACATTGAAGGTATTCATCATCTCGAAGGGCGTTATACCGTTCAGGCCGCACAGGCTTTTGAAGATTATAAAGCTACATTAACTGTGCATTCGATCCCCGTACCGAATGAAATCAACACGTCCAGAATGATGGAGGGCAGGATTCCAACTGAGCCGAATGAGATCCTGTTGGACTCCCATTATGCTGGGGGACATCATTACCGTGTCGGTGATTCCATCAGCCTCCGTGTGAATGACAAGGATATGGCGTTCACGATCAGCGGCTTGAACGAGAATGTGGAGCATGCCAAGAAGAACGAAACCCAGGACCATCAAGCTTATGGAATTGCTTATATTTCCGAAGAGACCATACCTGAAATCGCAGGCGGCTTGTTCTACAATGAGATCATGATTGATGCCAAGGACGGTTACGATATTGACCAGTTAGGCCAAGCCATTGAAGCACATTCCCAATCACTCCCTTATGTAAGCCAGGTCAGCAAAGAGCGGACCTTCAACTATTCCCAGACCCAGCAAACGATCCATAATAATAAGCTGATGAGCAGGGTGATCCCGATCGTGCTCTTTTTGATTGAAGCGGTGATCCTGTTTCTGATCATGTCAAGGATTATAGATTCCCAGCGAAATCAAGTGGGCATTATGAAGGCATTAGGGGTGAAAAATAGAAGCATCATGCTTCACTACATGGGCTACCCTGTGCTGGCGGGTGTCATCGGCTCCATCCTGGGCTATGCCATAGCCGCTGCCCTGTTCATTCCACTCATTACGGCGTCGATTGGAAGATCCTACTCCCTACCTGACTTGACGTTCTCCCTTTCGTTATTTGCGATCCTTCGTCCAATGATATGCTCCTGTGCTTTTGGCATGCTGTCCTGCTATTTAAGCGGTAGAGCGATATTACAAGAACGTGCTGCCCAGGCGATGCGTCCGAAACCGCCGAAGAAAATGAAGAAGCTGCTCATAGAGAAAGTTCCAGGGATGTGGAGTCGGCTGCCTTACAGCTACAAGATCATTCTAAGAAATATATTCTTAAATAAACAAAAAGCACTCGCGAGCTCCGTTGGCGTTGTGGTCAGTACGGTTTTGTTGATCACGGCTTTTGGCACGCAGACGGCCCTGCTCAAAGTAGCCGGCCAGATTGAAGAGGTAAATACGTATGATTTACGAGTCGATTATTCGATGGGATCGTTCCCTGATCCGGCGACACTGCCCTCCGGCATTGCAGACCGTTATGGGTTGTCCACCTACCCTGTGGAATTCATCCAAGGGGAAAACCAAGAAAACGCTACGCTCGTGATTACGGAGCAGGATAATGAGTTGATTCGCTTTTATGATGAAAAAGGCAATCGGCTATCGTTAGAAGATCATGGCGTGCTGGTACCGAAATCTTATGCGGATCAGTATCATATTTCGGAAGGGGAAACGATCCAGATTCAATTTACGGCACCGGAGTTTAACCAAGCCATCGTCGATATGAGGGTTCTGGATATATCCACACAGTATTCGAATCCGTCGTTCTACAGCACACCAAGCTATATGAAGAGTTTGGGGATCGACTACGATCCTTCTTCGCTGTTAGTGAGCGTACATAGCGCTGCAGATCTGGCGGGCGTTCGCAGCTTCTTTGAACAGGATCCACAGGTAGATGCCATTGCGGGCAAGAATGATCTCAAGAAATCAGCGCAATATATGCTGAAGCAAAACAGCTTTATCTTCATCATGTTTATTGTCTGCGCCGTCATTCTGTCCTTCGGCGCCATCTACACCATCTCTTCCATCAACATTTACGAAAGGAATCGTGAGCTTGCCACCCTGAAGGTATTAGGCTATCCCAAACCTAAAATCAATCGGCTGATCTTCTCTGAAAACATGCTGTTAACCGCTTTTGCGATCATTGTCGCTCTGCCGATCAGCGGTTATGTCTATTCCATCATCATCAAGGCGCTATCGAGTACGCATCAGCAAATCCCGGATCAATTAAACCTAGTGATCCTGCTGGCATCTGTTGTGCTGGCATTCTTTTTGACCCTTCTCTCTAACCTCATGCTTCGGAAAAAAGTGACCCGGATTCATATGATTGAGTCACTGAAGGGTGTGGAGTGAATTGTATTTCCACTGCGCCCACCGATCCGGTGTCCAGCCGGGGGATGGGAGCAAGCATCCAGGATGATATCGGTGAAGCTGCCTGTGTCAGGAAATTCACCTTGCTAAGTCGCGGAAATCGCGGCTTTTTTGTTTTAGTTTACCTAAGAACACACACTATCTTCACATCTTAGTTGATAATATATTTACAGGGGATAAATACCTATTGGTGCGTGTTCAAAAAGGTCGATTTTCAGCACCGGAGCTTATGCTTCCGATGTGCGTTTTTTCAAAACGCTTCAGTTGGATGAAGCTAGGGAGTGAGGAGCGGAGCGTACGTTATGGGTACGTGAGCACCTAAGATGTTTCCGTAGGAAACATGACTTCGTAAGCATCCGCTAAGGCCCGGCTGAATTCAAGATTCGATGCCGAGCTGCTTCCTGATTCGCTTCGTGATCAAAAGCGGACTTTTTGAACAACCTCTATTGGGGTTCTAATAAAAAATATTCGGAATTATGGATGTATCGAATGATGAAAGGGGAGCCCATGATCAAAAGCTTACCGCATGAAGTGATTGTTGCGATACAACCTCATGAGCCTTATGACGTTATCTACTGGATGTTATGTGATCGAAGGTTGGATGGCGAAGGCTTCGCAAGCACGTATTTAATTTTGAGTAAGGAAAAGCTTTTAGTTGTGTCATTCCAAGGAGATACGGCGAATGTAGAGTCCATTGATATCGACAATATTGAAACTGTATTCACCGTCAATTTAATCGCCTCCGGTATCGTTGTTCTACAAGAGGATGAGGAGCGGGTCATCGGAGCATTTACGAATGGACAGATGGGGAGCGCTGCCAAGTTTGTCTCGATCTTTACTAAGATTAAGAAGAAAGAAGACATTAGCGATGAAGAGGTTGTAGATCGCCAGGAGAACATCACTTGTCCGAAATGTGGAATGAGATATCCCGAAGAAGGCAGGCAAATTTGCCCGAAATGTATGAAGAAGCATGCCATATTCTCTAGGCTGCTTAGATTTGCTGGACAGTATAAACTTCTGATGTTTTTCATTGTCCTGTTTATGCTGCTCAATTCCGCTACAGGTCTTGTCATACCTTATCTGCAAGGTACGGTATTGTTCGACCAAGCCCTTGGGAATACCGGAGACTTCGCTGGACGAATTGGTCTCGTGATCCTACTCATTTTTGTTTTTCGAACGATTTCCTTATTGTTCGGGATCCTATTTAGCACGATAAATGCCAGATTGGCGGCGAATGTAGTATTTGATTTGAAGGCAAGTGTGTTCGCTGCGATGCAGCGGTTATCGCTTAGTTTTTTTCAGAAAAAACAGACGGGTCAGCTTATGACAAGGGTTAGCAATGATGCGCAAGAATTGCAGTATTTTTTCGTAGATGGCATTTCTTACTTTATCGTCAATGCCATGAATATCATCGGTATTACAACCATTATGTTGATTATGGACTGGAAACTCACATTGATCTGCTTCATCCCGATTCCATTTGTCTTGCTGCTGATACGATGGGTGTTCCCTAAGCTATGGCGGTTGTCCTGGCGGAGACATCGACGTGTGAGCATGCTCAACGCCATGATCAGTGATACGATACAGGGTACGCGAGTTGTGAAAGCATTCGGGAAAGAACGTCAAGAGCTTGAGCGTTTCCAGAGAGCGAATTCATCCTACTCAGACTCGGAACAGTCCTTTAACCTGATGAGCAGTACAATCTTCCCGATATTAACGATCCTTACTCAATTTGGGGGCATCTTAATCTGGGCTTTTGGTGGTTGGAGGGTGATGCAGGGTAGTCTCTCGTTCGGTGAAGTCATGACTTTTATAAGTTATATTTACATGCTGTATGGTCCACTACAGTTTATGAATAACATTGTCAATTGGTGGTCCAGTTGTATGAGTGCGGCGCAGCGCATTTTTGAAATACAGGATGCCGTCTCCGATGTTGTAGAAAAGGAGGATGCGATTCCTATAGAGCGCTTGAATGGCGATATTCGCCTTTCCCATGTCACCTTCGGTTATGAGCCGAACAAGCTGATACTGAAAGATGTGTCAATGCATGCAAAACCAGGCCAGATGATCGGTGTCGTGGGACGCTCGGGTGCCGGTAAATCCACACTCGTGAATCTGATTTCTCGCCTATATGATGTTACAGATGGTGAAATCGTGATAGACGGAGTTAACGTAAAAGATCTCCAAATCGACACGATGCGCAAAAACATCGGGATTGTGTCGCAAGAGCTATATGTGTTTATGGGAACAATCGCCGAGAATATTGCTTACGCTGATCCTGAATGCTCGCTGGATGACATCATTAACGCTGCTCGAATTGCGAATGCACATGATTTCATTGAAAAGCTGCCCGATGGTTATGACACGATCGTTGGTACTGGAGGTCATATTCTGTCTGGTGGAGAGAAGCAAAGAATATCCATCGCACGAGCGGTTCTGCATAATCCCCAAATTTTAATCCTGGATGAAGCAACGGCATCACTGGATACGGAGACAGAATTTCAAATACAAGAAGCGCTTGAAACGTTAATCCGAGGTAGAACAACGATAGCGATCGCACATCGGTTGTCTACATTAAGAAATGCGGATTACTTACTGGTTATGGATGGAGGCAAGGTTGTTGAAGAAGGGACACATGAACAATTAATGATGATAAAAGGCGTATACCATGGCTTAGTACAAAAGCATGATGAAGCGCTGAGCATGAGAAGGGTGGGTTAATCTTTTAATGCAAATCACGGTACCTAACCAATCCGATTTGTCTGTCGCAGCGAGCATGAATTATTTAACGGCTGATAACACAGTGTTTATAAAAACAGAAGGCCAAATGCTTAGGGTTCAAGTGAATGATGAAAAATATCCGGCGGTATATTTGCACTGCTCCTTCCCACACACCAATAGAAGAGAATATATATCTGTTCGCACAAGTGAGAATAAAGAGATTGGCATCATCAAGTCTTTGGATGAAGATTTTCCGAAGGATACCGTTAGCCTACTTGAGGAGCAAATAAAAATGAGATATTTTGCTCCTGAGATCACGAAACTGATCAGAATTAAAGAAGAATTCGGGTACTCCTACTGGGAGACGGAAACCGTGTCCGGGAGTGTTCGGTTTACGGTTCGTAGCGGCGGAGGGAATGTGAAGCTCGTAACAGATCGCAAGCTGTTAATTATCGATGTGGATGGGAACCGATTCGTCATCGAGGATATCAAGCATTTAAGTGAGAAGGAATATCGACTGGTAGAAATGTATATATAGGGGAGGCTGCGATGAACCTTCAATTTAAGCTATCAGAGCAAGATCTTCTAGCTGTTCAGCGAGCCTTAGGAGAAAATATTACGTATTGCGTCCCCGCAGATTTATCGTTTGATAGCCGTAGGACGGATGGTTATTTTGTGATTGGGGAGACCAAGTGGGTCCACGTAGACAATGGGACAGTTACCGAAACCTGTGCAATTCATGAGGCACATGATTATAAGGTTGTTCCTTTAATCGGAAATGTGATCATGGAGGCGACGCATATGCAGACCCCGAGGATCATCATCCGGTGCACGATGCAGCATGCGGCAAGGCTCTCTTACATTGCTCAAATTCTGAATTACATGGCTTCGAACAGTAAGATCCGGATCTACAACAATGAGAGCGAGAATGTATGCTCACAATGCGGCGGCTACCTTGTTAAAGGTACTAGGTTATGTCCGAAGTGTATGAATAAAGGAGCTGCCTTTAAGAAACTCTGGGATGTTTCGAAGTCACATTGGAAAATATTGATCACGGCACTCGCCGTTCTATTAATCATGTCGGCTGTTACGCTAACCGGCCCTTATTTTCAAAAAATACTTGTGAACTCGGCTTTGCAGCCGCCAGACGGCGTAAACCCAAGTACGCGGATATTTCTAATGGCTCTCGCTGGAATTGCATTTGGTTTAGTAGCAGGAGAGTTGTTAGGGGTATTAAGGGGTAGGATTATGGCCCGTGTAAGTTCAAGAATTGCAGCGGATCTGCGTAATCTTGTCTTTGAGAAGATTCAAAGCTTGTCGCTTGGATTCTTAACCTCGCAGCGTGCTGGCGATATCATGAACCGAATTAATTCTGATACAGATCGCATCCGGAATTTGATTCAAGAAGTGTTTTCGATGGCTATTTATCAAATCATCATGCTGGCCGCTGTGAGTTTCCTGCTATTTCACACAGACTGGCAGCTTGCCCTTATTATTATTTTGCCGGCGCCGATCGTTGTTTATATTCAATATTTTGTTTGGAAAGTCGTGCTTAAAAAGCTCTTTCGCAAGCAGTGGCGGGTTCATGATAAAGCCAATTCATTCCTGCATGATGTGCTGAGCGGGATTCGAGTGGTTAAAGCATTCGGTAAAGAGGAGCGGGAGATTAAGCGGTTCAGAGCATATCACCGGGAGTATGCCTTAGCTACAATCCGGAGTGAAAAAGTATACAGTTATTTATCGCCTATTTCCCATTACTTGATCCAGATTGGACAATATTTTGTATTGCTAGTAGGCTGTAATATGATTCTGGGCGGGAGGCTGTCCCTCGGTGAATTAGTTCAGTTTACTGGCTACGCAGCCATGATCTATGGTCCGCTTGGATGGTTAATGAATATGCCTAGATGGATCGCTAACGCCCTCATTTCTGTAGAGCGAGTATTCTCGGTCATTGATGAACAGCCGGAGATCACCGACACGGCGAAGTCCACGAAGCACAAGATTGATGGGACGATAAGTTTTAAGAATGTTACCTTCGGATACCGATCCTATGAACCCGTGCTCAAGTCCATCGATGTCGATATCAAGCAGGGGGAAATGATAGGACTCGTTGGTCACTCGGGATCGGGAAAGTCTACGTTTATCAATCTTATCTCCCGCTTCTATGATGTCAATGAAGGAACGATAAGCATCGACGGTGTGGACATTAGAGATATCAAGCAGGAAGATTTACGTTCTCAAATCGGGGTTGTGCTGCAGGAGACATTTTTGTTCAGTGGAACGATAATGAATAATATCAAGTATTCAAAACCAGAGGCAACGATGGAAGAAGTGATACAGGCTGCAAAAATAGCCAATGCTCATCATTTTATTAGCCAGTTCCCAGACGGTTATGATACCAGATTAGAGGAGAACGGGAACAATATTTCAGGTGGTGAAAGACAGCGGCTTGCCATTGCTAGAGCCGTGTTGAACAATCCTAGAATTCTAATATTGGATGAAGCAACGGCTTCGCTAGACATCGAGACAGAATCGGAAATCCAAGAAGCGCTGCAGCGTGTCACCAAGAACCGGACAACAATTGCCATAGCACATCGACTGGCCACATTGAAAAATGCGGATCGACTTCTTGTACTGAATAAAGGAGTCATTGCAGAAATCGGGACCCATGAAGAATTGATCGAGAAGCAAGGAATATATTACAAGCTGGTAACTGCCCAGCGAAACATGTCTAAGACCCAAACCGAACGGGTGCTGGAGCCCACCTTACATACTTGATGCATTCGGATACTGCAAGCCGGAGGATAGCGGCCTTGATCCCAAATGATAGAACCTATCCCGACCTTTGTCGGGATGGGTTTTTATATCCAAAGGAGGGGAACGCGTCACTATAAGTATATTCTGTACGATTTAGTGTAAGGGCTTACATGGCGAGTCTACAATTCGAATGGGGGCATATTATGAAAAAGTTCAAAAAACTACGGTTTATGTTACTTATTTCTACGTTCCTTGTTTCAATCTTACTCTCTGCATGCGTAAGTCCAAACAGTGATGAAGTCATATCAGATGAGAATAAGACAGAAGATGTAACCGATTCAGGTGAGCAAGTGACGATTAAATTTATGACACCTTGGGGTGCGGAAGAAGTTAAAAGCCGACTCTCGGATGCACTGGAGGCAAAATACCCGAATATTAAAATTGAACATATTGGTGCATTTGCATCTGCTGAGAAAATCCAGGAAGCCAATGCCGCGAATAATTCACCAGATATTATGCTCGTAACCGACCCGTTCGTGACATTAGATGAGTTAGAAATGACCTATCCTTTGGATAGTTTAATTGCTGAAAGTAATCTGGATTTGACTAAATTCCGTGATGGCGCAATTGATGCAATTCGGTTACGTGATCCCGAGCAGCAGGGAAGATTACTTGGTTTACCTTTTGAAGACGTCGTCGTGAATCTATTCTATAACAAAGATATTTTCGATAAGATGGGTATTGAATACCCAAGTGAAACACCAACATGGGGATGAAGTTCTCGAAAAGGCAGCGAAGATTGCAGGGAAGCATGGTGACAGCACATACGTTGGCTTAGCTACACGTGGTCTATCCCAATCGCTGCTTCAGTTATCCGCGCCTGGTACGAATCCGGAAACAGGAGAAATCATGTTCGAGAAAGATCCTGCTTTCGCAAAATATTTTAATCTAATCCAACGTGTTGTGAGTATCCCGGACAATGTTCCCGCAGAATCGGAGAAAGATAATTTTGGATTTGATAAAGGGAATGTTGCAATGATCCTATCCTTTGTAAATAGCGCCAACTTATATGCTCATACAGAGGGGCTGAACTTTGGCATGTCCGCGTACCCAAGCTGGAGTGAACTTCCGGGTATATTGCCAAACAACGTACCGCTTACACTGGCTATTAACCCGAACAGCGAACACATTAAAGAAGCATTTCAAGTGTTAGAATTCGCAGTTTCCGATGAGAACCAGAAGAATTTATCCATTGGCGGAGCTCCACCAGTCGTTAAGGACCCCGAAATACGACGATATATGGCAGGAGAAGATAATGTGGGTGTATACAACATTGATGCTGCCTATAAAGGAGAAGCGGCTAAACCGGTCTATTCACCTTTTGGCCCCGATATTTTCTATTATGAAGCCAACATTATTGATGACAAGACCGCAGAGTTTATTAAATTGAAGGGCAAAGAAGATGTCAATACCTTCTTACGCAAAAAATGGTTGAAGAATATGATGCGATATTGAAAGAGAAAGAAAGTAAGAAATAGAGGCAGGTACAATTATGTTAATTAAGGAGAAACCTATCCCGAGCTTTGTCGGAATAGGTTTTTTTTATCCAAAGGAGGCATTCCAATTAAATCGACGAGGCGAGAATCATCGATTTACATGGTACATAAAAAAGGAATTGAGACCTGCATGGCAAATAGTTAATTCTAGGAAGCGTTCTCACGAGAAATATGCTCAACAAATTTCCAAATGCACGTGCCATAGCAACATACGGATAAGGAGGAAATGGAATGTATCATTTGCAGCAAAGGGGGCAGCTTTACGAATTACGGACGTAAACTTGAAGTAAGAACAAAAAATTGGCAACAGCACCGCTCGCTCTTAATCCGATTTTCAGAGATCATTTGAAAATTGAAAAGCCGATTTGGCATAAAGATACTGCTAGCAGCGAAGAGGCTATTGGGAGGAAGAAATATAGCATGAACATTCTAATCGTTGAAGATGATGAATCAATTTGCAATATATTACAATCATATCTGGTGAATGAAGGTTGGACGGTATATACCTCGGAAGAAGGTAATGATGCCCTGCAAAAAATTCATAACTTTAAAATTGATTTATTAATTCTGGATTTGATGATTCATGGCATACCAGGGGAAGAAGTTTGTAGGAAAGTGAGAGGGTCTTCCAGCATGCCGATCATAATGATCACATCCAAGGCTCGTGAAATCGATACGATTAATGGTCTTAATCTAGGTGCGGATGACTATATTACGAAGCCTTTCCGCATGAAAGAGGTCATCGCTCGAATTCGAGCTCTGGAGCGAAGAATGAAGATGCTCTCTATAAATAGCCGAACTGTGATGCGATTTAACAAAGGAAGACTTCAAATAAACTTTGAATCGAAGGAAGTATACGTAAACGGTAAACTCGTGAATTTAACGGTTACAGAGTTTAAGCTGTTAAGTGTTTTGCTCAAAAAACCAAATAAGTTATATAGTCGACAAGATTTATCTTATGAAGTTCAAGGTTATCGAGATATTGGTGATGGGAGAACGACAGATACGCATATAAAAAATATCCGCAAAAAAATTGAAGAAGATCATAAAAATCCAGTTTATATTGTAACTAAAATTGGTGCGGGGTATAAATTTACGTTCCATCCGGATGAAGAGTACTAATGGAATTGTGGAATAGATTACGCCAGACCCATTGCATTCTGTTTATCTCCCTTATTTTGACATCTTTGATCTTTTTGTTAGCGACCTCTTTCTTATCCCGTCTTTCATTTGATCGTTCAATAGAGGTTTATAAGATGAAGTTTGTAGAGGATCAAACGCAGAAAATTGCCTTTACTTTGCGCACTCATCTAGAACCGGGCAAGCTATCGATCGAGAAGATGGACTGGCTTAAACAAGCAGTTAATGTATATTCGATGAGTATACGTTACTATGCTCCGGGCCATGAAGAAGTGCTGTATGATTCAGGGCTGGAAAGTCAGCAATATGGTCGGCCCTTCACGGCGAGCAGTCCGATTTATGTCGATGGCCAGTTAATCGGAATTTTGGATGCTACGGTTGATTTGGATAATGATTTCAATCTTCCTTCCGCATCGTTTTTTTCGTTTGCTTTATTTGGAGGTAGCGGTGGTATTACCATCATCTTATTATGCCTTATGGTAGTTATTTGTTATCTTCTTGCCAGGCGATTGTCGAAGCCGCTTCGTTTAAGCAGCCTTCAGGCGAAACGTATTGCTGGGGGGCATAGGGACACTTTAATTTCCGAAACGGGAACGTTGGAGCTGAATCAGCTAATTACTTCTATGAATAAGCTTGTTGTAGATTTGAATAACCAAGAACACTGGCGGGAGCAATCGATGCAAGATTTAACACATGAACTTCGTACTCCGCTAACCTCTATGCTATCCAGAATGGAGGCGCTTATTGATGGTATTTATCCAGCGAATGAAGAGAATTTAAATCGTATTTACGCCGAAATTGATCGGCTATGCCGCCTTGTGGATGATGTGGAAAAATTGTCTGAAGCAGAGGGAGCTAAATTCCAGCTTGATATTGAATTAATCGATATACGAAATCTGGTGAGGGATGTTTACGAGAATTTAATCTTCTTAGCTAAAGCCAAAGATATAAACTTTACTCTGCATACCATCTATACCCCTTGTCACGTGGAAGTAGATCCTGACCGTTTCGTCCAAATTATGACGAATATTATTTCCAATGCGATCAAGTATACGGCAATTGGAGGGAGCATCGATGTGGGAATCACGATTGATCACAAAGAAATGGTTACTATTTATTGCAGAGATAATGGCATAGGGATATCGGAGCAAGATTTGCCGCTTATTTTCAACCGGTTTTATCGGGCAGATAAAGCACGTACTAGAAATACAGGTGGAATCGGGGTTGGATTAAGTATTGCTAAAGCACTGATTGAAGCTCAAGGGGGAACTGTTCAAGCAGAAAGTAAGATAGGTGAGGGTTCGATGTTTCGAATTGATATTCCGTTAGTCCGAACGCCCAAAAACGAGTTGCTGGCGAACTCATATTCGCCATATAAGTTGTGACGGAGGTTTTACTTCATCATGAAAAAAACATTCCGCTTGCTATTCAAAAACCCATTAATTATTATGTATCCGATTATTTTGGATGCGTTATCATTCATTATTGGGCTTATCATTGTTGGTTTTATTGGTGTACCTTCACTATCCATACGTCTTATTCTGGAGATGGGGATTCCATCGGTCAGTTATGTTAGTAATATTCCGCAGCTCATCAATCAAATGCAGTTTATGGGTGATACGATATCTGTGAGAGCGTGGATTCCTGTTATATTCATGCTGTTACTGATGGCTTTTGCTCAGGGGGGGTATATCGCTTCTTTGCGTAATGTTGTGGAAGGCAGTCCAATATCAATCGGTCAATTTATGAAAGACGGCAAAAAATACGCGGTCCGCTTTATCTTCTTGTTTATGATCATAACAGCAGCAAAGACAGCCATTACAACGTTATTGGCAGCGTTTCTAGGTGTTATCGGACTGTTCTTATCCCTTGTTATATTTGTAGTTCTCCGAGTCATCTTTATTTATGTAGAATATTGTATCGTTGTTAATCAATTGAATGTTGATGCAGCATTCCGTCAGAGCAGACGTTATTTTCAAGCGTCAAGTTTTAACACGTCAGGTATTATTATTGTCATGATGATTAGTTCAGGCGTCATTAGCTTGCTACTTCACTATTTATGGAGCCCCGCAGCAGTAATTATAGCGATACCTATTTGTGCTGTTGTCATGGGTGTTATTCAAATTGCTTTCATGCAGCAGTTGCTGTTAAACAAAGCGTCTACATGAATGAATCACTAATACATAATTAACCCCTTAAATAGCAGTAAGGACACTCGTTCTTACTGCTATTTATCGTTATGGATCATCACATGAAATACGCAACATCTTCACACCACCTTCACAACAGAATTGTTAAGATTAGAAAAAAAGTTGAGGGGGGTCTTTGTGATAACGAATTCGATGATTAAACCTACTCTTCGGCAATTAGAGTATCAGGGTTGGGAGTTCGGTATGTTTTTGCATTTTGGTCTGCGTACATTCTATGAGGGGTATGTTGATTTTGATAAGCGCTCGATGTCACCTTCGGAATTCAATCCCGTTCGGTTAGATTGCGAGCAGTGGATTCGAACAGCTAAAGAATCTGGGATGAACTACGCGGTATTGACAGCCAAACATCATGACGGTTTCTCTAATTGGCCATCGAAGTATAGTTCATTCACTGTGGCTGAGTCCCCATGGAAAGAGGGAACCGGGGATGTGGTGAGGGAGTTCATCGCCGCATGCCGTAAGTATGATGTAAAACCTGGATTATATTATTCTCCATTTGACGGCTCGGCAGATTTTTATAATCAGGATGCCCGTGCATATGATGATTACTTTGTTAATCAAATTACGGAACTGCTTGGAGATTATGGAGACATTGATATTCTGTGGTTTGATGGTTGCGGCTCTGAAGGTCATGAATATGATTGGGCAAGGATTATGGGTGAGATTCGCCGACTGCAGCCGAATATTTTAATTTTTAATATGGGTGATCCTAATTTCCGGTGGGTAGGTAATGAAGACGGAATTGCGCCGATTCCTTGCTGGAATGTTACAGATGCAACGGAATTCTCGATTTTAACCCAGCAGAAAGATGCATTGGGTGAACATATATGGTTACCAGTTGAATGCGATGTACAGATGCGGGCGAATTGGTTCTACAGTGATAGTGATGAGCACACCATCAAGAGTCTAGATCAACTTATGGGCTTGTATTATTATTCGGTAGGTCGAGGTGCTAACTTGCTATTAAATATCGGACCGGATCGAGAAGGTTTGTTACCTGCGAAAGATACAGCACAGTTACAGGCAATGGGTAGTGAGATTCGTAGAAGATTCGATAATCCTATTGCTTCAATAGAACAGTGTTCGCAGAATAAGTCAGGATGGTCTTATGAGGCAACGAAACCTCATTTAATCGATCATATCCTGATTCGAGAGGATTTGGCGCACGGAGAACATGTGCGGGGTTTTCGGATTAACGTCACGACTGAAAAAACACATCGGTCCATCACGGTGTACGAAGGAAGAAACATTGGACATAGAGCAATTATTCGCATCCCTGCGATTAAAGTTCGGGGTCTTCAATTAGAAATAACAGATTATGATGGTGTGCCTTCAATCCGCCAAATTGCTATCTACTATGTGGGGGGGGGACTCGAGAACAATCTGAGCATCAGCCAGAGAAGTAACTAACCCCGTACATTACGGGGGGATGCTTTTTTAAAAATTTGTAGTTCATATATGTGAGGGGGATGGATTGTGATGATAAACCGAAAAATGTGGAATGTACTTATGATACTGTGCCTTATGCTTACCATTTTTGTAACCGCTTGCAGCAGCTCGGATAATACAGCTAATGAACCGGAAAGCCAGTCTGAAGCGACGGATACCAATAATACGGATACAAACACGGAGGAAGGTAAGGAAGAGGAACCGAAAGAGCCTGTCAAACAATTTAGCGATGAACCCGTAACGCTTAAGATAGCGACGCCTTGGGGAATCGACTATTTCACACCGAGAATGATTGATCCGATTCAAGAGCAATTCCCCCATGTGACCGTCGAGCATGTTGACTGGAACGGGACGGCTGAGAATATGCAGGAATTAAGTGCGCAAGGTATTGTTCCTGATATTGTATTAGGTTACACCGGTCAAGCACCGTTTGAAGAACTTGAGATGGTATTCGGTCTGGATGACATGATTGCCGAGTATGGCGTTGATTTAAGTGGAGTCAATCCACAGCTGCTTCAGGAATTACGTTCAAGGGACAAAGAAGGACGTCTGATTGGTCTTCCCGATGCTGGCGATGTCCTCGCATTGTACTATAACAAGGAAATCTTTGATCTGTTAGGTGTCAACTATCCATCTGACAATATGACGTGGGATGAACTTATTGATCTGGCGAAGCAGCTGACCGTCAAGAAGGACGGTGTTCAATATAGTGGCCTTGATCTAGGGGCCATGCCAACAGCGTTATTTAATCAATTATCGATGAACTATACAGACCCAGAGACGGGTGAAGTATTGTTTGATAAAGATCCTAAATTTGCAAAGATGATGGAAGTTCTCAAGAAATATTTCAGTATACCCAACATCTATAATCCAGAAGAACAAAGTAAATTTGAAGGTAAAACAGCTGCAATGGTCGTGAACTGGCATGGCTTCCTAACTTGGTTTGGTGGAGAAATGGAAGAGAGAGTTGAATATGAGAAAAATATGGATATGGTTCCCGTTCCGTCGTTTGCAGATATGCCGGGAATCGCTCCTAAACCAGGCGCTCATCCATGGATTATCAATGATTTCAGTGAACATAAAGAAGCAGGATTGCAAGTGTTAACCTACGTGATCTCCCCTGAATACCAGATACAATACCGGATGAGAATGGGTACTCCTTCCGTATCCTTAAGCCAAGAGGATGGGAAATTGTTCGGTGCAGATGATCCAACGTATACAGGCAAAAATGTGACTGCGATGTTCCAAAATCCATTTGCTGAACCACCTGCACGTAAAAGTCCGTGGGATCGGCATGTTGCGATCAATGAAGCACTCACGAAGTTTGCCACTACCGATTTGAATGTAGCGGAATTCACGCGTGTACTGAAGGAAGAGTCGGAAATTAAGATCAAGGAAGAGCAATCTAAGAAATAAACATGAAATGCATTAGGGGGAGCGTTATATGAAGCTGAAACTCACATTAGTCCTGTCTGTGTTTATTTTGTCAATATGTGGATCTTTCAGGGAGCCTAATGAAATTCTCTGAGTCAGATATGAATATTCCAGAGTTTCTAAGAGTATTGCAGGAAGAATCTGAGGCGAAAATCAAAGATGCCATGGCTAAGGGACAATAGATATTTCATGACCAAAAGATTCAAACCAAGGTATTGACTGGGAAAAATGGGATCGTGCAAGGGAGGAATTCTTGTGTCGAGAATTATATTTAATCATGTTCACAAACGTTATGGGAAATATAAAGAATACGCAGTGAAAGACTTTAACCTCGAAGTTGAGGATGAGGAATTTCTTGTCTTTGTAGGTTCTTCAGGATGTGGTAAATCGACAACATTACGTATGCTCGCGGGATTAGAAGATATCTCAGAAGGCGAAATTTATATTGGCGATACCATTGTGAATGATATGCCGCCTAAAGACCGTGATATATCGATGGTATTCCAAAATTATGCGTTATACCCGAACATGTCTGTCTACGATAATATTGCCTTTGGTCTGCAAATGAGAAAGCTTCCGAAACATGAAATTGAGTCATCGGTTAAACGGGCTGCCCGTGTGCTGGAAATTGAAAACTATCTGGACCGTAAACCAAGAGAATTATCTGGCGGTCAGCGCCAGCGTGTTGCACTTGGTCGGGCGATTGTTCGTACACCACAGGCATTTCTGATGGATGAACCGCTCTCCAACTTGGATGCTAAACTGCGTGTGCAGATGCGTTCGGAAATTATTCGGCTTCACAAAAAAATCGGTGTCACGACGATTTATGTTACCCATGATCAGATTGAAGCGATGACGATGGGCGATCGTATTGTGGTCATGGAGAAGGGGATTGTTCAACAGGTAGATACGCCAGAGGTTATTTATAATGAACCAGCTAATCTGTTCGTTGCTAACTTTATCGGAAACCCGCCGATGAATTTTGTGACCGGCAAAATTGAAGAGCGTGAAGGGTTCCTTGAATTCCATACGAAGCGCTTCGGGCTTAAGCTCACAGAGAAGCAAGCTCATGCGATAAGACAGATGAATCTCGTAGATCGAGGAATCATTATTGGAATGCGGCCAGAAAACATTAGCTTTGAGGAAATTATGTTGGAAGCGTATCCACAGTCGATTATTAACGGAACGATGGAATTAAGTGAATTTGTTGGATCTGACCGTTACTACCATATGAATATAGGGTTGGAGAAATATCTAGTTGCCCGTGCTCACCCACGCTATCACTTTGACGATGGAATGAGAACTGCTGTCGCCGTGGATATGAACAAAGCATTATTTTTCCATAAAGATACAGGGCTTCTATTAACAAAGTGATGGAGGGATACGAATGGTAAAGAGAAGTATTAAATTTCTTAACCGATTATTGCTCGTTATCTTATCCGTAGCCCTTATAGGTAATCCGGTGTTGCCAGGTAACGCACAAGGTGATCCCAAGATTGCAGAATCAAGCAGTCCGGATACACGTACTCAAGATTTTTCGAGCCATGAGCCTTATTTTTATACCATATCGAAAGAATGGGAGCAGAAGAAGGTTAAGGTGGGAGCGAAGGAGGCTCTGATTGATGCTAAATCGTATCATGCGAAGTCGGATGATGCTGTCGTCTCCGTGGGCTCTTATGAAGGCGAGCATGATGTTCTTCTATGGTCTCAGCCTAAAGGCTGGGTAGAGTACAAAGTAAATGTAGATCAAGAAGGCTTATATGAACTGGCTACGGATTATCACCCGTTTCTTTCAAAGGATGGGCTCGGGCGCCAGTCGGTGATCATGAGTGTCCAGATCAATGGAGAATATCCGTTTCGAGAGGCACATTCCGTTTCGTTGGAACGGCGATTCTCTGAGGTGAGACCAGAGAAATATGATGATGAGGGTAATCAAATACGCTCATTAATTGACGAAGAAGTGGGTTGGAAAACGACTTCCTTTCGTGATTCTGAGGGGTCTTATAGCAAACCGTTGCAATGGCATTTGAACAAAGGGGAAAACACGATTCGTATAGAGACGATTCGCCAGTCGGTCGCGCTGAAATCATTCCGTTTACAAGTCCCTAAAGACATTGCCAATTATGAAGACGTGAGAAAAACGTATCCAACTCATGCAGCAAGCGGCAGTAAGGAAGCCATTGTCATCGAGGGTGAACAGTTCAGTCTTAAAAACTCCTCTTCGATTCAAACGCAATACGATCGGAGTCCGTTATCTGAGCCTAAGTCACTCGATCTCGTTCGATTTAATACGCTGGGTGGTACGGGTTGGAACAAAGGCGGTCAAGCGGTGACTTGGGACTTTGAAGTTCCGGAAGATGGCCTATACCATCTGACATTCCGTGTGAAACAAAATTTGCGTAAAAATGCTACGGTATTCCGAAATATTTATATTGACGGTGAAATTCCTTTTAACGAAATGAAAAACGTTCCGTTCCCATATAACAGTGACTGGAAAAAGGTATCGCTTGCTAATACGGATGGGGAATTATTTGATTTCTATTTCACAAAAGGAAAGCATTCGCTCAAGATGGAAGCAACTGTCGAGCCTTATATCCCCGTCATAGCCGACATCGATCAGATGTCGAAGGAACTTCGCGACGTTTCCAGAGAACTTCGTATTGCCACAGGGAATAGCACAGATGCGTATCGCGTATGGAATATCGAGAAAGATATTCCGGGTATGACCAAGAGACTTGAAGTATTAAGGGATAGCTTCAACAAACTTACAGATGAAATGCTCGCAATCAACAAGGTAAGAGACAATGTGTCACAATCCTTTAAATCCAGTGTGCGAGATTTAGAAGATTTATTGAAAGATCCGAATGAAATTCCTTATAGTCAGTTAACCATCGGAACGATGCAAGAGAAAATTGAGGCCCAGCGTGTGGATTTGATGAATACTCCGCTGCAAATTGATCGAATTTATGTAGCTGCCCCCGATACAAAACTGCCTAGAATAGAGGCAAACTTCTTCGAGAAATTATGGAACTCGATCGTTACGTTGTTCTATTCCTTTTCAAGCAAGAACCAGCTTGATCGGAATGCAGAAGATGAATTGAATATTTGGATGTTCAAAGGGCGTGATTACGTCGATGAGCTGCAGCAGCTTGCCAATGAACGATTTACACCAGAGCATGGCATTAAAGTGAATATCAATTTGGTCCAGTCGGCAGATTTGGTAGTTCTCGGTAAAGCAGCCGGGATATTACCTGATATAGCGATTGGGGTACCGAGTGCATCGATCTTTGATTATGCATTGCGCAATGCCATTTATGACTTTACAAAATTCCCGGATTCGGAGGAATTGTTAGATCAATTCCATCCAGGTATTATGCAGCCTTACCGTTATGACGGTGGTGTTTATGGTATACCGGAGACCAATAACTTTAACATCATGTTTTATCGCAAGGATATTATGAATCAGCTTGGCCTATCTGTTCCGGATACTTGGGATGATGTATACAAGATTCTGCCGACGTTATTGCAGAACGAAAGCAACTTCTACATCCCGCCGGATAACTTCTCGTATCTGTTCTTCCAAAATAACGTGGAGTTGTATTCGAAAGACGGACTGACGAGTGCATTGAACGAACCTAAGGCTTTTGAAGCGTTCAAAGAATGGACGGAAATGTTCAATGTGTACGGAATGGAACGACAAGTGAACAGTTTCTATCAACAGTTTAGAGATGGAACCATGCCGATCGGTATTTCAGATTTCAATACATACATGCAGCTACTGGTCGCAGCACCGGAAATTATGAATGAATGGGCAATCGCTCCTATTCCTGGAACAAAGCAGGCAGACGGTACGATTGCAAGATGGGCTGCCGGGGGAGCACCGACAGCGAACATTCTTTTCAATGATACGCCGAAAGAGAAACGCGATCTCGCTTGGGATTTTGTGAAATGGTATATGTCCGAAGATATTCAAACCGAGTTTGGACTTAATCTGGAGCAATATCGCGGTGAAACCTTCCGCTGGAATTCAGCTAATGTTCATGCGTTTGCGAATATGCCTTGGAAACAGGATGATCTCAGCGTTATTTTGGATCAATGGCAGTGGATGCAAGAATGGCCCAATGTACCGGGAGGATATATGACGGCTCGAGAACTTGGTTTTGCTTGGAACAATGCAGCCATTGATCAAGTAAATCCAAGGATTGCATTAGAGAAGGCGGTTAAAGAAATAAACCGAGAGATGAAGCGTAAACAGCAAGAGTTCAATTATATCGATGAAAACGGGCAAGTGTTGAAGAAGCTCGATCTGATCCGAATTACGGAACCTTGGAAAGGAGCAATTCTGAATGACAGATAATGCAGCAGCTCTTTCTGAAAAGGTGAACGGAGCTAAGGCCAAGCTCGGTAAGACGAAGCCCAGCATTTCGGAACGGATCCATTATTTGTTGAAAGACATGTGGAAGTACCGCTTATCTTACTTGTTTATTTTGCCGTTTATGGCGATGTTCATCATATTTATCCTGATTCCTGTTGTTTCAGGCATTCTGTTAAGCTTCACTTATTTTAATGCCTTTGATTTTCCATCATGGCGGGGCTGGCTTAACTACCAGAATTTATTCTCGCAGGACATTATTTTCTTGCAGTATGTATTGCCTAACTCGTTTAAGTTTGCCGTATTCGTAGGGCCAGTCGGTTACATCTTAGCCTTTCTGTTAGCCTGGTTAATTGCTCAGCTGCCAACAACGATGCGCACTTGGTATGCACTTGCCATGTATGCTCCTTCGTTATCTGCAGGTGTTGCGATGGCAGTCGTTTGGACGGTTATGTTTACCGGGGACCGATCGGGTTATATTAACAGCTTTTTGCTCAAATGGGGAATCATTGATCAGCCGGTTTTATTCTTACTCGATAAAGACTACCTGCTCAATATTATGATCATTGTCTCGATATGGTCTTCTATGGGTATTGGTTTCTTGGCCATCTTGGCCGGTATTCTCAATGTGGATAGACAATTGTACGAGGCAGGACGAATTGATGGTATATCGAGCCGTCTTCAAGAAGTGTGGTACATCACCATTCCAATGATGAAGCCGCAGATGATGTTCGCAGCCATTATGGCAATCGTTCATACGATTAAATCCGGAGGTATTGGGGTTCAATTGTCGGGTACGAACCCGACTCCGAATTATGCGGGTCAATTATTAATTGATCATATCAATGACTATGGATTTATTCGTTTCGAACTCGGTTACGCGAGTGCGATTTCTATCGTCGTTCTTCTGATGTGTTATGTGTTAAGTAAATTTTTCGGTTATTTATTCGCACCGAAGGAGGATGAATAATGCAAGAGGCACGGATGACTGCCATGCAGCGGAAATTAAAAATAAAATGGAGCGACTTTGTATTAGCTCTGAGATTGATCGATCGAGCACAAATATGGATTGCCATCTGTATCTTGCCGCTTGCCATTTTCATGCTCCTTCCGCTCATTTATTTGTTCAACCATGCATTTAAACCATTGCATGAGCTGTTCATGTTCCCGCCCACATTTATTGTTAGGGAGCCGACAACGGGGAGTTTCTCCGAACTGTTTGCCATGACGGCAAGCACCATTGTGCCGGTATCCAGGTATGTATTTAACAGTATTGTAGTTACCTTGTTGTCTAGCGTTTCCATGGTTATCACAGGAGCGATGTGTGCCTATCCTTTATCAAAGCATCCATTCCCAGGTTCGAAAATTGTACTTGGTTTAATTATGCTGTCGTTGCTATTCGCAACAGAAGCCATCGCGATTCCACGCTTTATCGTCATTCAAAGCCTAGGGATTATGAACACTTATTTAGGTCACGTACTGCCACTTGTTGCCATGCCAGTGGGCGTATTCCTATTGAAGCAGTTTATGGACCAAGTGCCGAACGAGTTGCTGGAAGCAGCGAAGATCGATGGCGCGAAAGAATTCACAATTTTCCTGCGCATCGTTATGCCAATCGTTACACCTGCTATTGCAACGATTTCAATCCTTGCTTTCCAATCGGCATGGGGGAATGTAGAGACATCAACTTTATTCATGCAAGAAGATTCCATGAAGACACTGCCGTTTTACATGAGCACATTAACATCTGGGCTAAGTAACTCGGTAGCTAGACAGGGAGCTGCGGCGGCAGGAGCATTAATCATGTTTTTACCGTCATTGCTCATCTTTTTGATCTTCCAGAGAAGAGTAATCACGACCATGGCGCATTCGGGGATCAAATAAGCAGTGGAATGGGGGAGGTGTACAATGCGCAACAATCCAAGCAAACGAAAATATGTGCTTTGGCTAGTCTGCTTGATTGCACTGACTGGGTTCCCGATGATCGCAAGCGCTGATGTTCCTTATCGTACCTTCACGGAAGACAGTTATGAACGTACGATTATGACTCAATCTGCTTATTCTCCAGTCGGCGTATTAGCGCAGGAAATTCCAGTCGTCAATGAGAAGGGTGAAGTAGAATATACCTCGCTGCAGCGGCCTCAAGATCTATTCATAGCAGACAATGATGATATTTATATTGCGGATACCGATAATAATCGGATTGTTCATCTTAATGAAAGTGGTGAGCTTGTTCGGTTAATCACGTTACCAGAAAGTCCGCTCAATCAACCACAGGGTGTGTTTGTTGCCGATAATGGCGATGTTTACATTGCGGATACAGGTAATAAGCGAGTTGTTCACCTGGATAAGAATGCGAAATTATTGACTGAAATTGGTCGTCCTGCATCACCACTAATTAATGAATCCTTCGTATATGAACCGACGAATATGGTTATCGATAAACGCGGCTTTATATATGTTGTATCGAAAGGAAGTTATCACGGGATCATCCAATTTACTCCCGAGGGGAAATTCGACCAGTTCTTCGGAACGAATAAAACGGAAGTAACGCTGATGGATATCATTCGGAGACAGTTTTATTCGAAAGAGCAATTGAGTCGGCAGGTTCGACTTCTGCCTGTAACGATCCGGAATATAGATATCGATGATCAAGGCTTCATCTATACGGTTTCCGGTTCCAAAACAGAGCAAGTCAAGAAATTAAACATTCGCGGTGAAAATATATGGAAAGAGATGTCGTTCAATGAACGGTTGTTTTCCTTAGCTACCGTAGAATCTGATGAATTGATTGAGAAGCAGCTTACCGATGTTTCCTTAGATCAGAATGGTAATGTAACGATTATTGATAAATCACGGAACATTGTCTCCCAGTATGATGCAAACGGTACGATGTTATTTTATTGGTCAGGCCGTTCTGCCTTAGGTAATTCGCTGGTTGGTTTAACAGCGGCACCTGTTGCAGTAGAAACCAACTCAAACAAACACCTTTATATTTTGGATGAGGCGCTGGGCCTCATTCAAGAGTATGAACCGACCGAGTTTGGAGCAACGGTTCACGAAGCTTACAAGTTGATGGAGGAAGGCAAGTATGCAGAAGGGGAGCAGTATTGGAACAAAGTACTGAAGTTGAATGCTCACTTCTCTCCAGCTTATAAAGGAATCGCTCAGGCCGCATTTTCTCGCGGTGAGTACGAGCGCGCTAGAGACTTGTTCAAGCTTGCAGGAGATGGTGAGGGATACTCAGACTCATTCTGGCAGATTCGCCTGCAATGGTTCCAGAAAAACTTCTCGACCTTGGCGAACTCTGTTATTATAGCCAGCCTCTTATTATGGGTTTTTATCAGGCTAAAGAAAAAATTCAATTTCCGAATGATGCCGAAATCGAATAAGTTAAACAGTCAAACCTGGTTCCAGCAATTAAAGCATGTATTCTATATCTTGAAACATCCGATAGATGGATTTGGTGATTTGAGATATTTGAATAAGGGTGGCTACATCAGTGCTTTCGTTATTCTCATATTAACGGTAGTCATGCTTCTGGTGAAATCGTTCTATACGAGTTTTACATATAATCCAGTGCCGGTCTATGCAAAGGGTTCAACTTACATGCTTACAGTCTTCTTGGCCGTATGGTTATCATGGGTGGTATGTAACTATCTGGTAGGTTCGATCAAGCAAGGTGAAGCAAGGTTTAAAGATGTGTTCGTGGGAAGCTGTTATTCCTTATTCCCGGTTGTGTTACTCGGGATCCCGCTTGCCCTTATTTCGAACATCTTTACACAAAGTGAAGCATCCATTTACAGCTCGATTGAGGTAGGTATGCTTTTGTGGAGTGGGTTATTATTCTTCTGGAACATTCAAGCGTTGCAAAACTACGGTGTTGGCGAAACGGTATTGAATATAACACTTACGGTCATCACGATGACCATCATGTGGGTACTTGTGTTCATCTTAATCGGACTCACATCCGAATTTGGTAACTTTGTTTACACGATCTATCAGGAGGTGTCGATGTGATGCGCTTATTACGCTCCAAAAAACGATTCATGGTAGCTGCGATCTGCGTCTTATTCGCGTCGACGCTCGGCGGTTTCATCTTTGCTACATCCGCTTCAACCGATAAGACGAAGACCGAAACTCAAACAACAGCACAGACTGAAACAAAGACTAAAACGGAGACACAGAGAGCACCTCAGACGAGTACGACAAAGGCAGTAACCCCTGTAAAATCAAATGGGAAATTGCCGGATGAAAACCAGTTCCAAACGATATCGGAGAATGAGAAATTATTGCTCAAAGCTGATAAATCCTCCGGTCATTTTACTGTAACAAGTAAAACCACAGGAGAAGTATGGCGCTCCTTCCCTAATCCGAAGGATTGGCAGGATAAGCTCAATACAGATGCATGGAAGCTGCATCTTGCTTCACCCTTTATGTTCCGTTATGTAGAGTTTAATCTGCGTAAAGACTTGCTGAAGGAGACTAACTTCTATGCACAAAAAGGGGGAATAAGCCAGTTCGAAGTAACAGATCAGGGATTTAAAGTTATGTATGACATGCCGGATCTTGGCTTCATCATTCCAGTAGAAGTCAAGCTTGGCGAAGATTTCGTTGAAACCAAAGTATTAGCTGAAGGTCTGGTAGATGAGAAAGTCATGCCGAAGGAAGTACCAGCGGCAGCAACGGTTGATAAGGATGGCAAAGAAGTCAAGAAACCGAAGCCAAAGAAAGATCCGATGGCTCGCCTAGCGTCCATTCGCTTATTCCCTTTCTTGGGTGCACAAACTTCGGATGACGAAGATGGATTTCTATACATTCCAGACGGGCCGGGCGCTTTAATTGATTTCAGAGAACGTCGAGCGGGTACACAAAACCTCTATACGGAACGTGTTTATGGTGACGATTGGGCATACAGTAACCGTAATACCATGTCTGATCGTAATCCGATTACTATGCCGGTATTTGGTATTAAATCGAATAAACAAGGACTTCTTGGAGTCATTACGGAAGGTGAAGAGTACGCGAACGTGGTTGCGGCGCCTTCGGGATCATTCAGTCAATTCAACTGGGTTGCACCGGAGTATCAATACCGGTTCAAGTTCTTCCAACCGACAGATACGAAGAAGTTGAACGGTTACTTGACGTATAGCAAGGAAATAACGAAGTCGGATCGTGCGACCCGTTATTATATGATCGAGGAGAAGAACGAAGAAATTAGCTATGTTACACTAGCTGAACGCTACCGGGAATTGTTGATGAAGGAGTCGGCGATGAAACCGCTAGAAGGTGAGCATGCGAAGCTGCGGCTGCAGCTGCATTTACTTGGCGGCGATACCGAAGACGGATTTTTGTGGGATTCATATCTACCGTTAACTACGACGAAAGAGGCGGAAGGCATCGTACAAGAGTTGTCTGCACTTGGTGTCGATCATATGGACATCACTTATCTTGGCTGGCAAAACGATGGATACAGTAAGTTTGGCGGTGACTTCCCCGTTCCAGATCAACTGGGCGGTAATCAGGGAATGAAGAAATTCACCGATTTTGCTCATTCGAAGGGCTATGCGGTTTATCTTGATGCCTCTTCCTATACGTATAACAGAGGCGGTGAAGACGGATTTCGAAAAAATCGAGACGGTCTTCGTGACCTAGCTTCTTCCGTCATAGAATCGATGGATTGGGATAGCAGACGGAAGACTTTTGTCAGTCCTCAATTTATGAAAGGGGTTATAGAAGGAGATCTCCAAGAAGCGAAATCATTAGGAATCAATGGCTATTTATACGGTCAAGGAATCGGATCGTTGTTGAATACGGACTTTAATGAGAACTATAGAGCGACAAGAAAACATTCAAAGGAAATTCAGAGCCAATTGTTTCAGATGACAAAAGAAACATTCGGCAGCGTAAGAGGGGCAGGAGGTAACGCGTACACCTTCCCATATATTAGCCATATGGACAACATGGCCTCTAACTTCTCCTATGACATGTTTATCGATCGTGTTGTACCATTCGCCCAAATAGCTCTTCATGGTCTGACTACATACTCATTCGAGTATGCGAACTTGAGTGATGACTATGCGGACAATTTCTTGAAGGGAATCGAATACGGCGCAGTACCGTCGTTTGTCGTAACGAACGCTTCATCACAGGAATTACTTAAATCACTTTCTCTCCATGAATTCTACAGTACAAACTACAAGGACTGGCTTGCAGAGATCGTGTCACAGTATCAAAAATACGAAGAGGCACTTGGTGATGTGCAGAACGAGTTCATTACAGGCCATCGTGAAATCGTAAGCGGCGTATTTGAAACAACATACAGTAACGGAAAACAAGTCATCGTGAATTATAACGATAAAGAGGTTAGCGTCGGGGATGCTGTTGTGAAAGCCAAAGACTACATTGTAAGCAAAGGAGGTGCGTAGTATGGCCCCAAAGCGAATACTCTCTGCTAAGAGATCCCGAAAGCTGGAAGGGTCGTTATTTATTGCACCGTGGTTGATCGGCTTTATCGCTTTTTTAGGATTTCCGTTAGTCTTCTCACTCTTTATGAGCTTTCACACGGTAAAGATATTGCCGAAAAAAATTGTGTACGACTTTGTTGGCGTTAAATATTACCGTGAGATCTTGTTTAACAGCTCGGATCTATACGATAAGTTAATTCCATATTTCCAGGAAGTCGTCATCATGATCCCGGTTATCGTCATATTTGCCTTGATGATCTCTATTATGTTGAACCAAAAGCTGCCCGGTCGATTCTTATTCCGCGCCATCTTCTTCTTACCGGTTATCTTCTCTACGGGTGCTGTGCTGATGTCATTTATTAATCAAGGGGAAGGCAACCTAGGTTTCCTTGAACGATTTAATATTGGCGGTTACATGGATATGTTCCTTGGGGACAGTTCATGGGCGAAACCTGTAAAGACCGTATTGAATCAATTTGTCCTTGTCTTATGGTATTCCGGAGTGCAAATTCTGCTCTTTATTGCAGGCCTTCAGACCATTTCAACGTCTGCGTATGAATCAGCTCGAATTGATGGTGCTACACCATGGGAGGTATTTTGGAAGATCACACTTCCAGCAATGTCACCGTTCATCCTGCTGAACTTAATTTATACCGTTGTAGATATGTTTACGTTCCCATCCAATCCTGTCATTAGTTTGATCAATACGGGGAACTACGGATTTAATAGTGCACTGGCATGGATTTACTTCGCTATTATTCTTGTATTCTTGGGAATTGTCATTCTCCTCTACAGTAGAATTAACCGGAAAAATGCAGGAGTAAATCGTTAGTGAGGAAGGGAGGCAGAACATGAAGGTTGAATTAGCGAGACGTGTGAAACTGAAACAGAAGTTCACAACGAAACGTGGATTACGGCAAGTGAAGTATACGATTCTAGGTCGAGAGATGAATCAAGGGCTCATATTTAAACTAGTCTTGTACGGCATATTCATCGTAACCTCCTATGTGTATATGAACCCAATTTTAAAAATGCTGGTGAAGATGGTCATGAGTGCCAAGGACTTAATTGATCCAACCGTGACGTGGATTCCGTCTTCCGTTTACTTAGGACATGTGGTCGAAGCATGGAAGCTGCTGGATTATCCGAAGTCTCTCTCCATCAGTGTACTGATTGCGATTTCGACTGCTGTGCTGCATTGTATCTCGTGCGGGCTAGCGGGCTATGCCTTGGCAAGACTCGATGTCCCATTCAAGAAGACGATTCTATTCCTCGTCTTCTTGGCATTCATTATTCCGCCTCAAGTTGTTATTTTGCCGACGATTATGGTGTATACAAAGCTTGGATTGAATGGTCATTTATTAACCTTAATTTTGCCTTCTATTTTTGGGTTCGGTGTCAAGGGCGCACTCTTTGTCATCATTTTCCGTCAATTCTTCTCCACGCAGCCTAAAGCATTGGAAGAAGCGGCCCGTATCGATGGTGCTAGTGCTTTGAGATTTTATGTACGCGTTATGTTTCCATTGGCAAGACCAGCCATTCTCGTCGTCTTGTTGTTCTCGTTCGTCTGGACTTGGAATGACACGTACTACCCTAGGATGTTCCTGGGTTCAAGCGGCGATATGCCGTTAGCACTGAAAATGTCATTTATCGATAGTCAGTTGACGACATTTATTACGAATGGAGGACTGCCGGAATATTTAGCTGAACCGATTAAAATGGGTGCAAGCTTCCTGGTTATATTGCCCCCGCTTATTCTTTACCTCTTTGCCCAGCGTTACTTTGTTGAGAGTGTTGAACGTACAGGTTTGGTCGAGTAGACCTAGATCCATAATTCAGGATAATACAGGAGGATTATATATGAAGAGAAAATCGATTTTTCTAATCATTACTTTTGTATTCATGCTAACAACAATACTTTCAGGTTGTACCGGCAATGATTCGGTAAATAAAGAACCGGAAATTGTATCCGAAGCGAAGCCTGCTGGGACTAACGAAGAAGATGCACAGGAAGAAGAAGTGGATTGGACGAGTAAAGCTGTGACGGATTTCAGCGAGGAGACAACGATCACCATTCAACATGAATGGGGCATAGATCAGATTACTCCTCTCATGCAACCCATTGAAGATAAGCTTCAAGCAGAAGGTAAGAATATAACCGTTCATTGGATTCAAGGTGATTCCACCTCGGAAGCATTGCAAGAATTGAACGCTAGTGGTGTCGTCCCAGATATTATTTACAGTTCTAAGGGAATTGATGGTTTAAAAGAACTGGATATGGTTGAGCCCATTGATGACTTCATGAAGATATACGAAATGGATGAAACTAGTATCAATCCATCTGTAATATCCTTGCTCCGCTCCTACGATGATAAGGGTTCAATGGTTGGTGTACCCACGTTTGCTGATACCATTACGTTATTTTACAATAAAGAGATTTTCGATATGTTCGGCGTTCCTTACCCGACAGACCACATGACATGGGATGAAACCTTTGAATTAGCTAAGAAGTTGACCGGAGAACGAAATGGTGTAAACTACCGTGGTCTGGAGATGGGATTTACGAACAGTCTAACAAGCGAAGCGCTCGCACCTCTTAAAGAAATTATTACGAATGTAGTCGATCCTGAAACCGATGAAGTATTACTTACGAAGGAGCCGGCAGTCACAAGATATTTCGAATTGATGAAAAAGTTCTATAGCATACCAGGTATGTATGAACGTGATCCGGATAAACAAGCAAGCTTCTTTGCCGGTGGAACGGCTGCGATGTTAGTGTCTTGGCCGACATACTTGGAATGGGGAATTCCTGAAACCATTCGACCGAATGTTGATTCGGTTCTCATGCCCATCTGGGGAGGGGAAGAACAGTTAGCGTCACCTACGCAAGCTCATATGTATGTATTGAATAAATACAGCGAGCAAAAAGATGCAGCTTTCCAGTGGATGAAAGAAGTCGTTGCGGAAGATATGCAGATGAAGTTCTCCGCTGCAGGATATCCGACGGTATTGAAGAGTCCTGAAGTTATCGCGACATTCGGCAGCGAAAAAGATATTTACGAAGGCAAAAATGTAAAAGCGTATTTTCCGGAAAACGCGAGAATAATTGAAGGTAGAAAATCGGAATATCAGCGATTAGCTGAAGGTATGATTACGGAGAAATTGAAAGACTTCGCAAACTCAGATATGAATATCGCCGAATTTTTACGTAAGCTGGAAGAGGAATTAACGATTAAGATCAAGGAAGAGAAACAAAAGAAAGAACAAGGGCAATAAGAGTCCGGACGCCTGCATAAGAGGTTGTTCAAAAAGTCCGCTTTTGATAAGAAAACCAATCGAGGCAAATTCAAGGCTGAGCGACCGCGATTCAGAAGTAGGTTTTCTTGCGATATAGAATTTCATCAACTCCGTTGATAACTTATAAATCCTATATCTAACACGAAGCAAATCAGGAAGTAGCTCGGCATCGAATCTTGAATTCAGCCGGGCCTTCCGGTGCTCACATACCCAAAACGTACGCTCCGCTCCTGACGTCCCTAGCTTCATCCAACCTTCTCGGTGCTGAAAATCGACCTTTTTGAACACGCACTATAAGTATTTTGTTAAGAACCTGAGGTCAGCGTCTCAGGTTCTTCACGTTTTGAAAGGAGAATGTCCCATGTCATCATTTGCAGCACCCGCGAATGTACCGGCTTACCTAATCAGCAACTATCTTCCGTTTAATCTGTTTCAAGCACAGCCCTATGGCAATGCCTTGTTCTCCTCTCACTGGCATGATCAGGAAATATAAATCGAAAAAGAGTGGATATGAATTGGTCATCAAATCCTATCTCTATCGGCTTATCGTGACACTGACACGAGTATATGGTTATGAGGTTAGTAACAGTAAAGCGGAAGGTGTAAACCGAAGAAGGATCGAGGAACTTCGTGACGTCATGTTGTATGTGGAAGAACATTACGGAGAGCAGTTCACACTGAACAGTATTTCAAAGCTCGCTAGAATGGAGCCCTTATCATTTCTGTAGGACGTTTAAAAAGATAACCGGACAAACGTTTGTAGAGTATGTTAATCTATGCCGAATCAGAAAAGGGGAGGAGATGATTATGAATTCTAGTTTACCCATTACACAAATTGCTCACCGGGTGGGATTTAATAATATTAACTACTCAACTTTCGCAGCTCAAATCTCCAAACAAACCCTTGATGTAGCTGGGTAAGCCAGAAATCCATTCTTGTAGTTGACAAAAAACAGACGTTTTGCTCTTTTTCGTTTTCGCTTGAAACATCTCGAGAAATAAACTCATCAATTGCTGAAGCGCGGTTTGGAAGTCCAGATCGCGAACCTCATCGGCAAAGAGAAAAAAGAGTCCACCAAGTGTCCGGTCATCACTGGTTTCGCGCCGTTCGTATTCCATCGCCAAATAACGGCTGAATACAATCGTCGTGTGGCTAATCAGTTGGTCGAAGGAACGACCCTGAAATTCCGTTCCCAGTTTCAAATAGCTTTTCGTGACTTTAAAAAAGGTCTCAATACTCCAACGCATGCCGTAGATTCGTACGATTTCCGTCGCATCGAGCGTGACGTCTGTGCTTAAAATGGTCAGCCATTCCCGTCTTTTATTCCGGTTGCGCACAAAAACAAGCTTCACGGGCAGACCACACGAAGTATGTACGACCACGGAGCCTTTGATGTCTTTTGTACTCGATTTGGGCAGGGTTTGAAACACTGCACTT
>NZ_JAGGRD010000018.1:0-217964 GCF_018613005.1 Paenibacillus sp. ISL-20
TCCTGGATCAGCTACAGATACCGCAATATTTTCCTTTGACACGTCTAAGCCTACGTATTTTATGGTATCCTTCATAGTACAGACTCTCCTTTGCAATTTAGCTCTGATTTTGGTTTTGGTTTAGCTTCTACTACACCATTATTCCCAAAATTAACCTAAGATGTTGCAATTACGGGGAGTCTGTCTCGTTCATGATAACTGTTGTCGCCGAATTCCTGGAATTAGGGTTTACGGAAGAATTTCGGCTCCAGTTTATGCTTTAGATGTGAGTTTTCCGATGGAAAACTTTCGGGCGACAGCTCTACGCTTTTCCGGAATCGGTACGTTCTCTCCGCTGGTCCGCGAGGATCCAAACCAACCCAAAAGCCTCCCCCCATGAGGGTGGGGGAGGGGTGAAAACGCAGCGCAGCATAGCATGCCGCTGTTACTTAAACAAGCAAACGAGCCGTTCGGGTCATACATCCCGAACGGCTCGTTTGCTTTTACCCCCAGCCCCAACCATCGGCAGGGCGGAAGTAATCACCCGCGCAGTGTGGCTGGGGGAGTGTATAGAGGCGAGGCCAAGCTAGGCAGAAAGCAGCGAGGCCTCCCATATGGCGACGAAACACGGCATTGCCGTGTTTCGAATGCCAACATCATTCTTGAGTAAGCTTCAACGGAGCAGGCGGAATTGTTCTGGAGAAGCGTGAGCGGTCCCCTTTATCCCCGGATTTCAACATTGTTTCATTCATTCAGAAGAAATCCGGGGGTAACAGGGATCGGAAGAACAATCCGCATGCGGAGTGATGAACCATCCCCTTTTTTCGATGAAGGTTCAAATAGGGGCTAGGGGTTCAAATGGTCCTAGGGGTTTTGAAAGCAAATGGTTTGAATCTCAGTTATGAATTTTCGGCTGGCAGCAATTAGCCAATCGTGACAACTTAACACCTCATGAAATACCCACCGTAACCTCATGGCACAATTACTGACGTCCATGCCCCAACACAACATCATATTACCATAAATAGTAATGATCCTCGCCTACTCAGTCGCTTCGGCGGGAATTACAATTTGTAGTAACCAAGGAGATTGAATCAATAGAAAGGGGGAGACGAGTCGATGAAACCCACGTTAGAACCATCGCCCGCACCGCACAGAGAATTGAAGCCAAAACGAGGGTATTGGGGCCGCTTAGGTTCCGACATATGGAAAGAGTGGGATCTATATCTGCTGCTCGTACCGGGCATCTTGTTCATTTTACTGTTTAAATACACACCGATGTACGGGATTACGATTGCATTTAAGGATTTCAACATATTCACCGGATTTGCCGATAGCCCGTGGGTGGGATGGAAGCATTTCGAGAAGCTGTTCACGTCGCCGGATTTTGCTCAGGTATTCAAAAATACGGTCATCATCAGCTTCCTGAAAATCGTGATCTTGTTTCCGCTCCCTATCATTATTGCACTGATGCTCAATGAGCTGAGGAATATGGTATTTAAACGAACGGTGCAAACCGTCATCTATCTTCCGCATTTCCTGTCTTGGGTCATTGTTGGCGGATTATTTATCGATCTCCTCTCAACAAACGGAGGAATCGTCAATAAATTGCTGGTATCCCTGGGCATGGAGCAGATTGCGTTCTTCCTGGATAACAGTGTGTTCCGGAGCGTACTGATCACATCAGCGGGCTGGAAGGAAACGGGCTGGAGCACGATCGTATATTTGGCAGCGTTTACAATGATTGACCCGATGCTGTATGAAGCAGCGAAGATCGACGGGGCCGGGCGATGGAAGCAGCTGTGGCATATTACGCTCCCGGGGATCGCCCCGATTATTGTCCTGATGTTTATCCTGCGGCTCGGGAACGTGCTGGAAGCGGGAACGGAACAGATTCTCGTCATGTACAATCCGGTGGTATACCAGGTATCGGATGTCATTGGAACCTATGTATACCGGCAGGGTCTCGGGAACCAGGATTACAGCTTCTCAACCGCGGTTGGCTTGTTCGAAGCGGTGATATCCTTCACATTGGTCATCATCGGCAATTCCATGAGCAGAAAATACTTACAGCGCGGGATCTGGTAAAGAAAGGGTGGCGCAAATGGATCACAAAAAAGCTTTGGAAGGAATAAACACCACCCGAGGTGTCATCAAAACGTCGTTCTCGGAAAAATGCTTCTCGGTATTTAATTATACGTTCTTCATCGTGATGGGTTTAACGACCCTGCTGCCTTTCATGAATCTGATCGCAAAATCCCTAAGCAGCGAGGGAGCCGTCATATCGGGTCAAGTTGGACTGCTCCCCGTCGGGGTTCAATTCGAAACGTACAAGTACGTGCTGCAGGATTCCATGTTCTTGAATTCGCTTAAGGTTTCCATTTTTCTGACGATCATCGGAACAGCCTGCAGCCTGTTTCTGACCACGCTGACGGCTTATCCGTTGTCCAAATACCGGTTGCGCGGACGGAAAGGCCTGCTGTTGATCTTCGTATTCACCATGCTCTTTAGCGGCGGACTGATTCCGACTTACCTCCTCATGCAGAATTTGAATCTGGTGAACTCCTTCCCGGTGTTATTCCTGCCGGCGATGGTGAACGTGTACAACATGCTCATCATTAAAAACTATTTCGAGGGGCTTCCGGATGAGCTCGAGGAATCCGCCAAGCTGGACGGAGCGGGGAATATCCGCATCTTGGTCTCGGTCATTGTGCCGCTCTCACTTCCCGTCATGGCAACGATCGGTTTGTTCTTTGCGGTCGCTTTCTGGAATGACTACTTTGCGGCGATGATTTACATTACTGACCCGGCGATCAAACCCATGCAGCTGTACCTGAAGGAATTGCTGGTTTCGTCCAGCGGGGACTTCCTGAAGGATAATGTCGATGCCGCGATTAACGCGACGCCGCAGTCCATCCAAGCATCTTCAATTCTGCTGGCAACGATCCCGATTTTGCTGGTGTATCCGTTCCTGCAAAAATATTTTGTCAAAGGCGTGCTGGTAGGTTCGGTTAAAGGCTAGATTTCATCAGGTTTTCTGAAGAGATCAGAAAGTATAAACTTTGGAGGATCTGCAGCCTATATTTCAAGAAAAACTACCGCTAATCGCGGTCTGTCTTCTTGGAGAGTACGTCGATAGACGTTTTTCTTAACATCATAGAAGTTATAATTTCCGGGGTCCCCGCAAAGTACCTGAATGGACTTCGGAGCAAGGCCCCACTTTGTGGGGTTATCTTATAAAGGTGGTGATGCGCTTCGTATTGCTCAGATGGCAGAATTCATTGAATTTCTCAATCACAAGGAGGGTTATCCATGATCAAGATTAAAAAATCCGCAGTACTGGCCGGGATTCTCGGATTCACGCTGGCGCTATCCGGATGCGGCGGCGGGGGAGGCGGCACGACGGACACGCCGGCCGCTAAGCCATCGGACACACCGGCAACCACACCGAAAGACGAGGGGAACGGGGGCACAACGGCCGAAAAACCGGGTCTGCGCATGATCATGCAATATGGATTGTTTGACCCGAAGACCGAATATGTAGCCAAGTACATCCAGGAAAGAACCGGATTCAATGTGGAATACGAACTGCTGCCGGCCGAGAACGCGGATGAGAAGCTGAACCTGCTTGTATCCAGCAAAGATAACTATGATTTGGTGAAATTGAATGCACTCCAGTTCTACAATCTGGCCTCTGCGGGAGCGCTCGAGCCGATCGATGAGCTGCTGGAATCCCACGGCAATTATATTAAGCAATCCATTAAGCAGGAATCCTTTGGCAGTGCCACCATCGACGGGAAGATTTACGGCATTCCCGAGACTGGGGCGGGCGTAAGTATCGGGGAGGCACTGGTGGTTAGACAGGATTGGATGGATGAATTAGGATTGTCCACACCGACGAACGCCGATGAGCTTTACAATGTGCTAAAAACGATCAAAGAGAAGAAGAATGTCATTCCGCTCACGGTGAGCAATAAGGCCCCTGCTATTTATGGCAACATTGCCACGACATTTGGCGTTTTGACGGATTGGAAAGAGGTCGATGGTAAGCTGGTGCATCGGGCTGAGCTTCCAGAGATGAAAGAGTATCTAACCTTTATGAATAAACTGTATAAAGAAGGATTGCTCGATACCGAGACTCCGATTAATACCGCACAGAAATCCATTGAAAAATTTTCAGGCGGTAAAGCTGCGATGTATGAGTTGGCCTGGTGGAATGCCGGGACAACGATTGATGCGCTGACCAAAAACTTCCCGGATGCCAAAACGTCCATTATTCCTTATCTGAAAGGGAAAGACGGCAAAGCCGTTGTCGGTGTTAAAACAAACACCACTTGGTATGTGGCTATCCTGAAATCCTCGAAGAACAAGGAAGCAGCCATGGAATTCCTGAACGCGAAGATGGAGCCTGAGACGTTTAAGGGCATCGCGCTTGGTAAGGAAGGCGTACATTATGAAGTGAAGGAAGAGAAATACTATCCGATTCTGCCGATCTTCAATGATGAATTGAGTAATGCAAGCAATTTTCTAACCGGGGTAGACGAAGAGAAGTATCCGATTTACTGGCAGGCACGCGTTCGTAAGGATCCGATTCTGCAAGCACATTTCGAAGCTTTCCAGAAAAATGCCGAGGGCATTATCGTAGTGGATCCGATGTCAACGGCACCGCCAATTGAAGCTGTATCCAAAAATCAGCTGAAATTGTCGACCATGCTCGATGACAATGTGCTGCAATTCATTTCCGGAGCGAAGCCGATTGATGCTTACGATCAATTCCTGGCTCAATGGAGAGCCGAAGGTGGAGCCGATATGGTAACCGCAGCAAATGAATGGTTTCAGTCCTCGAAGTAAATGATTCAATTTGAAAAAGCAGTCTGCGCTGGCGGCTGCTTTTTTCAAAATTAAATAACAGAGGGGAGGTGTTGGTTGAATTTAAATGGCACCAAACGGTTCATTCTGAATAAGAGAAGGGTGGTAATCAATGATGTATCGTTTATTTCGCAGGCGGATCGCACTGTTTCTCAGTCTGTCACTGATCGTTTCCCTCATCGTTCCGGTTGGTTCCTCCGCGTTCGCGGATAACGAAATTTCCCCGGCGCAAAGTGCGGGCACGGATCCCGTTACCTTGGTCTCCCAAGGCGGAGAGATTCTGGAGTTCACGGATATCAACGTGGCAGGCGACACGGTGGAAGGAAAAAATGATTATTTGGCGCTGTATACCAGCGGCGCAACAGTTACGGATTCCGTATATACCGATGAGGTATGGGTGCCTACACTTCATGTCGCGGTCTCCGTGGATGCGGGCGGCATCGTGCAGAATGTGGTTGGACCGGACGCTGATCCTCCGACTTCTTGGCCTCCGGGCACGCTGCTGCCGATTCCGGCCGGTGGTTACGTTGTAGTGGCTGGCGGCACCAATACGTGGGATCAATCCGTTTTTCAGAAACCTCTCTTCAATCATAACAAAACGGGAGATTCGGTTAAGCTGATGCGGGCGGGCGGAGAAGTGACTGCGGGTGATTTCCTGCCGGATTCGCCTGGACCGGGTCCTGGGCCCGATCCGCTGCCACCCGAGCTGCATCTGATTACAAAAACGGATACGACCGTGGATATTCCGGTCATTGAGATTGCAGGTTTTGTGGCGAACTATGCCGCTGATCAGGATTTAAGCGTAACCGTTAATAGCGATAAGACCGCACTAACGGCGGATGGCGTGTTTCGGATCAATGTTTATTTGGAACCAGGCCCGAATACGGTTGCGGTAAAGCTGTACAAGGGAGATCGCGAACTGGCAGTTCATACACTGAACATCGTGTACGAGCCGATCGAGAACCAGGATTATATAGAAGTCGAAGCGGCGCCGAAGGATATTACGATCGACATTGAAGGTCCGCGCAAGAAGCTGGACTATGTCGACAAAGATGTTACGGGCGTGCCGAACATCGTTGCGATTTTTACAAGGGATTACGGCAGCTCCATCACGATTCCCCAGACCAATGTCGCCGTGCAGGTGGATGCCAACAACCGCGTATTACGGGTGATCAATCCTTCGATCAACGGGAAGCCGCCCGTATGGACCGGGCCGACCGAGCTTGAAATCCCCGAAGGCGGTTATGTGCTGATGGCACAGGACAACAGCTACGCAGGCAATAACATCAAGCGCTATTTGGCCGAGAATTTTAAGGTCGGGGACATGATCAAGCTGCGGAAGAATGGGGAAGTGGTGCAAGTACGCGACATCATGAGCGGCAATGGCCTCATTGCAAGGCTTACGCTGGATAATCAGACGATGTATACCGTAACGGAAGGCAGCACCACGATCACGGGGCGCATCGACAACATGGACGACATTACCGCGATCAAACTTCTTGTGAACGGTAACGAGATTCCTTTTGAAGCGGATGGTACCTTCACCCATAACTACACGTTAGCAAACGGCACTAATTATATCGAAGTCAAAGTGTTGAAAAATGACATTGAGCAGGATGTGCGTCATCTTGCGGTGTTTGCAAGGCCTGATTTCTCCCCGGATAAAGAAGTCATTCTCTGGGTGGACCAGGCTTCCAATGCCAGAAAGTTTAAAACGAGCGAGGATGTTTTGGCATTCTTGCAAAAAGCCAAGGAATCGGGTGTTACCTCGGTCGCGTTTGATGTGAAAGGCGTTGAAGGTTATGTCTCGTACAAGAAGAACGATATGACGGGCAGACCTTACGTCAGCGAGATCAAGGCACCCGAAAAAGCAGGCGCAAGTCCGGACTTGGATCTGCTGCAGGAGTTCATTGACCACGGTCATGCGCTGGGATTAGAGATTCATGCGGCGATTAATGTGTTTGCCGAAGGATCGATTGCCCACAACGAGTATGCGGTTCTGAACGATCATCTCGATTGGGAGGAACGTGTATATTTCGCGGAGAACAATGGCGAGATCAAACGTCTACGTGAAAGTAAAAAGCAGGGCTTGGTAGCCTTCGTCAATCCGTCCAATGACGAGGTTCGCAATTATCAGCTTCGAACATTTGAGGAGATTATTAAGAATTACGATGTGGACGGCGTTGTCCATGACCGGAGCCGATATGACAACGAAGGGGCCGATTTTAGCGACGAAACTCGCGTGAAGTTCGAGCAGTTTTTGCAGGCACGGAACAAGCAACTTGTCAATTGGCCAAACGATATTTTCTATTATGAAAACAATGTTCGGGTATACGGTCCGCTGATTCAGGACTGGTGGGAATTCCGCTCGGGCACGATTCAGAGCTTCTTCGGCGAAGTGAAGACGTTGGTGGATTCTTATGAAGTTTCAACAGGCAGAAAGATCGAGGTATCCTCCTATGTTGGATCCTGGTATGAAACGTATTATTTGAACGGCGTGAACTGGGGCAGCAAGAACTTCCGGTTCGATCCCGCACTCGGCATGCCGGACGAATCGGTGTATACACCGGAATATTATGATACCGGGTATATCGAGTATTTGGATTTTCTGATGATCGGGGCTTATCAAACCACCAGCCAGGAAATTCAGAAATATATTACGCTCGGCAATATCGTAACGAACGGGGAAATTCCGCTGTATGCAGGCATTGCCATGAACAATGTGCAGGCACCTGCCGTTCAGCGCGAAGTGTTCCAGGCGGGGCTGAAGTCCACGAACGGACTGATGCTGTTTGACGCATCCCAGGTCAACTGGCCGATCGCGGCGGCTGCTCTCCAAGATAAGGAGTGGGTGAAGGATTACCAGCTCGGCATGAGCTTGCCGGGAAGTCCGGATTCGTTCCTTGAAGGCAATTTCTATAATATCAACCGGATCGAGGGAAACGTTAATGTAATGACGGAAGCCTTCGGTTACTCTACGGGCACGAACCGCTTTGGAGTGGAAGTGGTGGTGGACAATACGGGCCACGTGACCCGCGTGGTCAACCGGAATCAAGCGATCAACTGGAGCTGGGGAGCGCCGGAAGAGAATAACAGCGTTATTCCGCAGGGAGGCTTCGTCATTTCCACCCTGGACCCGTCAGGCACGAGAACGCTGCGTCAGCTCGTTGCCAATGCCTACAATAACGGGGATCAGGTTCGTTCAGCCGTATTAAGCGGGCTGATGGACGACGAGGGCAAAGAGACGCGCGACAGCCAGCTTGCTCTGAAAGGGCTTGTAGAAGTTCTCGGGCCCGGCAAAGCGACTGTCAAGGTGAACGGTGCTGATGCCGCCGTGGCAGCCAGCGGTGAATTTACAGTTAATGTTCCACTGCAAACAGGCGTCAATTCGATCAAAGTGGACGTGTTCGTTGACGAATTCAAAACGAACAGTAAAACGTTTGAGGTTATCCGGACCTCTACGAGAGATGGCGGATCCAATCCGGGGACTCCGGGCGGCGGCTCCGGTTCTTCCGGTGGAGGATCGACAACGCCACCTCCTAAACCATCAGAGCCCGAGCGGTTGAGCATCAAGAAAGAGACAGCATCTGGAGGCGGTACGGTCATCGTAGCGGATGCGAACGAGAAACGTTTGCTCGCTGATGTGGAACGGCTCAGTAAGCTGCCCGCTGCTTCACGCGTGCTTACGTATTCGGTGGCCGACGCTTCGGATGCCGTCGTTCTTCACTTGCCGGTACAGGGGCTGAGCGCTGCGGTGAAGGACCTGCCGGGGGGCTCCATCGTGCTGGAATCCTCCCTTGGCCGATTGGAAATTCCGCTGCATTCGCTTACGGAAGCTTTACAACAACGGGGTACAGCGGAAAGTCTGCAAATTCGCATCGGTTTAGCTTCGAAAGAAGAAGAGGATCGGGTGAACGCAGCGTTGGAGGCAGGAGCCTCCAAACTGGATGCAGCGCTTACCATTACATTAGCCTGGAAACAGGGTGACAAGTTATCGGAACTGCCAGCACTGAAGGGAGCTTATGCGAAGTTTACCAGGTCCCTGTCCAGTATCGTCAGTCCATCCCAAACGACGGTGCTGCGATTGGATTCAGCATCCGGCAAGCTGGTCTTCGTACCGGCGCTCATTCACACGTCGAACGGCAAATCCCAAGCGGAGTTTAAGTGGAGGGAGAGCGGGGTTTATTCCGTAGTTTCCCATGCGAAGACGTTTGAGGATTTAAGCAGCCATTGGGCTCGCGAGGACGTTTCGCTGCTGGCCTCAAAACAATTGATCGAGGGATTAAGTGATACGCGTTTTGGTCCAAACGAGTCGATCACGAGAGCGCAGTTCACAGCGATGCTCGTTCGCGCGCTCGGTTTGAAGGATCAGGGAGTTCATGCGAGCTTCCAGGATGTGAAGGCAAACGATTGGTATGCAGCCGCTGTCGCTACGGCTGTGGAGCATGGGCTGATCGAAGGCTTCAGTAATGGTACGTTCCGTCCGAACGAGGAGATTACCCGTGAGCAGATGAGTGTCTTGCTGCTCCGTGCACTGAAGCTTGCTGGTACGGATCTGGAGACAGGAAACCCGGACTCCATATTGGAAGGGTTCAAGGATCGCGAACGCATCGCATCCTGGTCCGAAGAGGCTGTGTCAGCCATCGTCAAATCAGGATTGATGGAGGGACGTTCTTCTGACCGATTCGTTCCAGAAGCCCATTCTACCCGTGCTGAAGGCGCGGTCGTATTAACCAGAATGCTGCAGATGGCAGAATTCATAAACCGCTAAAGTCAAAGACCCGTTCGAAAAAAACGGGTCTTTGTTATGTATTTGGCCCTGGAAATTGCACAGAAGTAACGATCTATCAAATACGGATAAATTATCGATCCGTATCGTTAGTAATTATTTTTTATTCTTAAGTAAACCCATCTAAGAATCAACAGTATAAGCAAGGAGGTTGTTACGTACCAGGGAGTTGCGTTACCAACAAATCTGCCAAGCAGGAAAACACCGATAAATAGAAGGATGAACATAACAACTGCCAGAGACTTAACGATGAAGATTGTTAATTTATCCATAAGATAGCTCTCCAAAATAATGAGTCATCAAGTAAAAGTTGAGTTAGAAGAACCAATTAAATCTAATCCCAGTAGCTATAAACAAAACAATCCAACCCCACAGAACCAATAATCGAAAAGGGCGCGGGATAATTAAATACTCCGAATACAGTTTTAATATAACCTTCAACAAATCCCCCCCTTTTTGATTGTGTGACTGTAGTGAACTTTTTATGTCTAAATGGGGTTATAGTGCGTCGCGAATGCAGAGGCCATCCACCCAGCCTTCAGTTGAATAATTTCATCATCAGTCGCGGGATATATAACACGGTATCAGATAAGAGGGCAATGATGTTTGCCGAGTTTTCTAAACGGGATCTTCCAAACCTGAATTTTTTTATAATGTGCACCTCGCTTCAGGATGTGATTAGTTCCTTAAAGTAAACATTACGCAGGAGTCTGTACAAAGTTCCAATAAATAGGAGCAGGCCCGATCCCTGCATCGGGCTTGCAGGAGGCATGGCATGATATTGGACTAATGCACATTCTGATCATCATTGCTGAAATGCCCTGTCTAAGGGCATCTATATACATAAACTGTACCATTCCACAATGCAAGGAGGTTAATATCGATGAGTTACGATAAATGCTGTCACGGCGGATATGGAACTTCAGTAGGCATTGTCTTGGTATTATTTATCCTGTTGGTGATTGTATTAAGCACTTTCTGGATTTAAACCATGGCTAAGCATCCTTGTTTAGTCCCCTTTAACTTGATGTGTGCTGCGTCCGGATAACACAGCGTGCCTATGTTAAGGGGGAAAACTTCCCCTCTGAGCTTTACTTAGCGCTCAATGAACGCTCTTCAATACCACGGAACAATCCTTTAGGAATGTCCGGCATGTCGATCGGCCGGCAATCTCTGCACTATTCCAGTGCCTTTCGGATCAACTCCAGCATATCGCCGGCAAATGCGGTGAGTTCATTCGGAGAGAAATCCGCAGGATTCTGGTCTAATCCGCTATATTGATGCAAGGCACGCTCAATAATAGAGTGATACTTGGAAGGAAGCGTGCGCAGGCCCCATTCACCGCCTTCTTTTTTGGAGGAAACAGCGCCATCCTTCAGATAGTACAGCACTCGGCACAGGTTTAGCGTGTAGTACATGGGGGAGCCGGTGATGTCTTGTACCGCACCCTCCACGTCATGGAGGATGGCTTGTATGTAATGCTCCCGGTCAACGGATGTAAAGACCTCGCGAACTGGTTTGCCGTACAGGGCAATGCCCCGATGAAAGATTACGGTATAATGGGCGGCCAGGTCGGCGTCTTGGAATCCGCCGCATAGGTAATTGTCATTGTTCAGGTACTTCTCGCGATGAAAGGCGGAGTAATGGAACTCGAATGGAGGCGGATAGACGAGCTTCTGCAGACTGGATTCCAGGACAAGGCTCAGCTCCAACCCCTGTTGATTGGGCATACCATCGTGGAACGCTATGATTTTTTTGGCCAGTCGTCTCATATGATCCGATGTCAGCTTGTCCGCTACGACAAGCAGCAGATCGATATCGCTTGTGTCCGGATTGAAGCAGCCCATAGCTAACGAACCATGTAAATAAATGCCGACTAGATTGCCGCCAAGCTCTTCCTTAAACAAATCGACCACTTGATCCAAAACCCATTGCGTGTCCAATCGAAACCCCACCTTCACCCTGTATGATATTCATCCATTATGTTCGGGGATTCTTTCCTTTGTCAATTAATCGATCCGTTCGTCCGTATATACTTGGAATTGGGACAGGGAGACTAATAAAGCAAGCAGGGGATTCGAATGTACATATCGAAGTGAACACGTGACTATGTTTTTTGTTGAAAGGACGGAGTTATGAATACTTTTCATGATGACCAACCAAGCCATATCGAAGTATATGCAATCAAGAATTCGGACCAAATTCGCGATGAGACGTTCCGTGCCTTGTTCCAGACGTTATCGCCCGATCGACAGGACTATGTGTCCAAATTCAAAAGAGCGAGCGATTACCAACGGTCGGTGCTCGGTGATGCCATGGTCCATCGAATCCTTCAGGATAAGCTGGGACTTGATCCGATGCATATAGAAATCATAAGGAACGCATATGGCAAGCCATCCTTAAAGCATCATGACAATCTCCATTTTAATGTCTCCCATTCCGGGCACTGGATCGTGTGCGCCGTTAGCCACGAGCCGGTTGGGATTGACGTGGAGAAAATGGAAGCCATCGATATGGATATCGCCAAGCGCTTTTTCCATAAAACCGAGTTTAACGCGCTGTTACACTGTGATCCTTCCGTCCGGCTTTCCCGCTTCTTCGATCTATGGACATTAAAGGAAAGCTATATCAAGGCTGTTGGCAAAGGCCTGCATTTGCCGTTGGATTCGTTTGCATTGGAACTGCTGGGAGGGGAGTGGGCACCTGTGCTTGGTGAGAACGGAGAGACTTACTATTTTAAACAGTATGCGGTGGAAGAAGGTTACAAGCTGTCGGTGTGCGGCATTAGCCGTCATTTCCCTAAGAACGTCCAATTCGTAACCGCTGAGGAGTTATGAGTTACGAGATATGAGTTATGAACGGAACGAGGAAAAACCAGCCTGAGGACGATGCCCTTGAGCTGGTTTTTTGGCATTTCGATTGTAGCTGGCGGATCAGACAGGACGCAGTGCCGGCCATGCCAGCTCGATTCCTTCGCTGACGAGCTTTTGCTGGAAGCTGGCCAGTCTTTCTTCATCGCTCCGCACATCCGTCGGCAGAATATCATGGTCCAGGCAATAGCTGACACAGTATCCGGCGGCCTCGCCAATGTTCCATTCTACGGGATGCAGCCGGTAGCAGCCGTTCGTAATGTGGGTGACCCCGATGTTTTTGCTGGCGGCCAGCACATTCTTCATCCGTTTCGGAATTAAGCTGCCCAGCGGGATTTGGAACGGCAGGGACGAGATATCAATGTAAGGGCGCTCGCCCGTGCTCGGATGCAGATCGATCCGGTAACAGCCGATGCCGACGGAATCAGGGAACGTTTCCGAAGCTCCGTCCGGCCGCGATTCGGTTGCCACATGCTGCTCCAGTACCGTAAACTCGGCCTGAATTCTTCTCGACTCACGGATGTAAGGATACATGGCCATCCCGTCTTCCGTTCCGACCACATCGGGACGCAGGCGCAGCCCGGGATAACCCTTCCCGCCGTCCGGCCGCGGCACCTCAGTCTGCAGCCAATACAGCAGGGACAAGCTAAGCTGCTTGGCTTGATAGATATGATGGTCGGCCTCTTCCTTCGGAACATCAATAATGGAGCCCAGCCAATAGTCGTTCTGCGGCCAGTTCACAAGCGATACCGAGCTTTCGAACGTGCTTTCGGCGAAATGCTTCGGGTCTATGATTTGCCGATATTGATAGAGTGGAAACTTGCCGTGTCCCGGAAAAATCTCATATTCGATCGGCTCATTCGTGGACGGCTTGACGGCGGTCAGGCTTAACAGCTTATCCGGCCAGAAATCGGGTTTATACTCCCGCCAAAAATCGTAAAGCGCAGGCTTCTCAATCGTGTGGTCTTCACCCTCCAAATAATCCACGGCAAAACAATACGTAAAGCCCTGCATGTCCTGGGGCAGCGGATCGCCATCAACGGCATGCGGTTCCCCTGTCTGGGATTTGGACTCGGCGCCGGTAACATACTCGATACCCGCCAGCGGAAGCAAATCGCCGAGTTCGGTGGCATCCACGAAGAACGGGGCGCGGAGCGCGATTTGATCCTGCGTTTCAAGATGACGAACGGTTACGCTGTTCACGTGATCCCCTGAAACGTCGGCAGACTCTGCCGCATACTGATACAGGATCGTAAGCCGTCCGCTGTGAATGTACGGGGCCAGCATTTGATGCAGCACGGCGAGAGCCGTGCGCGGCTCATGGCACAGCCGGCTGACGATGCCGCTGCCGGGGTTCAATTGCACATTGGATCTAGCCTTGGGAGTCATGGGGAAAAAATCGCGATAGTACTGACGGACACCTTCGCGGAACCGCCGGTAGCTGCGCGTGCAGCCAAAGGATTCAATCCACGGATGCTCGTCGGGCGGAACTGCCTGGCTGGTTAGCTGTCCTCCGATCCAAGTGGTCTCCTCGGTCATGATGACCGTCTTTCCTGATTTAGCGGCGGCAAGCGCAGCGGCTGTTCCCCCTGTCCCGCCGCCGAGAATGACGATATCGGCCTGCATTTCTCGTATCATTGACAGATTCTCCTTTTGGGATAGTTTCATAAATGATCCACAAGATCAGCACAACAAGTGACTATTCTAATTGTAGATTCTCTCCTGCAGGAAAAGTACGGGACATAGGTGACCTTTTTTGGTAATCTGATGCCGTTTTACAAGGTTTATTGTCCGGTTTTGTATTTGCTGCGATATTGCCCGGGCGTCATCCCCTCCAGCTTGCGGAAGGACCGAATAAAGTTCTGCGAATTATTGTAACTCAGCTTCTCCGCAATATCCTTAATGGGCATATCGGTTTCGACAAGCCATTTCTTGGACATCTTGAAGCGGTACTGGGACAGGTATTCGCTGAAGGACATATTCGTTTCTTTTTTGAACACGCTGCTAAGATAAAAATTGTTGTAATGGAGGCGCGAAGCACATTCCTCGAGCGTAATATTGCGGTCAAACTCATTGCGGATGATCTCGATCATCTGCTCGGAGAGATTCTGATATTGAGAGTCCTGGCGATCCCGGAATACACTGACCATCGGCCGGATGATGCGGGATTTAAACCAGCTTTCGATATCATGATTGGTGTAGAGCCGAAGGAGTTCCTCCACAAGAGAGCTGTCCCGGATGTCGAGCTGCTCGAGCATGATCCCATTCTCCTGCATCACGATCATCAGATCATTTAACAGCCGGATGAGCGAGATTTGATAAGCATGCGGGGTCCGATCCTTCCGAAACACTTCGTGCAGCCACTGCTTCAGAAGCTCTACGGCTCGATCTTCATCAGCCAGCTTGATGGCATCAATCAGCTCGTTCTCCACCTGCATTGGGTAGAAATAGACCCGGGTGTGCTTGCCCGAGTTCAGGCTGAAGTAAGGGATAATGACACCGGTCCCCAGCTTGATGCGGTGTTTAAGGGCTTCGAGCCCTTCCTGGTAAGCGCGTGCCGTTTTGGATAGGTTCTCGTAAGGCAAACTGATGCCGATGCTGACCTCCAGATCGAGAAAATTGCGCGTCGTCTTCTGGATCTCTTCTGATAACGTATAGATATAGTCGTTGAACGCTTCCAGCGTGATACCGCCTCGTCCGATGAGGGTAACCTGCGTGAGGTCGATAATGACGGAGGGGAGACGTTGGGAGGAAGGGATCATCTCCTCGATGATATTGTTGATGGCAAACAGCAACAGATCACGATCCTTGCGTTCATAGCGGGTTTCGTCCAGCATATCGATCTGAAGGGTAAATACCGCCAGGTGCTCCCAAGCGGATATTTGCTCCTTGAAGCCGAACAGCTCGATCTGCTCCATCACTTCGGGCGGACTGCTCTTCCCCAGAAACAGCTTATGGAGGAAAAAGGTGCGTACCTGCTGGCTGGTCTGCCGAAGCTCGCTGCGGAGCTTGGTGTTCGAATTGAACATATCCCGGATATGTTCGTCGATGATTTGCAGCTCGCTCTTTTTGTTGGCTTGGATTTCCGGCAAACGCTCCACGATATTTTCAAAAATGTGCCGGATGGGTGTGTACATTTTCCGTGTTCCAAGCCATACCAGCAGAATGCTGAAACCGATCATCAGCATGCAAATATACAGCGTAAACCAGCCGATGGAGCGGGACTCCTTCGTAATGGCGGACATTTCGGTAAAGGAGGCATACAGCCAGCCGTTAAAATCGGACCGGACGTACGTAATGGACACCGGCTTGTTGTCGATCCTCGTCTCGAACTGCCCTGATTTATTGTCAAAATGGCCCAGCTCCGCCTCCTCATACCCGGTATCGGTCAGATATTGCCCGAGCTTTCCTTGCTCAGGATGCACAATGATCCGGTAATTGTGGTCCAGAACCATTACCTCCCGGGATTCGGAAGGGGTATCCATCATAGCGGCGAGACTGCAGCTGGGAATGGTGGCGAGCGCGACACCCCGGGCGCTGGAGGAAGAGAGCGGCATTTTCTTCACAAGCGCAATCGTGTAGGGGCAGGCATAACTGAGTGTATCGCTGGACCCGAGGGATTCCGTTTCAAGCATCACCCAATTGGAGTTCCCATGAAGCTCCATGAGTGTCAGCAGCGCATCCTTGGAAGCGTATTCATTAAATTCGTACATGCCCCGGTTATTGATCAGCCAGTTGGTTGTCGTATTCGCAAGGATGACGTCCGTAACCTTTGTTTCGGGAGATTGCAGCAGACTCATCTCTTCTCTCAGTTTGTTATACAATTGGAAGTCATAATAGGACAGGGGCCGATACAACGCGCTTTGCAGAATATTGGAATTAATGACGTAATTCAGTGTATAATCCACGGTCCGCAGCACCTGTTCGAGATTGCTGTTGGTTTGATTCATAATCTGGATATTGCTGCTGTTGACGTGGTTTTGAACGGAGGTGGATGATTTCATGAACGAGAAGAAGCCGAGGGCTACAAGAGGAATGATGCTGATGAAACAGCCGAACAGGACCATTTTAGAATAATAGCTACTTTTTGGATGCAATAGATACACCTTCCTGTTTAACAAAGTGTATAATCATTGTATGGGCAACCCGGGTTACATTCAATAATCATTTCGAAAAGAATAATCACTGTATTTGATCATCCTGCCTTGTCATGAAAAAAGATGTACATATGTTATGATCATTTCATTCACATGGGATCCGCAAGAAACATGGGGGAACGGAGGTAGAACGGATTGATGACCCGTCTGTCAAACTATGTCATTCTTACACTCGCTTTTCTGATGGTATCGGCTGCATGCATCAGCATGGCCCGATCATCGGGAGCGGATAGCGGAAGTACGTCTTCTGATCGCACAACCAGCATTTCGATTATGGCCAACCTGCACACCACCGAAGTTCCCTCCGATCGGATCGAGAAATGGATCGAGGAAAAAACGGGCGTTCAGCTGAACATTCAGTGGGTACCCGACGGGAGTTATGATGAGAAGGTATTTGCTTCGCTTGCAACAGGGACTTTGCCGCAAGCACTGTATCTGAAGAATGCCGCATCCTTGTCCTATTTCAGGGATGAGATTCGGAGCGGGCTATTCTGGGAAATCGGCCCGTATCTTAAGGACTATCCGAATTTGCAGAGATTGAAGCCCGAGGTTCTGAAGAATACGGCCATCGATGGTAAACTGTACAGCTTGTATCAGGAACGTCCCTTAGCCCGTTCAGGCATCATCTACCGTAAGGACTGGGCAGATCGGCTGGGACTACCGGCACCGGAAACGCTTGATGAATTATATGAAATGTTGAAAGGGTTTACATATGAGGATCCGGACAACAACGGTATCGATGACACCATAGGTTTGACGGACCGCAACGATTTGATCTATGGGGCTTTCAAGACGATTAGCTCCTATTATGGAACTCCGAACCATTGGGGATGGTATAACGATTCATTGCAGCCGGAATTCGTCTTCCCGAAGTATATGGAAACGATGAAGTTCTTCAAGAAACTTCACAGCGAAGGATTGATGAATGAAGACTTCCCGATTACCAGCAAGACCGACCAGCAGGAGCTGTTCGTAACGGGAAAAGCCGGGGTCTATATCGGTGCGATGGGAGACGTACTGTCCCTGGAGTCAAGGCTGCTGGCGAATGATCCCAAGGCCGTGCTGGACGTTCAGAATCGGATTCTCGGGCCGGAAGGGTACGGGATATGGGCTTCGCAGGGGTACGGGACGGTGATCTTGTTTCCGAAGTCCGCGATTGCTACAGAAGAGGAATTGAAGAGCGTGCTCTCCTTCTATGACGCACTGATGAGTCCCGAGCTTGCAAACCTGATGTATTGGGGCATCGAAGGGATCCATTATACCGTTCAGGAGGGCAAAGCGATGGCGGTGGATGCCTTTGAGCTAAGGGAAAAGGATGTAAAGCCCTATCAGGCTTTAATGGCCGGAGGATTCAGCACCATACCGGGCATGCTGCAGCCGGTTACTCTGAATCAGGCGAAGGATAAGGCCGAGCGGCTGATTTACGATAATGAGCGTTTCCTCATCTATGATCCCACCGCACCGCTGGAGTCTCCGATGTATAATGAGATCGGCGTCAGATTGAATGAACGCATGCGGGATGCCACCTATCAATTTATGCTAGGGATGATCGATGAGCAGGGATTTGAGGCCGAGATCAACCGCTGGCTGGAAGAGGGGGGCAGGCAGATTATCGAGGAATATAATGCTTCATACCGAAGCACGGTCGGGCCCTATTTACATGAGAAATACCGCTAAGGGATTGATTTCCCCGGCGGTATTTTTTTGTTGTGCCATGGCGCGAGCAATCTCATGGACAACATAATCATTAGATTTGATTCCACTCCATTAAATGCCGGGCGCGACCGAACTTCCCATATCCAATCTGAGGATTATATACGTACCAGACTTCCGTCATCTAAGCTGTTTCTTGTCAGTCCATATTTAAATTTAAAACGGAGGTCAGAAGATGATGAAGAAGAAAGCCAGTACCATCCTGGCAATTGTAACCGCTTTATCCGTGTTGGCGGGCTGTGGCGGCAACTCCGCCCCTGCAGCAACCGGCAGCTCAAATGGCAGTCCAGCGCAAGGCGAGAACAAGAGCGAACCGGTAACCATCTCGATTATGGCCAACCTCCATACCCCTGAAGTTCCCTCCGACATGATTGAGAAGCTGCTGGAAGAGAAAACAGGCACCCAGCTTGACATTCAGTGGGTGCCGGACGGCACTTATGATGAAAAGGTCAATGCATCCTTTGCAACCGGAACGCTGCCGCAGGTGACGTACCTGAAGAATGCCGCCTCGCTTGTGAATATGCGTGATGCGATCCGCAACGGGCAATTTTGGGAGATTGGGCCATTGCTGGATCAATACCCGAACCTCAGCAGGCTGAAACCTGAAGTGTTAAAGAACACGGCGGTGGACGGCAAAATCTATGCGCTATACCGTGAAGTGCCTTTGTCGCGTCAGGGCATCATTTACCGTAAGGATTGGGCCGACAAGCTTGGGCTCAGCGCTCCGACCAATGTGGACGAATTCTATAATATGTTGAAGCAGTTTAAGGAGAAGGACCCGGACGGCAATGGCAAAGAGGACACCATTCCGCTCACGGACCGGAATGACCTGATCTATGGCGCGTTCAAAACGGTTAGCTCGTGGCTCGGCACACCGAATAACTGGGGCGAGAAGGACGGCAAGCTGGCTCCCGAGTTTATGTTCCCCGAATATATGGAGACGATGAAATTCTTCAAGAAGCTTCACCAGGAAGGCCTGATCAATCAGGATTTTCCGGTTACCAGCAAAACCGACCAACAAAATCTGTTCATTACCGGCAAATCGGGTGTATATATCGGAGCAATGGGGGACGTATCCAGCCTGCATCCCAAGGTCGTTGAAGTGAATCCGGATGCGGAACTCGATGTTCAGAATAAAATCGAAGGAGGACCGAATGGATTCGGAATCTGGTCGGTTCCCGGCTATGGCTCGGTGATACTCTTTCCGAAAACAGCTATCAAATCAGAAGAGGAACTGAAAGATGTGCTGGCCTTTATGGATCAGTTGATGAGTCCGGAGCTTGGCAACCTGATCTACTGGGGGGTTGAAGGACAGCACCAGAAGTTGGAGGAAGGCAAGGTCATTCCTTCGGAAGACACCAAGCTGACCGATCGCGAAGTGAAGCCTTATCAAGCGATGCAGGTCGGCGGGCCGTTAACGATCGAGGGTTTTTATGAACCGAAGCATATGCTCCCTGTCAAAGCGAAATCGGAGGAAATGATCACGGAGAACAATGATTATCTCATTGAGGATCCTTCGGCATCACTGGATTCCAAGACGTTTAACGAAAAAGGTGTACAGCTGCAGGAGATGATTAAAGACGGCACGTATCAATTTATGCTTGGCGATATCGATGAGGCCGGATTCCAGGCGGTCGTGGATAACTGGCTTAAGAGCGGCGGTCAGCAAATCATCGATGAGTTCAACGTATCCTACGAATCATCCAAATAACGAACATGCCAGCATCCCGAATGGCCGGGGACTGCGATGCTGCAGTCTCCGGCAGGCTTCGGGATAGAAAGGAAGTCTGAGATCATGAGCGAAACCGCAGTGAAGACCGGGATGAGCAAGGGCGCCCCCAAAATACCGGAGTCCGGTCGAATGAGGAGAATCATAAAAAACCGGGCGATCTACCTCATGATTCTTCCGGGATTTTTATACTTCCTGATCTTTAAATATATCCCGATGTCGGGATTGATTATAGCCTTCCAGGATTATCAGGCTTATCTAGGCGTTACGGGCAGCCCCTGGGTGGGGCTCAAGCATTTTGAGCGGCTGTTTACCGAGCCGATGTTCTTCACGATTTTGGGCAATACGCTGCTGCTGTTTTTCTTGAACCTGGCCTTCTATTTTCCCGTGCCGATCATTCTTGCCTTAATGCTCAACGAGGTTCGGCGCGAAGTGTTTAAACGTTTTATCCAGACGCTGGTGTATATTCCCCACTTCATGTCCTGGGTTATCATCGTATCCATTTCGTTTGTCATGCTCTCGATGGATCGCGGAATCATTAATGAATTGCTGGTTATGGCCGGATTCGAAAAAATCAATTTCCTGATGAGCAGCGAATGGTTCAGGCCGATGTATGTTATGCAGATCATCTGGCGGGAGGCAGGCTGGGGGACGATCATCTATTTGGCTGCCATGGCGGCGATTGATCCCGGTTTATACGAGGCGTCCCGGATTGACGGGGCCAGCCGCTTTCGGCAAATGTGGCATATTACGCTTCCTTCGATTCGAAGCGTGATCGTCGTTTTGTTGATTTTGAAAATCGGCGATGTGCTGGAACTTGGGTTCGAACATATCTATCTCCTCTTAAACTCAATGAACCGGAATGTGGCGGAGATATTCGATACGTACGTTTATACCGCAGGTCTTAAGCAAGGTCAGTTCAGCTTCAGTACGGCGGTCGGGTTCTTTAAATCGCTGATCGGTCTCATTCTGGTGATGCTGGCCAATTGGCTGGCCAAAAAAGCGGGAGAAGAAGGCATCTATTAACTACAGAAAGGTGGACCGCTATGGTACAAGATAAAACGATATCGAGCCGAATCTTCGATATCGTGAACTATACGCTGCTGTTGATCATTGGCCTGGTTACCATCCTGCCTTTCCTTCACGTCATCGCCGGATCTTTCACAACCGTGACGGAGCTGGCGCAGAAGCAGTTTGTCCTGTTTCCGACCGTATGGTCGCTTGATGCTTACAAATATGTGTTTTCAACCAATACGGTGTTTCGCTCGCTTGGCGTTTCCATGGGCGTCACCTTCTTGGGAACCTTGTTCAGCATGCTGTTAACCTGCTTGATGGCATACGGACTGTCGCGCAGGGATCTGGATGGCCGTAATATCATCATGTTCATGGTCCTGTTCACGATGCTGTTCAGCGGCGGAATGATCCCAACGTTTCTCGTGGTGAAGGAGATGGGGCTGATCGATACGTATGCGGCGCTGATTGTCCCGACGGCGATCAATGCCTTCAATCTCATCATCATGCGTAACTTCTTTCAAAACCTGCCTGAGGGATTGGAGGAATCCGCGAAGATCGACGGGGCCGGCGATTGGGGCATCCTGTTCCGAATCGTGATTCCGCTGTCGATGCCTGCTATTGCGACCATATCGCTCTTTTATGCGGTTACCTACTGGAACACGTATATGTCGGCGATTTTGTACTTGAATGATGCAGCCAAATGGCCCGTGCAGGTCATCCTGCGGCAGATTGTCATCCTTGCCAGCGGTTTGGCGGCAGACACCTCCGGCATGGACGAATTTGTCCGGCCGCCGGAGCAGACGGTGAAGATGGCGGTCGTTGTCATTGCCACACTGCCGATTCTGTGTGTATATCCGTTCCTGCAGAAGCATTTTGCGAAGGGTGCGCTGCTGGGTTCAATCAAGGGATAGAGAGGAGTGAGGGATCGTGTTTGAAAAGAAACAGTGTGCACCGATCATTGCTGGCAATTATGCCGACCCGTCGATCATCCGGGTTGGCGAGGATTATTACATGACACATTCCTCTTACAAGCTGACGCCAGGTCTCGTCATCTGGCATTCGCGTGATTTGTTAAATTGGAGCCGGGTTGGGGCAGCATTGCCCCAATACGAGGGGGACGTATGGGCGCCGGAATTCGTGGCGCATAACGGCATGTATTATATTTATTATCCGGCAGCGCGAACGAACTGGGTCGTAACGGCATCCAGTCCGATGGGACCGTGGAGCAAACCGATCCATTTGGGGATCAAAGGAATTGATCCGGGGCACACGGTAGGACCGGACGGAAAGCGTTATTTGCATATGTCGGGCGGTGATTTTGTAGAGCTTACGGCGGACGGACTCGCGGTCACCGGCGAAGTCAGACATGTGTATAACGGCTGGCGGTATCCGGACGATTGGGTCGTGGAGGCTTACAGTCTGGAGGGGCCGAAGATTACCGTTCACGATGGATATTACTATCTGACGGTGGCAGTTGGGGGGACAGCTGGACCGCCCACAAGTCATATGGCCGTGTCGTCAAGATCCAGAACGCCATGGGGACCTTGGGAGCACTCTCCGTACAACCCGATTGTTCATACGGAATCCAGGGATGAGCCCTGGTGGTCTAAAGGACACGCCTCGTTGATCGACTCCCCGGACGGCCAGTGGTGGATGGTCTACCATGCTTATGCGGGCGGGTTCCATTCGCTGGGCAGGCAGACCTTGCTCGAACCGATCGAATGGACTTCAGACGGATGGTTTCGTGCTGCGGGAGGCAGCCAGAGTCTTTACCGGGACGATGAGCCGGGTCTTGCAGGAGAAACAACGGTTGGGATACAAGCAGCGTTTAGGGATCCCTTTGACGGTCCTGAGCTGGGTTTGCATTGGCAGTGCGAAGGCGTGGAGCCTTCCGCCCGGTTCCATCCGAGGAATCATGAATTGGTAACTGAGGCGGCATCCGAGGAGGTAAAAGCTTCTCCGCTGTTCTACATGGCAGGCCATAAGCGTTATTCAGCAGAGGTCGAGATCATCGTGGAGGGCCAGGCAGAAGGCCGCCTGCTGCTCTATTATAACGATGCGGCATATCTCGGGATGGGAGTCAACGAGCGTGGGGTCCGGCATTTCCGGTCATTTAAGGGCTACGGCACGATGCCGAATGATCGGCGCAGGGCATTTTTGCGGTTGGTTAACGATGCGCATATCGTTTCATTCAATTACAGCTTCGATGGGGTGGAATGGCTCCGGTATGACAAAGTGGCGGATGTTTCAGGATTCCATCACAATACGTTTGGTGGGTTTCAGAGCCTCCGCATCGGACTGGATGCCGTCGGTAAAGGCAGGGTGATTTTTCGGAATTTTTCATATAACGTCATAAGCAGCTGAAAGAAGGGATAGGGCATGACAAAGAGGTTAGAGGACATTCTGACGGGTGGCGACGGGCTGTTTGAAGGTTTCTTCGAATGGCTCGAAGGACAATATGACGCTGCTTCTGGCGGCTTTTATTATGCCCGCAGTTCAAGTGATTCTGATGCGTTCACGCCGGACATCGAATCGACGGCGCAAGCATTGGGCATTATCGAGCGCTGCGGGCTTCAGCAAAGGCTGGCCGATGATATTAAGACGGGCATCGTGCGTTTTTTCCAGTCGAAGCAAGACCCTGCGACGGGGTATTTCTATGATGCCGATCCCAGGATGAGAAAAGACGATGTGATGGTGGGACGTGCACTTGGTTACAGCGTAGGAGCACTCCGAAAATTGGGTGCAGCCCCTTTGCATCCGCTGCCGGGCAATCGGAATATGGCTCCGGCATACTGCCGTTCTCCTGAGGCTTATGCGGAGTGGCTGCGTTCGATCAGTCTTGCGAACAGCTGGCGCGGCTGCGACCGGCTGTGTAACTCGGCCCCCTATTTAAATCAGATGACGCCTGCAGATCGGGAGCCGTTCTTATCTGAAGCTCTGTCTTATTTTGCGAGTATACAAGACCCCGTGACAGGGTTGTGGGGTGAAGGCACCCTTTATGTGCGAATATCGGGAACCTTCAAGCTGTTGACATTCTATAACCGGTTTCAGGCTCCCCTGCCGCGGACGCCGGAAATATACCGTTCCCTGCTGCACGCTCTGCGGAACGAGAAGGCCGTTGATATGTGTTACATCCGGAACCCGATCAGCCTCCTGACCTCGATGAAGCTGCGCATCCCGGAAGAGGACGTTCTGGAGATCGCGGAAATCACCTTGTCGAATATGGCGCGGCTCAAACGCGTCGACGGCGGATTTTCCAGGGAAATCGATCATTCCCCGCCGGCACCGAATGTAGCCCAAGTGAAGCAAGGTGAGTATTATCCTGACATGCCGGAAGCGGTTCCACTGGGCAAGGGTGAGGTTGAAGGGGACATGAATGCCGGAACGCAGGCGATTCTTATCCGCTATTCGCTGCGTGAGCTCGGGGGGCTGCAGGAACGAAAGCTGGATATTTCCGATTCTGTGTTCTCATCTTTACAAGCAGATACGGGGATATGATTTACGAGTCAGGACCTCTAAATGTATAGAATCAATCAGCCGAGATGAGCCTCTGAATTTTTATGAATTAGCCGAGAACACTCGTAACTTCAGTCATGAGATGAATCGGCCTCGGACAAGGCGTGTCTTTTGATGACACGTCAATTGTCCGACATATGTTAACTTATCCATTAACAAAAATCACTGATTTTTAGTGGTAATAACTTGAAAAATACTTGGCATATGTTATCCTGTGCTTGAGGTGGATAGCATGGCAGAAATCAAACATGGTAGAGGGTATGTGTACTCGATCCAATATCATATTGTATGGTGCGTGAAATATCGCCACAAAGTGTTGCTTGACGATATAGATATAAGGGCAAAGGAAATACTCAATCGAATGGCTACAGATCATGGCTTCACGATTTCAGAAATTGAAAGTGATTGTGACCATGTTCATCTCTTGGTTGATTGTAGTCCTCAACATTCAATTCCGAATATCATCAAAGCGTTAAAAGGCGTTTCAGCAAGGTTGCTATTTAAAGAGTTCCCCCAGCTAAAAAAGAAGTTATGGGGAGGGAATCTCTGGAATCCTTCTTACTTTGTGGAAACTGCAAGTGAACACACGGAAGCGCAAATACGACAATACATCCAAAATCAGAAAGTGAGGTGAAAAGCAATATTCGTACATAAAGCGTACAAATTCCGTATCTACCCAACCAAAGAGCAGGAAATCCTAATCGCTAAAACGATGGGGTGCAGTCGATTTGTGTTTAACCACTTCTTAGCGAAGTGGAATGAAACGTACAAGGAAACAGGTAAAGGATTATCATACGGAGTATGTTCTTCCGAACTGCCGAATCTGAAAAAAGAATTACCATGGCTCAAAGAAGTAGACAGCATCGCTATTCAGTCGTCAGTAAAAAACCTGGCTGAGGCCTACTCACGATTCTGTAAGAAGCAGAACGATGCACCACGCTTCAAGTCAAAAAGGAACAAGGTTCAGTCCTATACAACGAAACACACAAACGGAAATATTGCGATTGAAGGAAGTAAGATCAAACTCCCTAAACTTGGACTTGTTCGTTATGCGAAATCAAGAGAAGTAGAAGGACGTTTTCTGTCCGCAACCATTAGGCGCAGTCCTTCTGGCAAATACTTTGTTTCGTTGTTAGTAGAGACAGACGTACAACCATTGCCAGAAACAAACAACGAAGTTGGAATTGATGTCGGACTTAAAGATTTTGCGATTCTCTCAAACGGAGAAGTGTTCGAGAATCCTAAATTTCTACGGAATATGGAAAAAAAACTCATTCGTGAACAACGCACCCTTTCCAGACGAGTGAAAGGTTCTTCAAACTGGAATAAACAACGAATCAAGGTTGCGCGAATCCATGAATGCATTACAAATGCCCGAACAGACTACTTGCAAAAGATTTCAACGCATATTGTCAAAAACCAAGACATCATTGCGATTGAAGATTTGCAAGTGTCTAATATGATGAAGAACCATAAACTTGCCAAAGCGATTAGCGAAGTATCTTGGTATCAATTCAGAACGATGCTTGAATATAAAGCAAAGTGGTATGAACGCACTGTCGTTGCCGTAGGAAAAACCTTTGCTTCCTCTCAGCTCTGTTCGTGTTGTGGATACCAAAACAAGGAAGTTAAAAACCTTAACTTGCGACAATGGAAGTGTCCTTCTTGCTATAGAGAATGGGATCGGGACGTGAACGCAAGTTTGAATATTCTTGCCGAAGGCAAAAGACTACGACCTGCATAATCGCAGTAACCGCAGGAACTGCGGTGATAGCTTGGTGGTACATAATGTACTAATTCTGCTCAGTAGAGCAGACTACCCAAGAATCTCGTGGCTTTAGCCATGAGAGGTTCAAGACATGGATAATAGGAATACATAATAGATAGACCCTTCGGCGAAGAAGTTATGAAGATTTTTAATTTAATGAATCGATGAACGCGAAAATTTGGTGCTTGGATTAGCAGAGGAGGAGGATCATGGCGGAAATCGGAGTTTGGGAACAAGCGGAGCCCGGGGTGACAAGGAAGGTGTTTCAACCCGGAACCGGGCTGATGATGATGGAGGTGCATTTTGAAGAAGGGGCGGAAGGTGCATTGCACAGCCATCCCCATGAGCAGATGAGTTACTGTCTGAAGGGCGCCATCGAATTTTATATCAACGGTGAGACAACTCTGGTGCGTCAGGGAGATACCATCGTCATTCCCGGCGGAGCAGAGCATGGGGTAAAAGCACTGGAACCCTCCGCTCTTTTGGATACGTTTACACCGCTGAGACTGGATTTGCTTGGCCTCTGAGTGCCTAAAGCTGAAGGAAATGTAGAAATGAATGAATAGACTTGAGATGAAGACAGAAAGGAATGGATATGATGAAGCTTTGGGAACAGGATATTCCCGGACATGAGTCGGTGGAAGAGAAATTCACACCCTACATCGTACCTTATCTATTACAAAATGAAACGCCTCACGGAGCCGTGCTTGTCCTTCCGGGCGGTGGATATGAGCGGCGCGCGGATCATGAGGGTGATCCGATTGCCATGTGGCTGAATTCTATTGGGCTATCGGCCTTCGTCGTTCATTACCGTGTTGCCCCTTATCGCCATCCATATCCGCTAGGCGATGCCCAGCGTGCCATCCGGCTTGTAAGACATCACGCCAAGGATTGGAACATCGATCCGGAACGTGTTGGAATTCTCGGGTTCTCGGCAGGCGGACATCTCGCGGCGAGTGCCAGTACGCATTTCGATGAAGGAAACCCGGAGGCCGTGGATGCTGTGGACCGGCAGAGCTCCCGCCCGAACGCTTCTATTCTGTGTTACCCGGTCATTTCATTTAAGGATTATTACCATGAGGGCTCCATGTCCAAGCTGTTGGGAGAGGATCCGCCGGAAGAATTGAGAAATGCGTTGTCGCTTGAGCTTGCGGTGAAACCGGAGACCCCTTCGTCCTTTCTGTGGCATACCGCGGACGACGGCGCGGTTCCCGTTGAGAACAGCCTCTTGTATGCGAAAGCGCTAAGCGAGCAGCGCATCCCTTTTGAGCTTCATGTTTTCCCGGAGGGCCGGCATGGCCTTGGTCTTGCGGAAGAAGATGCCAGTGTTTCGCAATGGACAGGCCTGTGCGCGGGCTGGCTGCAGAAGATCGGATTCCTGTCGCAAGCGGTCGTGCAGGGAAAGTAGGACGAAGCAGCCTAACTTGAGAACTCATGCAAAAAACAAGCTCATCTGAAAATTCAGACGAGCTTGTTCGTATAACCTAAAGATCAGGACCGGCCTCTAATCTCCTGTCGGAGGAACAGGACGTAAGAGATGGCGAAGCAGATCAGCGTGGCTGCGGTCAGTCCGGTAATTTGCGGCCAGACGAGCAGCAGGCTTGAAGGGAAGCGACGGGCAGACCAGTGCTGTTGTGAGCATGGAACCCAAAGGGGGGAGCCGGAGACCGACCGGGCCCGAAACCATCCTGGAGAATAGGGGGCCTTGATGCCCAGATATACAGGAAATGCGCTATCCAAGGGAACACCTTATCTAAAAACAGTGAGTAAATCGAAGGCGGTGAGTACGGGATGTGGCGCGCAGATGCTTTGCTGGAGTCCATGTATAACGAAGCCATGGGACGAACGAAAGACAGGCAGGTTGCCATGAGTGCCGAAGAGCGCAAAGGGCATTTGAAGCAGACGCTTCGGCAATTGATCGGCGAATTTGAATCCAATGACAGGCATAAGCCTGTGCTGCTCGAACAGGAGCCGTGTGACGGATATATTCGGGAGAGGGTGGAGTTATCCGCCGTACCGGGCGTATCCTTTGCGGCGTATGTATTAATTCCGGATGGGAATCAGGGGGAGCCGATGCCGGCAGCCGTCGCTGTTCATGGTCATGGCTATGGCAGTAGGGAGATTGTAGGGCTGAAGCAGGACGGCTCAAGTGATCCCGATGTATCTGGTTTACATCGGCATTTCGCTGTCCAGTTGGTACGACGGGGCATGGTGGTAATCGCTCCGGATGTAGCCGGTTTCGGTGAGCGTCGCCTTGCGGCGGATCTCGCGCGGAATCCGGATGTCCCGAACTCCTGCCACCGGCTGTCCACCCAACTGATGATGCATGGCAAGACGCTCGCCGGTCTCCGTGTTGCCGAGACGCTAAAGGTATCGGAGTACGTGGCCGAGCGTCCCGAGGTTCAAGCTGACAGAATCGGCATCATGGGCTTTTCGGGAGGCGGGCTTATCTCGTTCCTGTGCGCGGCGCTGGATGAACGGATACGGACTGCCGTGCTTGCGGGATATCCCAATACTTTTAAGGACAGCATCATGGCGGTGCAGCACTGTGTATGTAATTATATCCCCGGCATGCTGAACCATGCCGAACTGCCGGAATGGATGGGGTTGATCTCTCCCAGACCCTTGTTTCTGGAGTCGGGAACCCATGATCGGATATTTCCGGCTGCCGGCTTTGAAGCCGCAGCTCATGAGCTCAGGGAAATATATCGGCGCACCGGTGCGGAGGAGAAGCTGCGAACCGATCTGTTCCCCGGGTCACATGAAATCAGCGGCCGTTATTCGTACGACTGGTTGTTTGAACGATTAAGCAGACCGGACTTGTGAATGGTATCCTACCTAGCCGTTTCTTATTAGTACTACATGTAACAGGTCATCGCGCTTATGGGCCGCAACAGACAATGGGTGCAGGTGAAATAAAGCAAAAAATGACTCCTGAATCATCGATCATCAGGAGTCACTTTTTTACATGAGCATGGTTGCCGCTATAGCGCATTAGGTTTACTCGAGGCCATCCTGCCAATCTTCGAGCAGGCAGTTCGCATCGGTATTTAATACCGATTTGGCTTGATCACTGACGTTCCGTCCCATCGGCTCTTTATTCAGGTGCTTGGTGAAATTTTGCATATGCTTGACGGCATGATCCACTCTTCCCAGATCCAGTTGATGCTGTGCCTGGTTAAGAGCGTTGGTCAACTGAGGAATGATCGCTCCGCTTACATCTCCTGAATCCGCGAATCGGGCGATTAATTGTTTGATCGAAAACACGCTGGTGATGACCCGGAACTGGAATGTTTTCTGAAGTTTGTTACCGGAGCGATCTTCAGTCATAACCGTTGCCGTTATGTCGCCCAAGTTACCGGCCAGATCGATGTCGATGGCGTCCTTGGTCAATGGATCCAGCGTATATGCTTTGCCGTTGATCGTTATTTCGGCAAATTGAATGGCGGAAGTGTCCAAGATTTTGAGGCTGAGGACCATGTAATCCTCCAAGGCATCGCCATCCTCCAAGCTCTTGCCATTGGCGGTCAGAGAGAAGGAAGGGGAATCGGTAACCTCGACGGTGACTCCCTGCGAAACATTCCCGGACCGATCAACGGACCGGATGAAGAGCGAGTAATCCTTGCCCGCTTCGATACCCTGTATCACCGCTGTTTGAATTCCCCGATTGACCTCGATGACGTCGCCCACCTGCTGTCCATTGCTCCGCAGCGTAATTTGCACTTTTTGAGCATCGATATCATAAGGACCATCCCAAGACAGCGTTATGTTTCCTTCACCGCGCTTCACCTGCACGTTCTCTACCTCACCCGGGGCAACGTCGTCCTCTTCGGGTATGGTAGGAGGAGCAGGCTCCGTAAATACGGCCGGATCGCCAAAAGTAAATTTATCAAAGTTATATAACCAGTCTCCACCTTTGAAAGACATGAATACAATGTGTTTTCCCGTTACAGGGGTTGTTACATCTGTCGAGAAAACTTTGAAATTCTGCCAGCCTCCGGTCCCTGAGACGGTGGCTGTTGCAATGACCGGACCGCCCAGACTGTCCAGTCTGACCTCGATCGTCCCGCCAGCCGTGGCGCTGGCTGCGTTGACATGGAATTGGGTAGGGCTTTCGCTGCCAAAATCGATATAATTGTACATGGCATAAGGGTTATTCGGACCAAACATCCCGGCCAGGTAAGTTTCCCCGCCGCCGGTTTCTCTGCCGAAGCCTACCCCGTTCGTATAGTTTTCGGCTTCCAGCTTCTCGTAAGCATTTCTTGCTTTTCCTTTCATGGTGGTAAAGGTGAACCACTCCAGATTGAGAGGGTAGTCGCTGCTGTTTGCACCCTTGAAAACAAGGTATACATCGTGAACCCCTACAGCGAGGGTGTCATCGATATTCGCCATGATATCGACCCAGTTATCCCAGCTTCCCAGCGCCGGAATTTGAACGACACCTGCGGTAGGTCCATCCAGACTATCCAATTTAACCTCGATCGTGCCGCCTTGATTGCCGCTGGCCACATGCACCGTGATACCAGCCGCGCCAGATCCGAAATCAATTCCTTCATAAGAGGCATAGGCATTGTGATGGATTGCGTCCAAATATCCGAACTCGGCATGTTTACTAAGTCCTTCGCTGCTGTCGTAATTTCCGGCCTTAAGCTTGGCATAGGCGTCGGTTTCCGTTGGGTCCGTCGTTGTGAATTTAACCCAGTTCAAATTGAATAAATAATCGTCGTTCCTCTTGGTGAAGACAAGATACACATCATGGACGCCGGTTATGGTGCTCGGCTCTCCCTGGTCATCTTTAAGTAGGGTGACGGCATCGATATAATGATTCCAGTCGCCCGTTCCCTCTACGTTCAAGGTCCCGACTTTGGGGCCATCCTTGGAGTCAAGCCGGATCTCGATTTGACCTCCGCCCGTTCCGCTGGACGCTCTGGCAATGAAGCCGATCGCGCCGTCTGATCCAAAATCCACATTTTTGTAAGCGGCATAAGAGCCATGCTGGATTCCGCCTAATTGCAGCGAACCTTCGAATGAACCCTCCAGCACGAATCCGGCCCCGATGTTGTAGCGTTCCGCTTCGATTTTCTCGAAGGGGTTTTTAACGGCATAATGCAGCTCCGCTTCCATTGGCTTGATACCGTTTAAAGCTTGAACGGCTGCGGCCGAGGACCAGGATTCATAGGTTCCGGACAGCAGTTGTCCTGCCCAGTTTCCATCCACGATATGATCCGAATTCCGGTGACTCCAGGCCATTTCGATATTGAATGCAAGCCATTCGTCGAATTCAGCACTGAATTCCGGGTGCTGGCCGGTTTCATCCAGTGTCTTTTGCAAATGGGCCAGATTGCGCATCAGGATCGTTTTGCCGCCTTTCAGATCCCCGTTGGGACCTTCATAATTCAACACCCCGTTTGAATCCACCAGATGGTTTTTGGTGAATTTAGCGGCTTTGACCGCGTCATCGAGGTAAACGGCATTTCCGGTCGCTTTATACAATCCGACGGCCGACCCGATGTATGTACCCTGGTTGTAGTGAGTGGCATCCGGAACCGCGCCATGTTCAATTTCGATGCGGTCGAACACTTTTCCGTTTCCGTCCGTAAGCATCGTTTTGCCCCATCTGAATATTTTGGTTGCCGCGTTTAGATAATGCTCATCTTTCGTAATATCGTAAAGATAAAGCGCCGCTTGCGCCGCCGGGAAATTAATGCACGCATTTTTGGTATTATGGTCGCTGTTCAGCCACCAAATGCCGCCGTTTGCGAACTCTTCATCCCACTGCGTATCGTACACAAAATCGAAATGATCCCTCGCGGCTTCCAAATATCTTGGGCTTCCGGTGATTTGATAGGCTCTGGCGCTTCCCATCGCCCACCACATAATGTCGTCATTGAACGGGTTATTCGTCCAATCTTGGCCGTACTTGGCGACGGTGCCGTCATATACATCGTCGATCTGCGTTTTAAGCTCGGCTTTCAGAGCAGGATCGGATGTATGCTGATACGCATCCATGACCAATTCCCAAAGCTCTGCCTCCACCCAGAAGTCTTGATGCTTTTCGCGCTTCGAGTCCTTCCAGAACATCTTGGCGTTCGGATCCCAAAATGTATCGTTAAAAGCTCTCATCGCTGTATCTCCGTCCGATGCGGTATAGGCGTAGGCTTTGGACGTTCCGATGCCCGGCATGGAACCGAGCATGAGTGCGATAGCCAGAGGTACCGCCAGAAACCTGAAAAGTTGACCTGATCTTAGTGACATGAATGTTCCTCCTCTATTTTCAAATCGAAGCCGATCCGTTTCATTCACGATCGGCTTCATGAGCTTACCGGTTCCGGTTACTACTTGCCGGTCGTAATCACTTTGTTGATTTTTTCGGCCATCACATCCAGTTCGGTGATTGGGGCTTTGCCCATCAGAATGTTTTTCCATGATGCTTCAATGAACGGGTACGCTTTGCCTGCCCATGCCGACAGGAAACGAACCGGCTGCGTATTCTGGGATTTCAGAATATGATCAAGGCCTTCGCCCACTTCAGGATGTCCGGCCGCTTTCAGCGCCTCGTAATAAGCTGCGGAAGATGCTTGATAGGCTGCAGGAGCCACCGGGGTTGAAGGGAGGACTTCCTCGTACATTTTGGAATCCAGGTACTTGAGCACTTTCCATACAGCTTCCGGATTTTTAAGCGTTGCCGGACTGGACCAGCCTACAGCGTCATAAATCTCGGTCTGGCTGTTTACCACCGGCATCGGCACGTAACCCCACTCCAATTCCTTCGGAGCCGTACGGATCAAATCATCGGCTACCCATTGCCCCTGCAGGGTCATCGGGACTTTACCTTGCTTGAACGAACTCATGGCATTCGTTAAGTCAAAGGTAGGGGGATTCATGTAACCGTTTGCAATGGCGGATTTATATTTTTCGACTCCCTCTCTGAACGGGTCACTGATTTCCACCTTCGTTGGATTGATGATGGCATCAGCGAAGGGAGCGCCACTTGCGGATACCGAATAGAGAGAGACGTGGAAGGGGTCAAGGGGAGCGTAATAACCAAATTGCTGCACGCCGCCCTGATTGCTCGAAAGTTCTTCCATCGCCGTGAAGAATTCATCATAGGTCCAGCCAATCTTCGGTTCCGGAAGGCCTGCATCCTGGAATGATTTTTTATTGTAAAAAATGCCGTATGTGTTCAAGAGGCCGGGCAATCCGACCAACTTGCCTTCATAGTACCAGCTGTCTACCACACCGTCGTAAAAGCCCTCCATGAACGCTTTGTCCTGTGTTGCAAGCTCCGTCCAGTCATAGAGAAGTCCTTTGCCGGCATTATCGAGCAGCATGTCGTTGCCGGTCATGAAGATGTCGGGTGCTTTCTTTGCCGTGATCATTCCGTTAATCTTTACACCGTAATTGTCCAATGGAGTAGGGATGAGTTTCACTTTGATGTCGGGGTTATCCTCTTCGAATTTTTTCATGGATGCCATGATTTTTTCGTTCATGGCCGCCGACTCCCAAGTAATCATCGTGACTTCGACGGGTTTCTTGGACCCGGCGTTGTCTTCTCCGGATGGTGTGTTTCCGGGGCTCACCGAACCGGAGCCTCCGCCGCAAGCGGCTAGCAAACTTGAAAATAACAGTAAAGCGATGATTCCGCTGGCCCACCTTCTAACACCCTGTCTCATTGAAAGACCTCCCCAATGGTTAATTTAATGAACTGAACATCACATGGTTTTTACTTCAGTCAGTTAGGATCGGCATCACCTCCCATACAGTCGGAAGTTTTACTTTAAACCCGCGGAATTCATGGAGCCGAGCCCCTGCATAAAAAACTTCTGGCCAAAGAAGAAGAGCAGCAGCATCGGCAGGATATAAATTAAATCCGCGGCCATAAACAGATTCCAGGCTGTTGCATAGGTGCCCGTATAGGTAGCCATCGCCAGTGACAGCGTCCATTTGCTTGGGTCGATAATATAGAGCAGAGGTTCCAAATATTGATTCCATGCCCCTTGGAACGCAAATATCACCATGGTCATGATGACCGGCATGGACATAGGCACCAGTACCTTGAGCAGCACATAAAGGTCCGATGCTCCGTCTATTTTGGCAGCCTCGTCAAATGAAACGGAGATCGTTCTTATATACTGGACAAACAGGAACGAGAACGTGGCGTTTCCAAAAAAGGCGGGCACGATAATCGGCAGCCAGGAATCGTACCATCCAATGCTGGTGTACAGGTTAAACATAGGGATCATGCCTACAAATCCGGGAAGCATAAGGCTCCCTATAAAAAGCGAGAACCACAGTTTACGTCCCGGGAACTTCAGCCGTGCGAGCCCGTAGCCCACCAGCACCGAGCTTATAATCTGTCCGATCGTGCAGGTAATCGCGATAAAGAGGGAGTTGCCAAACGTTTGCCAAAAGTTGATTTCTTTTGTTCCAGTTACAAAATTGGACCAATGAAATTCCCGCGGAAACCATTCGGGCGGAATTTTGAACACGTCATTGTTGCTCTTCAGCGCAATGGTAACCATCCACAAGAGGGGGAACAGCATCGCAATGGCGCCGATCGCCAATAAGATAAAACGAATGGTGTCTATCCAGTTAAACCGTACTCTTCGCTTTACGCGTATGTCCGCTGCATTTAGATTTCCTCGTTGTTTGGGCCGTACTTCCGCTTGCATCACTTCTTACCCCCTTATTTGTCGCTTTCGTAATAAACGAACCGGTTGGAGTACCGGTAAGAAATCACGGTAAAGATCATGATGATGACGAACAGTACCCACACTTCCGCGATTGCATAGCCAAACATTCTTCCATTGAAGGCGTCGGTATAGATTTTGTAATTCAGCAGGGAGGTGGAAAAGTTCGGGCCGCCTCCGGTCAACACCTGAATCTGGTTAAACGCCTGGAATGCACCGATGATGCCGAGTATAAGCTGCAGGAACAGGATCGGGGTGATCATGGGCAGCGTAATGTTTAACGACATCCGCCACCTGGAGGCGCCGTCGACTTCCGCCGCTTCATACATTTCCTGGGGAACCGACTGCAGACCGCTCAGAAAAATGATGACACTGGATCCGACCTGCCATAAACCGATTAACACAATGGATGGAAGTGCTGTCGTTTCGCTGGTCAGCCAAGTACCCGGTGGTAGTCCGAACTCTCTTAGCAGCGAATTCGCCAGACCATATTGCGGCTCATAAATAAATTGCCACAACGTGAGCGTGGCGATGGAGGGAACGACGACGGGAAGATAAAAGATCGTGCGGAACCATTTGATGCCGGTCAAGTTTTTGTTCAGCATCATGGCCAATAACAAGCCTAGAATCAGTGATAAAGGAACACTCAGCATCACGAAGTAAAACGTTGCCCGGATCGAAGGCCAAAAAGCCGGATCTTCGGTGAACAGGTATCTAAAGTTCTCAAAGCCGACAAAACGGGGAGAATCGTACCCGCTCCATTCTGTCATGGCGTAATACATGGACGACAACAGGGGGTAGGCGACAAAAACGCTGAAGCCGATAATGGACGGTAAAATGAACAGATATCCGATGACCCAGCCGCGAAGCTTCCTATTGGTTCCCATGGTGATCCCGATGACCTCCTCCGATATCATTCGCTTTGACTCGAATGCCGCAGTAATCCATAATCAGCTCGCAAAACATCATGTTAGCCCAGGAAAACCATGGGCGGGTATAACAGGCAGGGTCGTCGACCAGAAATCCTTCATGCATCATGCCGGTGCCTGCATTGGTATCCGCCATCAGCCGAAGCAGCCGAAATTTCTCTTCCCGATCCGTGGTCGTCAAACCTTGAATCGCCAGCGCAATCGGCCAAATATAACGATCAGGCGTATGGGGGCTTCCAACGCCCGCAGCGGCAGTGCCTTGATAATAATACGGATTGGCGTGGCTCAGCACGAACCTGCGGGTATTTTGATAGACCGGGTCATCAGCGCTTGTGTAACCCAAATACGGAATGGACAAAAGGCTGGGGACGTTGGCGTCATCCATTAGCAGGTGGCTTCCCATCCCGTCCGTTTCATAGGCATAAATTTTGCCATATTCGGGATGCTCGAGAACGCCGTACGACTCAATGCCATGTCGGATCTCTCCGGCAAGTTTCTCCGCCTCCGCTTCCAACTCGGGATCGCGCAGGACATCGCGGGAAATCTCCGCCAGATATCCAAGCACAACGACGGCGAACATATTGGATGGAATGAGGTATCCGTAGGCGCAGGCGTCGTCGCTCGGGCGGAAGCCGGACCAGGTCATTCCCGTATAAGCCACCTCCGTCCCTTTTCCGCCGCGCGGCAGCGTGTCGCTTGGAGGACAATCGAAGCGTTCGAAGTAATACGGCGAATCGGTTTCGTGATGCTGCTCGGTTCGCCAGATGTCCAGAATGACCCTGGCGGCTGAATGGAACGTTTGATCCAGATGCGAGGTTCTGCCGGTTTCTTTCCATAACAGATAAGCAAGCTGGATGGGATAGCATAACGAATCGATCTCATATTTGCGCTCCCATAGCCATGGATTCATGGCGGTGCGGTCGTTCTGGTGGCCTTGACCGGAAGGCGAATCATTGAATGCATTGGCGTATGGATCAAGCAGGATGAATTCTGTTTGCCTGCGTACGAGCCCCTCGATCAAATCGGCCAGCTTCTCGTCTTGGCCCGCTGGAACGAGGAAGGGGCGGATTTGCGCAGCCGAATCCCTCAGCCACATGGCCGGAATATCGCCGGTAATGACAAAGGTGGTACCGTCGGGCTGTTTTTGAATGGTCGAACCCAGCGTATTGTCCAGCATGCTCCTGAACATATGTCCGAGCTTCGGGTAAGCTGTGGTGCCTTCGGTTATCGTGCGGTTCAAATCATGCAGTACAGAAAAATAGTCCAACGTGTACATGTAAGCTCTTCTCCCTTCCATTCTTCAGGGTGTTGATCGTTTTGTTAGGTCATTATATAAAACGCTTACATTTAATATAATTACATACCAATTTAATGTCAATATATTATATTGATAAAATTATGGCTGTTATATTATGTGGGTGTGTGAATATCTTATCGGTCACTCTGCCGGTTCTTAATTTTATTATTTCCCAAAGTCAACGTCCCTCGTTTTGATAGCAGATATGCTGGATAGTGAATGATTGATTTGAGGCAAAAGCATGGTTTTAAATCAGGGGCAACCCGTGGCTCAAACGCAATGTATTGATTATTATGGCTTTTTTTATAACATGATATATTGGTATATTTCGATAAATCGGCCCCTTCGTTGCCGTTGTTCGTTGCTTGGTTCAGGAATCAAAAAAACAAATGTCGTATATTTGCGAAATTTCTTTTATGAAGTGACGGGCAGATATCGGGGAATTAACGTTTTTACGGATCACTTTCCCGCGTACAGGCACTTCTGGGCCGTTGCCTACATAGAATGAGAAGACCGAGAAACCGAGCGCGATAAGGGCCGGTTGCATTGTAACTTCGCAGGAGGTGTCCTAAAGTGCCTGGATTGTTTACCGCAATTGCTTTGTTCATAAAAGAGTTGACCCTGCTCGTTTCGTACGTGAAAAACAACGCGTTTCCCCAGCCTCTGACCGAGGAAGAGGAAGCTAAACATCTGAAGCGAATGGCCGAAGGCGATCCTCAATCACGCAATAAACTAATTGAGCATAATCTTCGGCTGGTTGCCCACATCGTCAAAAAGTTCGATAACACCGGCGAGGATTTAGAAGATTTGATTTCCATCGGGACGATAGGACTCATCAAGGCAATAGAAAGCTTCAGGCCGAATAAAGGCACGAAGCTGGCGACATTTGCTGCCCGTTGTATAGAAAATGAAATACTGATGCATTTGCGTTCCTTGAAGAAGACACGAAAAGACGTATCCCTCCATGATCCGATTGGAACGGACAAAGAGGGAAATGAAATTACATTAATTGACATTTTAGGAACGGAAGCGGATGATATCGTGGATGCCGTGCAGTTAAAGATTGAGAAGAGCAAGATCTACCGGAACCTCGATATATTGGACGACCGGGAGAAGGAAGTCGTTATTGGTCGTTTTGGACTGGAAGCCGGCGGAGAAGAACGGACGCAGCGTGAGATCGCCAAGGAACTCGGCATATCGCGCAGCTATGTATCGCGGATTGAGAAGCGGGCGCTGATGAAGCTATATCATGAATTTTACAAACAGAAACGGTAAGAAGAAGTCTGTGTTAACCACTGATGACCGAAACGGGAATGTCGATATAGAGCAGCTAAAGCCACTTCCTGTGTTGGAAGTGGCTTTAGCTGGTTTTCCCGGGGTCGAGAAAACCAGCCTCTTGCTTGGCAAGAGGCTTCTATCATAGGGATAGGATGATTATTTCCGTATTTGAGCTGAGCCGCTCGCTTGATTTATGTAGGATTCAGTTCGCTCGGCTTGTTGAGTGAAGCCGCATAGGACTCTCGGATTTATACTGCTGCCATTGCAGCACGCGGCGAATGGCCATCGGAGCGATGATGCTGCCAATCATGCCGAGCAGATCGGATTGAAGTGCTTTTTGAGCGATGATGAAACCGCAAGACCCGCCGATAAATTCAATGGACATATAGCGCTTTACGCTGGATAACGTGACAACATAAATCACGAATTCATCCTGCTCCTTGATGATGGGCATGACGTACTCCCCCACTCCTTCAAGTCTCTGTAACTGCGGACAACGGATTTCTTCCTTCTTGGAATCGTACGACTCTCTCGCAAGAAAAACATCCGCTAAAAGCGGTCTGTCTTCTGAGTGACTACGACGTTAGACGTTTTTTCATATGCCATCTTATGTATTTTTATAGGCTATTATGCTTTCCGAGCGAGGATACAAGCCCTGTTACGACAAGAACTAACCGTCTTGGCCATAGAAAAACTGCACCTCCAAATGTTAGATGGTGTCTAACGAGTGGGGTGCAGTTCACGACGGTTGGTTTTTTAGTTCGGCTCTATTCGGGTTTCCTTTGTCCCGGGTCTGCTTGAATGCTCTCATCTTCACCGGGATACTCCCGTTCGATGCCCATGTGCAGGTTGCGATCCTCATAATCAAACCGATTCGGAGGCCGCTGATCCTTGCGCCATGGGGTGCTCTTGCCAAGGGAATCGCTGCGGAGATTGGAACCGTAAGGCCCCTCGGGAAACTCCTCGGCCACCAGATCGTTCCGCTGTGACTCAACGGTGGATAGGTCCGTAAAGTTATCCCGTTCTTCCTTCTCAAATCCGTTCATTCTTGAGGCCTCCCGAAAAGGTACTTAAGCTACCGTTTCAGTGTTCCCCTGAACAGATGGAATCATTCCGTTATGTGGCCTGGCTTCCCCCATCTGCATGACATGGAGTGTTACCGGTCCCGTGTCTCTTTCGTCAATTAACAACTCAAACATGCCTGGATCCTCTACTATAATCCTGCAGCGCCGAATACGCTGTCGAAGGCTCGCCGTGATTTAGCGATCAATTCCTCAGGAGTCCCGGTCGGCGTGAAAGGCGTCAATATTTCTTGTGTAACCGGGCCTGCATAGCCGATATCGTTCAGAGCTTGAAGGAACCCCGGAAGATTAATTACGCCTTCACCCGGATAAAGCCGATCATTATCGAGAACATCCCCCACGGGAATGTCCTTCGCATCGTTAATGTGGACATGAACGATTTGTTCGGCGCGCAGCTGCCGGATATCCGACACCGTCATCTCATTGGTGTACCAGTGATAGGCATCATACAGCAGCCCGACATTCGGTTCGCCGATGGCATCGATCCAATCCAAAGTTTCTTGTACCGTCCAGATGAACGGGTTCTTCCATTGGGTGCGCAGATGATGCGGTCCTACAAACTCCAAGGCTAATCGGATTCCGTATGCCCCCAAAATGCTGGCACAAGCCCGCAGCCTTGTGGTGGCCAGCGCCATGAAATGAGCTGCGGATGCGTCCGTGGAAGGAAGAATGTATGTACAGCAGCGAGTGCAGCCGAGGGCCTTGGCAGCTGCCGCTGCAGCCGGCAGTTTCTCGAGTCCGCTTAGGAACTGCTCGTCCGATCCTCTCCATTCCACGGGAAGACCGATTGCCCCAACTTCCAGTTGGCGGGATTGCAGCATATCGGCTGCTGCTCCCACGCCTAGGCGGTCTACAAGACCTTTGGCATCGATATCGACGCATTGGAATTCATATTTGGCCGCGAGTTCGATAAACTGTAAATCGCTTTCAAGTTTTCCGAGTCCTGCGCTTGTTAAACCTTGCAGCATATTCATCGTCTCCATTCGATATAAGATGTCGTATTGCTCTGGCGGGCGCATCGTTTATATCAACCCGTTGGTTTTTCATAGTTTCTATTATGATATGTTCAACTCTATAAATCTATGATAGCTTTTTAATTTTTTTAGAAAAGATAACGATTTGGGCCCCCGATCAATTCGTTATTTCGTAATAAACCGGCATGAATTCCTACCGTTTCGAAAGGAGTTGCGGATGTATTGCCGAAATAACCATGTTACAAGAACCCACACTTCACTCGCGAAAAGGAGATTTAACTCAGAATGAATACCATTAAGCTGCGTAAGAAAGAGCTTGGCAACTTGTATCCGGAACCTACAATCAACGAGGAGGTAGTGAATCGATTTTGGGAGGAAGTGTTGAAGTCGTATAGCGACAAGCCGCTTCACATGGCCAGTCAGCCGGAAGCGACGCCATATCCCCATATGAAGGTATCCAAGGTAACCTATCATGGTTATGATGATACCCCCATCAATGCTTGGTATATAGCTCCAACTATACAACCTTCGGACGAAAAACCCCGACCGTGTATCGTAACCTTCCCGGGTTATTCCGGAGACCGCGGATTTCCAGAACGGTATGCTCACTGGCTGATGCTGGGTTATACGGTGTTTGCTGCGGACGTCAGGGGACAGGGTGGGGAGACGGGGAATCTGCTGCCGTTGGACAGCGGCGTGGTTAGGGGCTGGGTGACACAGGGGATTACAGATATTCGTCGCTCCTATTACATGGCAGTCGTTATGGATGCTGTGAGAGCGGTGGATGTGGCATCGCAGCAACCCGGAGTGGATCCGAAAAAAATTGCCGTGGTAGGCGGCAGTCAGGGTGGCGGACTGTCTCTGCTGGCAGGGGCCCTGAATCCGAAGGTCGCGGCCATTGTGGCCGACATTCCCAACATGTGCAGAATGGATTACGGGATTCTGCATTCGGTCAGCTCGCTGAACGAAATCGCCCAATACATCAAGCGGTACCCGGAGCAATTGGATCGGATCCTGGAGCATCTCTCGTACTTTGACATGCTGAATCTCGCTCCGCGAATCCAGGTGCCAGTCATGGTATCCGTCGGCTGGAAGGATACGGTCTGCATGCCCGAAACTATATATGCCGCATACAACCGAGTGAAATCGGCAAAAGAAATAAGAGACTATCCGTTCTCTGGCCATGAAGTCAATGAGTACCAGAAGCGGGAGGGCGTCTTGTTCCTGGAACGAATTTTTAACGGGAATAGAAAATAGAACATGGTGACAGATTTAGGGTAAGGGCGCTGGGCCCGACGGTCGCAAAGGACTGCTCTTTATATAGGCAGGCAGCGGACAGGTGCAAACGGAATCACACTTAAAGTGCATCATATTAATGTTATATAAAATGACATATATTAAATATTTGTTATATTTTTTGACGTGAACGTATTGACAACTACCCGATATCGCCTATAATTATACCCAAGGACAGAAAAAACTCGATAAACACCCTATACCTACCCGGTCAATGTGATATTAATTTACACAAAGGGATGTTGAACCATGATGACAGCAGGCGAGCTCAAACAGGATCTTTTGAGGGTTTACAACGCGATAAATAAGAAAATATTTAACGTGGGTGTAAAGCAGCAAAAAGTCGATTTCGTTGGCAACAAAATCATCATTATATCGAGAAATAGTAGAGTCCCCGTCCTCAAACTGCTGGATGAGAATTACCCCCTCTCTACCCGGCAGTTGGACCACCTTTTATTCCAGGTGTTCAAACATGAGATTAAGGTCTCCCTGGAACAGCAGTTTCAATTTAAAATCATCTCCGTTCTTAAAGACTATGATGCAGAGACCGAGTTTTCCGGTACCATCGTATTCTTGGAGAAGGAGGTCGAAGCATATCTGAACGACATGCCGGAACTCAAGTAGAGAGCGGGCCGATCGTCAGTTTGGTACCAAGGCACATATATGTGTGCGGCTTGGGGCTGGACTGGCGATTTTTTGTTACATCCGCTTTTGAAAATACATGTTTGATGTGTTTCAGAAAAATAATGAAATCAAAAAAGGAGGAAGCGCATGACTCACAAAATTGAGATTTCGGGCGTCAGCAAATGGTTCCGCAGAAACGGGGTAGAGATTGCGGCCATGAGGGAGACAAGCTTGGCGATCGAGGAGGGGCGTTTTGTCAGCATTATTGGTCCCAGCGGGTGCGGCAAATCAACATTGTTTAACATTATTGCCGGTCTGATGCCGCCCTCCACGGGCAAGGTGACGGCTGACGGAAAGGATATCGTGGGCACCACCGGTTATGTGGGCTATATGCTGCAAAAGGACATGCTTCTGCCTTGGCGTACCATCCTCGACAACATCATTCTGGGCATGGAAGTCAGGGGTGTTCCTTACAAGGAAGCCGTGGAGAGGGCACTGCCCTTGATGGGAAAATATGGTCTAAAGGGTTTTGACAAGCATTATCCGAAGGAGCTTTCGGGAGGGATGAAACAGCGTGCCGCGCTGCTGCGGACGCTCCTCTACGACCGGGATATCATTTTGTTGGACGAGCCCTTCGGCGCACTGGATGCTCAGACAAGGTTGACCATGCAGAACTGGCTGCTGCAGATCTGGGAGGATTTTGGGAAGACGGTGCTGTTTGTCACCCATGACATCGACGAAGCGATTTATTTATCGGATGACATCTATGTATTCTCTTCCAGACCCGGGCGGATCAAGTCCAAAATCACCGTAACGATGGAGCGTCCGCGCAAAACGGAAGACATGACGTCTCCAGCCTTCATGGAGTTGAAGCATCATCTCATGGATTTGCTGTCAGCTGGACAAGATGAAGAACAAATCTCTTAGGGAACAAGAAAAAAATGAGGAGGGAAACCGATGGAAACTGCACGTAAAGAGGCTTTTATCGTACATGCTGTAACACCAGCGGAGCCTGCCACGGGTTCATCCAAACGGCCGGAGGTTGTGCCCTGCATCTTGGATGAAGAGGCGATGGAGCGCCGGAGGAGCAGGTCGATCGTCTGGGGGCGGGCCGCTGTGGCCGTACTTGTTTTTCTGGTATGGGAGGTGTTCACCCGGCTCGGCCTGCTGGACTCCTATTATTGGAGCAGCCCGAGCGCGATTCTTCGCACGACCTGGACCCAAATGACCGAAGGAACGCTTCTCCGTGACATTACGTATACTTCCGGCTCGACGATCCTTGGTTTTGTGTTCGGAACCTTGCTTGGCGCACTGCTTGGACTATCGTTCTGGTGGTCTAGATCGTATGCCGGCATCAGCGAGCCGTATCTTATCATTTTGAATGCCATGCCCAAGCTTGCTCTTGCACCTGTACTCGTTATACTGCTGGGAATCGGATTTTTTTCCAAGGTGGCGCTGGCTTTCTCTATGACGGTTGTCGTTTCGGCGCTATCCGCATACAGCGGCGTGAAGAGCGTGGATCCGGATATGGAGAAGCTGATGTATTCGTTGGGCGCCAAGCGGCATCAGGTTTTTACCAAGGTCGTTGTCCCATGGTCCATGCCCTGGATTATCAGCAGCTTGCGGATTAACATTGCGCTTGCGCTGGCAGGCGCCATCGTGGGCGAGTTTATCGCTTCAAGTCAGGGCGTCGGCCGCATGATCATGTATGCAGGGACGATACTGGATATCAATCTCGTGTGGGTGGGCGTCGTCGTCCTGTCGCTGCTGTCCATGGTGATGTACTGGGGCGTGGTGGTGCTGGAGAAGTGGTTATCTAAGGGATTGACCAAACAATAGACAGAATAACCGAACTCATTATTTCTATTAAAAGGGGAATTCGTATGAACCAAAAAATGAGGAAACGTTCACTGTTGTTCGCACTGCTCATGGTCACCGGTCTGCTTGGAGCCTGCAGCAATGAGAAAAGCAGCAGCACCGCCTCCGCCTCCGGTGATGGGAAGCTGAAGAAAATCGTGATCGCCGAGCCGCTTCACTCCACGGGTTATCTGCCTCTGTATGTAGCACAGCGGGAAGGCTTCTTCGAGAAAAGAGGGCTCGACGTCGAGGTCATCCAAGCAGCCGGAGGAGCGCACGTAACCGCCGTGGTCAGCGGAGATGCCTGGGGCGTGATCGGCGGGACGGAGTCCAATGCCTTGGCTAACAACAACAATTCCGATCCGATTATCTCGGTCGTGAATGTCGTCAATCGGGCGAACGTGTATTTAATGGCCAAGAAAGGCACCGCGCCTGCGAGCAACTCCCCCGAAGACCTGAAGGCATTTTTGCAAGGGAAAAAGATTAACGCCGGTCGCCACGGCGGCACGCCAAACCTTCTGACCCGCTATCTCTTGATTCAGCTTGGACTCGATCCGGAAAAGGATGTGCAACTGCTGGAGCCGGCAGACGGCTCAACGGTGGTGACGATGGTCCAGCAAGGTGCAGCCGACATTGCGAACGGAGCCGAGCCGCAGATCAGTGACGGGATATCGAAGAACGTATGGGAAGAGCCGTTCTACAAGTTTCATGATCTGGGAGATTTCTCGTATTCGGTTCTCAGCGTGAAGAAGTCTACCATCGAGAAGGATCCGGGAGCCGTGCAAAGCTTTACTGCTGCCATTGTCGAAGCGTTAGAAGTCGTGCAGACGGATAAAGAGCTGGCCAAGAAGAACCTGAAAGCCGAATTCCCGACGTTGTCCGATGATGCGATTCAAGCTGCGCTGGACCGGGCCTATGCAGACAATCTCTGGAGCTTGGACGGGATGATCTCGGAAGAGGCGTTGCAGCATGATATGGATGTCATGATCGAGACCGGAATTTTTAAAGGGGATTATACCTATGAAACGCTGGTGGATATGCAGTTTGTGATCAATTCCAAGAAGTAAAAGCAAGCGGAAGGGTTCACATGATTACCAATACACGACCTGAAGGGGAGAGAGTCAGATGAAATCTTTAAATCAGCAGATGCTTGGGAGCAAAGCGGCTGTCATTGTCGTTGATGTGCAAAATGATTATTGCCATCCCGAGGGGGCACTGTCTCAAGCGGGATGCGATGTTATCGGGGTGGCAGAGATGATGCCGCAGCTGCATAGGCTGCTTCATTCAGCCAGGGAGTTGAACGTGCCCGTCATCTTCATTCAGACGCTTCATGAGAAAGCGACGGATTCCGACGCATGGACCACCAGGTCCTCGGGACGTTTGGCTAACGTATGCAGGAGGGGAAGCTGGGGCGCGGAATTTTACGAGGTGTCGCCGGAGGAGGACGATATCATTGTCAATAAACACCGGTACAGCGCTTTTGTGAATACTAGGCTGGATTCGGTATTGAAGACGCTGAAGATCGAGACCTTGATCATGACGGGAGTCAGCACCAATGTTTGCGTGGAATCAACAGCCCGAGACGGGTTTATGCTGGATTATCATATCGTGCTTGTTGCGGATGCTTGCGCATCGTATTCGCAAGCGGCGCATGAGATGACGCTCCAGAATATTGAAGGCTATTTCGGGAAAGTTAGTAAGGTAGCGCAGCTTATCGATATTTGGATGGATCTAATGCCTGAGGAACCAAGGCGGTCGATGTCGACCGCTCAGCCCGCTATCGGCTAGCTTGTCAGAATGTGGTTCAACCTAGAGGGAAGCTCTCCGCATGCGGGAGCTTTTTCTATGAACGGTACAGAAATTAATGAATAAAGCGGGTGAGTCCTGCATGAATAACAGATCAAGGATGATCGTCCAATATACCATTTGTTTAGGGGCATTTCTGTCCAATCTGTCCGCCGGCATGTTCAACATTGCGCTTGTTGATATCGCCAGAACGTTCGATTCCACCATCCCTACGGCCCAGTGGATTGTCACCGCTTATTTGCTTGTCATCTCCATATTACTTCCGGTCATGGGAAAACTGGGGGATGTGCTGGGCAGGCGGAAAATCCACAATATCGGCTATTTTGTGTTTATGGCAGGGGCGCTCTGCTGCGCCTTGTCACCTTCATTAAACGGACTGATATCTTCGCGAATTCTGCAAGGCGTAGGAGCGGCCATGTATCAAGCCACCAATATGGCGCTGATCGTCTCGGTATTTCCGAAGGAGCAGCGAGGTAAAGCGCTCGGGCTCATCAGTACGTTTGTCGCTGCAGGCTCGATGGTCGGACCGAGCCTTGGCGGAATACTGATTCAGTGGTTTTCGTGGCGGAGCAATTTCTGGCTGCTGACGGCTATTTCGCTGATTGCATGGTTGTTCGCCCAGCGCTTCATTCCGAAGGACGAACCGGAAAAAGGCGTAAGCCGATTGGATGTGCCGGGGGCTGCCTTGTTTGCGATATCCCTAACCGGACTGGTTACGGCCGTGAATATGGGGGCTCAGTGGGGCTGGGGTTCCTGGCAGGTTACGGTGCTGTTCATCGTGTTCGGAGCGGGAACTGCTGCATTCATCGGGTGGTGTCTATCGTCGCAGTGGGAACGAGGAGGGAAGGGGAAACTCCCGTTTATGAAGCTGGATCTGTTTCGGGATGCAGGCGTTAGCGTGGGAATCATCATCACTATCATTACCTATATGGCGGCTTTCTCCGCTCAGCTTGTGCTGCCCGTGTTTTTGCTGAGCGAGCTGGGCGTTGAACCTGCCACGGCAGGGCTGATCATGATGGGATATCCGTTGTCCCTGATCATATTCTCGCCCCTGAGCGGGAGCCTGTCGGACAGGCTGGGGACATTCCCGTTATTGTCTGCCGGCCTGCTGGTCATGACGGCAGCGTTACTAGTGCTCGGATTTGTATCGCCGGCGTATCCGATCTTCTTTCTGATCCTGCTTATCGTCCTGCTCGGCGGTTCCATGGGCATGATTACGCCCCCGAACAATTCCCTGGTGATGGGCAGGACATCCAAAACGGACCTCGGCCTGATCAGCAGCATTTTGGCGCTGTCACGAAATTTGGGGATGATGTTTGGTACGGCGGCGGGGGGTGCCATGCTAGCGCTCCCGGGCCAATCGGCAGGGGGGCTTTTAGGATTTCGGATGATATTTGTGCTGAATACGGTGCTGGTTGTTATTGTCTATTTAACGATGATTTTATCCTTTCGGTTCGCACGGCATAAAGAAACGTTATCTTCATAGGGAAGAAGCAAGAAAAGGGTATCCGCGGTCTCATTGAGACCTGCAGGATACCCTTTTCCATTTAGCTTACGCGCGATCCAGGATCGTCTGGAGTGTCGTGCGATCCAAACCTTTTACGAGCTTGATCAGAAGTTCTTTAGCAGCTTCGTAATCGTCCGTGTGGATGATGGACGAAGATGTGTGGATATAGCGGGAGCAAATGCCGATGATGGTGGACGGAACGCCGATGCCGCTAAGATGCACTTGGCCTGCGTCCGTGCCACCCGGCGAGACGAAGTATTGGTATTTGATTTTGTTGGTGTCGGCCGTATCTTGAACGTACTCTACCATTCCGCGGTGAGTCAGCATCGTCGGATCGAAGATGCGAAGCAGTGCGCCTTGACCCAATTGGCCGAACTGGCTCTTGTCACCCATCATGTCGTTTGCCGCGCTGGCATCCAATCCGAAGAAAATATCCGGTTGAATCAGGTTGGCCGAAGTACGTGCTCCACGCAGTCCGAGCTCTTCCTGGACGGTTGCACCGGCGTAAACGGTGTTAGGCAGCTTCTCGCCATGGAGCGCCTGGACTAGCTCGATCGCCAGGCCGACGCCATAGCGGTTATCCCACGCTTTGGCCATGATTTTTTTCGGATTGGCGAGCGGCGTAAATTCACAGATCGGAACCACTTGCAATCCGGGACGAATACCGAACGCTTCGGCCTCCGCCTTATTGTCGGCACCGATATCGATATACATGGTCTTGATGTCGACCGGCTTGCTGCGCTGCGCTTCATCCAGCAGGTGTGTAGGGATGGAGCCGACAACCCCGACGACAGGACCGTTGTCTGTAATAATTTGCAGGCGCTGAGCAAGCACGGCCTGACTCCACCAGCCACCGAGCGGCTGGAAACGGACCATCCCCGCTTCGGTAATACCGATTACCATGAATCCGACTTCATCCATGTGACCGGCCACCATGACTTTTGGACCTTCATCGTTACCGCGAAGAACGGCGAACAGACTGCCCAGCCGATCCTGCACGAACTCATCTGTATATGGCGAGAGGGTATTCTTCAACCAGGATCGAAGTTCCCTCTCAAAGCCCGGTGCAGCCGGGAATTCCGTCAAAGTACGAAATAATTCCAGTGTTGATTTATTCATTACGAAATCGCTCCTTTAGAAAAGGTATGTAAGAGTTTTTCCTTTTCTAGTATGCCCCTATATATCTGAAAAGTCTACAAACCGTACCGCTAAGGCTACGTCATTTAAAAGTAAATGGAACAAGCACCCTGCATCCGGGAAAGGAATACGATGGAGAAACGAAGTGGAATTTTTGTTGTCCGAGGGAAGGAGCAGAGTATGAAGCACCATGGGATTGAGGTAAACGTCTATCATGCCGAAGTCAGAGAACTTCTGCTCATTATGGTACTGTTCATCCTCCTCGTCATTTTGCTGAAATATATTCTTATATAATGATCGGCTACAGCAATGATGACAGGCGAGTCTTACTTCAGCTTTCAGGGATATTCCTGAAGGCTGATTCTCGTGCCGGAGGACCTTGATGTTGGACAAGCCGTGATTGCCAAGTGAGAAGGATGATTTTCCAAACATAAAGGGAGTTCATTCAAAGCATAATGATATCGAGTGATATCCATAGTGGCTCTTTAGCGTTATAGAGGATTCCATACTTAAATAAAAGCGGAGGTGTATTGAAATGTCAGGCTCTAACCAAAAGCCTAAGTCTGATATCACCACAATGAGCTCAGGGGAATATCAGGCGATTGCCAAAAAGCATGAACCTCCCCGCCCCATACTTAAAAATTGCCTGCGTGCGTTTTTGGTGGGAGGTCTCATCTGTTTGATCGGCCAATGCATTCAGAAGTTTTTTATGTCCGTATTCGACATGAGCACCACCGAAGCGAGCAATCCGACGGTAGCCGTGCTGATTATACTCTCCGTCATTCTGACCAGCTTCGGCGTGTATGACAAAATCGCGCAATGGGCGGGAGCAGGCAGCGCCGTGCCGGTTACGGGGTTTGCGAATTCCATGTGCTCCGCAGCGCTCGAGCACCGTGCGGAGGGTTTGGTCCTCGGGGTCGGGGCCAGCATGTTTAAGCTGGCGGGATCTGTCATTGTATTTGGTACCGTGGCTGCGTTTATTATCGGTATCATTTACGCTATTTTTGGCATTGAGGGGAGATAACGAGAGATGAAGGTAATCGGCCAAACTTGGCAGTTCGAGAACAAACCCGTCATTATCGGCACGGGAACGATTGTAGGCCCGGAGGAAGGCGAAGGGCCTCTGGCCAATGATTTCGACTATGTCTACGACAATATTGAGATCAACGAAAAAACATGGGAAAAAGCGGAACGGAAACTGCTGGAGGATGCTTCGAGCAAAGCGGTAGAGAAGGCTGGCATCAAGGAAGACCAGCTGCAGTTTTTTGTGGGCGGGGACTTGATGAACCAGATCATCAGCAGTTCCTTTGCTGCAAGACAGTTGGGTGTGCCTTACATCGGCGTATTCGGTGCCTGCTCTACTTCAATGGAGAGCCTCGCGGTGGCCTCCATGCTCGTGGATTCAGGAGGGGCCAAGTATGTCATGGCCGGTACTGCAAGCCATAACTGTACAGTCGAGAAGCAGTTTCGTTATCCTACGGAGTACGGATCGCAGAAACCGCCGTATGCACAATATACGATAACGGGAGCAGGCTGCTCCGTCATTTCGGACAAGGGAGAGGGTCCTGCTGTCACGTATGCCACTATTGGCAAGGTGGTCGATCTGGGCATCAAGGACCCATTCAATATGGGGACGGCGATGGCTCCGGCGGCAGCCGATACAATAACCAAGCACTTTAAAGACACAGGCCGGCAAGCGAAGGATTATGACCTGATCGTGACCGGTGATCTGGCTTCGGTTGGACTTCCGATCGCCAAGGATCTCTTGAAACAGAATGATGTCATCATGGACGGCACGGTATTTGCCGATTGCGGCTTAATGATCTACGACATGGAAAAGCAGAAATACGTCAATGCAGGGGGCAGCGGCTGCGGCTGCTCGGCTGTTGTCACTTATGGCCATATTTTGAAACGGATGCTTAAAGGCGAATTGAAAAAGGTGCTGGTCGTTGCTACCGGAGCCTTGCTGTCACCTCTTTCTTACCAGCAGGGTGAGAGCATTCCGTGCATCGCTCACGCTGTAGCTTTAGAGATGGGAGGATAACGCAATGCAGTTTTTATGGGCGTTTATTATTGGCGGTCTGATTTGCGTCATTGGGCAAATTATGATGGACGTTATTAAATTGACACCGGCACATACGATGAGTACGTTAGTGGTCGCCGGAGCCATCGCCGACGGGTTTGGATTGTATGAGCCGCTGGTCAAATTCGCGGGAGCGGGAGCCTCGGTGCCGATCACCAGCTTTGGTAATTCGCTTGTGCATGGCGCCTTGACGGAGCTGGGGAGGGACGGCTGGATCGGGGTCGTGACGGGGATATTCGAAGTCACCAGTGCAGGGATATCCTCGGCCATCATTTTCTCGTTCCTGGCCGCTCTGTTTGTTCGTCCGAAGGGATAAAACTAAATCATCAAGAAGGAGAGGACCCTGGCATTATGCATCATGCCGGGGTCTTTTCCTGTTTATAAGGACGATAAGAAGGTGAATAGGCAAAATCTCTCTTCGAATGTACTCCGTGACCTCGATCATGTACAATAGTACTAAAATAAGTATTTATTCCCTTACAGGAGGTTAGTCATACATGCCCGTAAGCCAAGAATCCATGAAAATCATTACCTCGGTGCGAACCAATCTGGAGTCGTGCCTATTAGGCAAAGAATTTGAGATCCAAGTGCTCCTTACGGCGCTGCTCGCTGGCGGACATGTACTGATCGAGGATGTGCCCGGCACAGGAAAGACCCAATTGATCAAAGCATTAGCTAAATCCATGCAGGGAGACTACCGCCGCATTCAGTGTAACCCGGATATTCTCCCGAGTGATATAACGGGCGTTTCGGTATTCCACCCGAGAGACGAAATGTTTTACTTCCGTCCAGGTCCGGTCATGACCAACATTTTGCTGGCGGATGAAATCAATCGAGCGACAACCAAGACGCAATCGGCCCTGCTTGAGGTCATGGAGGAGCGCAGCGTAACAGTGGATGGAGCTACCCACGAGCTTCCGCATCCCTTCATGCTGTGCGCGACCCAGAACCCGATCGATTTTGAAGGCACCTATATGCTCCCGGAAGCACAGCTGGACCGGTTTATGCTGAAGCTGAGCCTGGGTTACCCCGATGCTGCCACGGAGAAGCAGTTGATGTACCGTTCGCGGGACGGACAACTGGCGGACAAGCTTCAGCCGGTGACGCATATGGATACCATTTCGGCTATTCAACGTGAGATTCGCGAGGTATTCATCGGTGACCCCGTCGCCGATTACTTGCTGAATATTACTCGGTCGACCCGCGAGCACCCTTCCGTTATGCTGGGCGCAAGTCCCCGGGCAACGTTGTCATTCATGAATGCTGTTAAAGCTTATGCCTTCTTGCAAGAGAGGGATTACGTTCTGCCAGATGATGTGAAGACGCTGGCTCCATACGTACTTTCGCACCGGATCATGCTGCGTCCGGAAGCCAGGCTCGACAATGCGAGTCCCGAATCGGTGCTCGAGTTTATACTGCGTCAGGTCAAAGTGCCTGTTCAGATGGGGAGATAGGCATGCGCCGCGCTGTTTCGTTATTTTTGAATGGCATGCAGCCGTCTAGACTGGCAGCGGTATTGGCGGTATGGTGCCTATGTCTTTTGTATGTATTATTTCAGGGGGGCAAAACCTCGCTCATGCTTTTCTCCATGGTCAGCCTTCTGACGATCTATTTGATCGGTGCAGGCTTCGGTGGGGTCAATCGTGTGAAAGCCCAGCGAAGAGTGCTGGGAGGATCGGAGCACGAAGGAGAACCTCTTCACGCCGGTGAACAGGTCCGCGTGAAGCTGGAGGTCCATGTTCCGGGATTGCTTCCGATGCCCTATATGATCGTGCGTGAAGTATTGCAAAGGCACAACGGCGACTCCTGGTCTTTTGAAGATAGCGTCATTCCGAACCTCCGCGGTGCGGGCAAACTTGTATTTCAGACCCCTCCGCTTGAACGGGGAAGGTACGCTTTTTCAAAGACGGAATGCATTAGCGAGGATATTTTCGGATTAATGGAGCACAAGGGACGCATTGAAGTTCAGACCGATTTCCGCGTTCTGCCAAGAACTATATATATTCCCAAATGGCAGCGGAACATACGGAATTCAAGATTGGGCGGTACGCATACCACGGTTTCGGCTTCAAGACGGGAAACAACGCAGATTAACGGAGTCCGTGATTATGTATATGGCGACCGGATCTCCCGAATTCACTGGAATGCAACGGCGAAGACGGGCTCGTGGAAGTCGAAGGAATTTGAGCATGAATCGTTTCCCAGAACGATGATCGTGCTAGACTGCACCGCGGACGGATATGATCATGCCCAGCAGTTCGAGCTGGCCGTATCGGCAGCTGCGTCGCTGATCCAATACGGTGCCAAGGAGCATGCAGGTACAGGCTTGTTCACGGCTACCCGAGAAGCTCAAATGTTCGCTCCCGCCGATCACGCCGGAGAGCGGATGCGCATGATTCAGCATTTGGTTGACGTGGATTATAACCGTAAAACCAAACTGATTGCTTCCCTGGAGAAATCCTATCGCCATTTTCCAAAAGGAGCCTTGTTCCTGCTGATCAGCCCGATGAGCGGCAAGGACGCTTCAGAGATCATGCGCTGGGTAGAAACCAGGGGAATGAACCCTTGCTTCTTGCAAATAAACAATTCCAATGAAACGAAAAAACGCGATGGATCCATATCGCTTCTGCAATCCCGGGGGATTTCAAGCTATTCGGTTTCATCCCTTGATGAGCTTCCGGCTGCGCTGGGAGGTGGTGCATGATGAAGTTATGGCTGGACAAACTATCTACTACCTTCTTTAGTACTTTAACGATGCTATGGATCTGGATCATCGGGATGCAGTGGGTCTCCTTTACGGAGACGATATGGCTCTCGGAAACGACAGCTATCGTTATTGCAGCATTAACCATTACGGCGGTTACCGAAGCGCTGCTGCCGATCAAGCAAGGTTACCGGGTGCTTATCCAGTTTGTTTTGATCTTGTATTGTGTATACAGTTTGCTGAAAACTTACGGTAATCCGGTTCCCGCCTTCGGAGCTGAAGGCATTCTGACCGAGGAAATCATGTATCTTTTTCCTTATTTGTGGTTTGCTATCGCCGCATGGGCCGCTTTTCTGTTCCTTACGCGATGGGCCAAAACCAAGGGGCGCGTGCTTTTTATAGTCGGGATCAACGTCATCGGTTTTGCCGTGCTGGATTCCTTTACGAAAATCGTGCTGTGGGATGAGATCGCCTGGGTGGTCGGAGCAGGGATGGGCTGGCTCGTATCCAGCCATTTTAACCGGTTCCGCAGGCGTTTTCCGCAGGGTTGGGTCAATTTATCGAAGTATCCGTTTAAGATTATCGCCAACATTCTGGTCATCTTCTCTTTGATCATTGTGGCCGGCGTGAATATGCCGCATGTGAAGCCGACATTAACCGATCCTTACACGGCGTGGAGAGAGTGGAACGGAGTGCCGTTATCCGGCAGCAGTACAACCGGGACCGGAACCCTTATCGAGTCACCGTCTGAAAGCATGTCTGGGTATGGACGAGAGGATAATGACCTTGGCGGCGGTTTTGATTTCGACTATTCACCGGTAATGTCGATTACCTCGGATGAACGCAGCTATTGGCGAGGGGAGACCAGAGCCGTATACTCGGGAACAGGTTGGGCGGACGGAGCCAGCAGCCGGCGTTCCGGTACGGGCGTGGGCATCGGTGAGGATTTGCCGGGAGAAGTCAGCGCATCCGTACCTACCAAAACGTTGGAGCAATCGGTAACGATGCTGAGTGATACGGTGTATCCGGTATTGTTCGGTGCCTACACCGTTCGTCAGTTGGAGAATTTGGATGAGGATATCGATCCGGATCGGCTCAGTTGGGTGACCGAAGGCGCAGAAATGCATCTGGACGATGTTCGTAATGCGGACTACCCGAAGAGTTATACCTTAACGTCGCAAGTGCCGGTGATACCAATCGATGAGCTGAGCACCAGGACTTATGATGAACTATATTCCAGTTCGATTGACGATGCTTATATCCAGATGCCGAGAAACTTTCCTGACCGCGTTTCCGATCTGGCCGAAGAAATTACCGCGGACGGAGATACGCCGTATGAGAAGGTCATGCTCTTGCAACAATATTTAACGAGCAACTTTACTTATACCAACACGCCGGATCTTACGCGGAAGAAGAGCGATGATTTTGTGGATGCGTTTCTGTTTGAAATCCAGGAAGGGTATTGTGATTATTTCTCTACATCCCTGGTGATGATGACACGGTCGCTGGATATCCCCGCGCGCTGGGTCAAAGGCTACGCGCCGGGAAGAATGACGGCTTCGGAGTACGTTCCGGCCGATGGTCAAACCACGATTGAGCCCGGAAACTATACCGTTACGAATGCTGACGCTCATTCCTGGGTTGAAGTATACTTCGGTGAGTACGGCTGGGTTCCGATTGAAGCAACACCAGGTTTCAGCATGCCGATTCTGACGGCCGACACAGACGCTAAACCTGTCATTGAGGAAGAAGTTGAAGAAGAAGAGAAGGCAGAGGACAAGGCTACGCCAGCCGCAGCCTCTGATCATCAGCAACCTGTCTGGGTTAAAGTTGTTGTCACGGCAGCCGTGGTTGTAATCGTATTGTGGATTCTGTACATCGTGTGGAGAATGCGCATCAGCCTGCGTTTTGCCGGGGCACGCATTCGGGCGGGCAAGCCGCTGACGGCAGCGGATAAAGTCATTGCCGAAACCGAACGATGGATTCGTTCCGTGCAACGCCGAGGCTTAGTGAGGCAGGAACATGAAACCCTCCGTGAATCGGTTGGCCGCTGGGTAAGTGCACACCCTGAGCTGGGAGCGGAGCTGAGACCGCTGCTGCAGCAATTTGAAGCGGCTCGGTATAGTCCGGCTGAAGTGAAGGAGGAGCAGTGGCGCTCGGTCCAACATGATGCTCAGAAGCTGAAGAAGTCCATTAAGAAGGTCCGCATTGTATCCGAGAAACGTCTATCAACCTAATCCAAGAAGACAGACCGCGTGATGGTGGTTGTTGTTGTTGCGTGTATCAGGATAACTCGATATGAATATGTTCTGATATCCGGTCATTTCAAGACCGCCCGGTCTGCTTCCAATTAGCCGCCGGGTGGTCTTTTGCTAGTAAAGTCAGCGGTGCGGTATAAGGGGAGAAAAAGGCTCGTGATTATTTTTACTAAGGAACCGGAATATGGTATAGTTTTTCGTATGAAATTGAGGTGACGAACTTGTTTGAAATGTTAATTCCAAAGCTCCGTGTCAATACGGTTTTTGATATTAACCTAGAGGAATTATATGAGCAGGGGTATCGGGGGATCATTACCGATTTGGATAATACTCTTGTAGGGGCGAAGGCACCGGTTGCCACGCCGGAACTGGTTGTTTGGTTCAAAAGGGTGAAGGAGATCGGTTTTCAGCTCATCATCGTCTCGAATAACCAGCTGGAACGCGTGTCTAAATTTGCGACGCCGCTGGATATCCAGTATGTGCATGAAGCCCGTAAACCAAGCAATACCCCGTTTCGCAAAGCGATGAAGATGATGGAGCTTACGCCGGAGAAAACGGTAGTTGTCGGCGACCAGATGCTGACCGACGTATATGGCGGGAATCGGCTGGGTCTATACACGGTACTGGTTATGCCCATCGCCATCAACGATGAGGGATGGTTTACGCGCCTGGTCAATCGCCGGGTGGAGCGCATCGCATTGACCCGTTTGCGCAAAAAAGGATTATGGATGGAGGAGGAACCGAAATCATGACGTTGCCTACTGGCGGAGAAGACATCAAGAAGTGCAGCGGTTGCGGCATACAGCTTCAGAGTGTTGCACAGGACAAGCCGGGCTATTTGCCGGAGAAGGCTTGGGACCGCGATCCGGTTATTTGCCAGCGCTGTTTCCGGATTAAGAATTATAATGAAGCGTCCTCGGTTGCCGTAGACCAGAATGAGTTTTTACGGCTGCTGGGACAGATTGGCGGCAAGAATGCGCTTGTCATTCATATCGTGGATCTCTTCGATTTTGAAGGCAGCCTTATTTCGGGGCTGCAGCGGTTTGTCGGCAACAATCCGGTTATTCTGGCCGTTAACAAGACGGATCTTCTGCCGAAGGTCACCAATTGGAACAAGGTTCTCAATTGGGTACAGAAGCAGTGCAAGGAGCATGGTCTGAGAACGGAAGACATCGTGCTCTGCAGCGCGAAGAAGAATCAAGGCTTTGAGCGGCTGCTGGAGACGGTTGCGCATTACCGGGGTGACCGGGATGTCTACGTGGTTGGCGCCACGAATGTGGGTAAATCCAGCTTGATCAACCGCCTGATCCGCGACTACAGCGATCTGGATCAGGAATTGACCGTTTCCCGTTATCCGGGAACGACGCTGGACATGGTCAATATTCCGCTGGACGACGGTCGGTATATTATCGATACGCCAGGCATCGTGTACCCATGGCGCTATAGCGAGCTTGTGAGCCGTGAGGATTTGGGGACGGTCATGCCGGAAAATCCGCTGAAGCCGATGGTATACCAGTTGAACGAAGGACAGACGCTCTTCTTCGGAGGTTTCGGCCGTTTTGATTTTCTGCAAGGAGAGCACCAATCCTTTACTTGCTTTATCAGCGGCAGATTAGGCATTCATCGGACCAAGCTGGAACGGGCGGATTCGTTATTTGCCGAGCATGCTGGAGAGCTCCTCTCACCGCCGACCAAGGAACGAATTGAAGAACTGCCGGAGTGGACAAGACATGAAATCCGTATTCCTAAGGGGACCCGCCAAGACGTGTTTATCTCGGGGCTCGGCTGGATCAAGATCAATGGTGAACAAGGAGCGCTCGTGGCGGTTCATGTACCTAAAGGAATCAAAGTTCTGTCGCGTCCATCCTTGATATAATTGATGAATCGCTTTGGTATACCACCCGGTTTATCATGGGAGAGATAGGGGAGAAATGAAAGTGAATCCAATGATCGAGCGTGATTATTTGCTCCTTGGCGTAATGGGGGACCCGATTGGTCACTCGAAATCACCGGCTATGCATCATGCGGCGATCACTGTCCTGGGATTGTCAGGGGCCTATGTGCCCCTTCATATACGTCCGGAGGGGCTTCGTGACGCCATCCAGGCTGTTAAAGCGCTGGGATTCCGCGGGGTGAACGTAACGATCCCGCACAAGGTGGAGGTTATGAAGTATCTGGATGTCGTCGATGAAGGGGCGCGGCGCATCGGTGCCGTGAATACCATCGTCAACGACAATGGCCAATTGACGGGTTATAATACGGATGGGATCGGATATGTTCGTTCATTAAAGGATGAAGCCTGTCCCGATCTTAAGGGGAAGCGCATCGTTGTCATCGGCGCTGGCGGAGCGGCCAGGGGGATCATCTATGCCCTTACCGGAGAAGGGCCTGAGAAGATATCCATTGTGAACCGGACATCCGCCAAAGCGCTGGCGTTGGCCGAGGAGTGGAGCTCGCTTGCCGATTTGAGGGGATACGGAGAGGATCATGCCAGAGAGGCATTGTCGGATGCCGATGTTGTGATCAACACCACTTCGGTGGGCATGTTTCCCCGGGTTTCCGAGCTTCCCATTCCAATAGAGTATATACCGGAAGGGATCGTTGTCAGCGATCTGATCTATAATCCGTTGAAGACCGAGCTGTTACGGGAAAGTGAGCTTCGGCAATGCACGGTGCATGGCGGACTTGGGATGTTCATCAACCAAGGGGCGTATGCATTCGAGTATTGGACAGGTCTGACGGCGCCTGTGCAGGCGATGAAGGAAGCGGTTCTGACCAGCTTCTAAGTCGAGGTTTAATATCTTGTTTATTGATTAATGCTTATGCAAAAGCTACAATATAGCTTCGACAAGCAGCAAGCTTTTAATAATTGAATATTTAAGGAGTAATGACCAAGCATGTTAACAGGAAAGCAAAAACGACATTTACGTTCGCTTGCGCATCATCTGGATCCGCTGTTCCAGGTAGGCAAGGGAGGCAGCAACGAGCATCTGATCCGGCATATTTCAGAGGCGATTGAGAAGCGGGAACTCATGAAAGTATCCGTACTCAACAACTGTGTTGAAGACCCGCGAGAAATCGCCGAGGAGCTTGCTGAAGGTGCCGGAGCCGAACTGGTACAGGTTATCGGCAAAACGATCGTGCTTTATAAAGAATCGAAAGACCACAAAACCATCGAATTGCCGTAAGGGAGCCCTAATAGCTCCAGCTTAGCGGATATAGAATAACTCTCTTATTAGGGGAGGTGAACCCGGATGAAGGTAGGGATAATGGGCGGAACCTTTGATCCCATTCATATCGGGCATATGCTCGCAGCCGAATCAGCTCGGGACACTTACGATCTGGAAGAGGTATGGTTTATGCCCAGCCATATCCCCCCGCACAAGGAAGATGCTGGCGTAACCGGCCTGATGAGGCTGGAGATGACCGCTGAGGCCGTAGCAGACCATCCATCTTTTCGTACATTGGATTGGGAAGTGAAGCGCGGCGGCGTATCCTATACGGTAGACACGGTCAGAGAACTGCGGGATACGTATCCCGAGCATGATTTCTCGTTCATTATCGGAGCGGATATGGTAGCGTATCTTCCCAAGTGGAATCGGATCGGGGAGCTGGCGGACATGCTGACGTTTATTGGGCTTAACCGTCCCGGAACCAAGCTATCGGTGGATGATCTGCCTGATTTCCTGCAAAAGGTGGTAGTGACAGCGGAGATGCCGTTGATCGAAATATCCTCCACCATGATTCGGAGCAGAGCGGTATCAGGTTCGTCCATCCGTTATATGGTGCCGGACCGTGTTTACGATTATATTGTTAGGAGCGGTATTTATGGAGTACAGCCGTGATGAACTGATTGAAGCGGTATCCTCCCAGATGCCGGCCAAGCGCTGGGATCACACAACAGGCGTAATGGAAACCGCGGTCATCCTTGCAAAGAGGTTCGGGGCCGATCCGGTTAAGGCGGAATTGGCTGCCATCCTGCATGATGTGGCCAAATACTGGCCCGTGCAAAAGCTTCATCAAATGATGGTGGAGCATGCGCTTTCAGAAGAGCTGCTCTATTACGATAAGCAGCTTTGGCATGCTGAGGTAGGCGCATTCGTAGCGGAGCATGAATATGGCGTGACGGATGCCGAGGTGCTTGACGCCATCCGCTACCATACGTCGGGGCGCATAGGCATGACGCAGCTTGACAAGGTGGTCTGCCTTGCGGATTATATGGAGCCGGGACGGGATTTCCCCGGTGTGAATAATATTCGCGAACTGGCCAACCATAGCCTTGAAGAGGCGCTTGCAGCCGGCTTTGATTCGACGATCGGACATCTGCTTTCGCGCAGACAAATCATTTTTCCGTTGACGGTACTAGCCCGCAACGATCTAATTAAGCAATTGGAGGCGAATTCATGACGTTGAAACCGAATGAATTGTTAAATGTGGCAGTGACTGCCGCTGAAGATAAAAAAGCGATGGATATCGTGGTCCTGGATCTTAGAGGGATTTCCCTGATCGCAGACTATTTTGTCATTTGCCATGGTAATTCGGATACACAAGTGCAAGCGATCGCAACCGAAATTCGTAAACAGGCTCATGATGCAGGAGTAGCTTTGCGCGGACTAGAGGGAATGGATGCAGCCCGCTGGGTGCTGATGGATCTCGGAGACGTGATCGTTCATATCTTCCATCGCGATGAGCGCGAATATTACAACATCGAACGACTGTGGTCGGATGCTAAAGTGGTGGAGAACGTATGAGTCTGATTGCCGGCACATTAACGAAACTCGTCGTTTCCAGAGAAGTGTCCCCTTATGGTTATTTTCTGGATGGCGGAGATCGGGATGTGCTTCTTCACTATTCGGAGCTCACGGGTAAGATTGAGCCGGGGGATACGGTAGAGGTCTTTATATTCTTTGATACGGAAGACCGCCTGGCCGCTACGATGAAGAAGCCTTACCTTACGTTGGGTGAAACCGCTAAGCTTGAGGTGGCGGACGTCCATCCGCGCCTCGGCTGTTTCCTCGAGATGGGGCTTGGCAGGCAGCTTCTGCTTCCGATCCGGGAATTGCCGGAGTTGCGGGAGCTTCACCCGCAAGTGGGAGATCATGTGTTTGTCATCATGGAGCATGATAAGCAAGGACGACTTCGCGCGAAACTCGCCGGAGAACAGGAGCTTGCTCCGCTTGCGTTCCATGCGCCTGAATCGTGGAAGGGCCAATGGTTCACTGCTCTGGTGTACAAGCCGCTCCAGATGGGCACGTTTGTCATCATCGATGGCGGTGTGATCGGTTTCGGCGCGATCGGTATGATCCATTCCTCGGAACGGACGCGTATGCTGCGGCTTGGTGAAGAGGTGAAGGTTCGGGTCAGCCATATCCGGGAAGATGGCAGGGTCAACCTGTCCATGGTTCCGCAAAAAGAGATCGGCCGGACGGATGATGCAGACCGGTTGCTTGCTTTTCTGAAGGAGCGTCCGGGCCATGGGATGCCGTATTCGGATGAAACGCCGCCCGACATCATTAAGCAGCGGTTCGGCATTAGCAAATCCGCCTTTAAACGCGCGCTTGGCAAGCTGATGAAGGACGGTTTGGTTACGCAAAAGGACAGCTGGACATATATGGTCAATCAAGAGGAGAACTCCGGATCAAACGAATAACCCGGCAAGGTAGGGGAAGCTTCTAAGGAAAGTGGTGTCATCATGTTGTCTTACCGCAAGTTTGCTTACGTATATGATCAACTCATGGAAGACATGCCGTACCCGGATTGGATTCGTTTTGCGAGAACCGCCTGGGATAAGCACGGAATGCCAAAAAGCGTCGTTGAGCTCGGGTGCGGGACAGGCAGCATCACCATTCCGCTCGTGAACTCCGGTTTCGAGGTAACAGGAATTGATCTGTCGGCAGATATGCTCTCGGTTGCCAGACGCAAGCTGGAGGGTACACCCCAGGGGCATCGATTGTTCCGGGAAGGCAGCGTCCGCTGGGTACAACAGGACATGCGTTTGTGGGAGCTGCCCGAGCAGGTGGATTCCGTCATTTCATTTTGTGATTGTGTGAACTACCTGCTGGAGGAAAAGGACATCCGCTCCGCATTTACAAGGACCTACAACGGTCTCAAGGAAGGCGGCACGTTCCTGTTTGATGTGCATCACCCGAATACGCTCCTACGATACGACGCAGAACAGCCCTTTGTGCTGGACGAACGGGAAGTGTCCTACATTTGGACATGCGACCTGGATGAACGACGGATGGAGATTGAGCATCATCTCTCCATCTTTGCACGTGATGGCCAAGACCCTACGGTCTACCGTCGCTTTGAGGAAACGCATGTGCAGCGGGGATACGACCCGGAATGGATGAAGGTCGAGCTGGTTAAGGCCGGATTCCGGGATGTGAAATGTTATGCCGATTTTGAGTGGATGGAAGCGGGCCAGGATGCATCCCGGCTGTTCTACGTTGCCGTAAAATAAACGAAAAAATCCTTTTAAGAGAAGCACTTTATTTCGTCTGTAGCGACGAAATAAAGTGCTTCTCTTTCGTTGTGCATGGATTCATTATATTCAAAGACATTTCTTTTCCGCTTTATTTGACTGTAGTTAAGGTTCAGTAGCATGGATATGGGTTTGCTTCCGGGACTGTGCTACGATGAGGGATAGATAGGATGAACAGAAATGAGAGCGCTATCTTAAGAGATGCTTCTATGCACCCGATACGCTCTGAATGACCGTATTTGAGTTCAATAATGATCAAATGATGCATAAGCTAATCTATTGGGTCGAGAGAGGATGAATGAGCATGAAACTGTCCGTATTTACAGTCGCAACTCCTGACTTACAGCCTGAGGAGTTGGCAAAAGCCGCGGCGGATGCCGGTATTGAAGGAATCGAATGGCGTTTCAAGGAGATTCCGGAAGAAGCTGCGGGGGAGAAGCCCTCCTTCTGGCGGCATAACCGCTGCTCCATGGATCCAAACGGCACGCAGGAGGATTGGTTCAGGTTTCAGCAAGCAGCCGACAAGCATGGCCGGCGCAGTCTTGCGGTCGTTCCTTATCTTACATGCGGGGACGTGGAAGCGACGGAGAAGGTTATGCAAGCAGCCAAGCTGATCGGAGCCTCCTTTATTCGCGTGGGCATTCCGGGATATGACCGAAAGCGAAATTACAATGAACTGTACGACCAGGCGGTCCGTTATCTGCATGAGGTACAGGATCTCGCAGCGGCTTACGGGGTCAAGGGAGTAGTGGAAACGCATCATCTTACGATCACTCCGAGCGCGGGATTGACGCACCGGCTTGTATCCCACTTCAATCCGCAGCATATCGGCGTGCTGTATGATCCGGGCAACATGGTCCATGAAGGTTACGAGAACTACCGGATGGGCTTGGAGCTTCTTGGTCCCTACCTGGCCCATGTCCATGTGAAAAACGGAGGTTACCGCAAAACGCCTTCCGAGGATGGAACATCGGCGGCGTGGTCCGGGGAATGGGTCCCGCTTGCCCAGGGGGCCGTGCCATGGAAGCAGGTCATACAGGATCTGCAATCGGTTGGCTACGAAGGATACTACGGAATCGAAGATTTTAGCGGAACGTTGGAGTCCAGGGAGATGCTTGTTCGTTTTGCCGAGCAGATGAAGATGTGGTCAGACCAGAAACAAAACGTGTAGGTCACTTTTGAAGGAGGCTACAGATATGGATCAGGTAAGAGTAGGGGTTATTGGACTGGGGATGGGTTTTTCGCATGCCAGATCGCTGGCGTCCGGGCGGATCAAAGGCGCGCGGCTTAGCGCTATATGCGATCTGAATCCAGCCAAACAGGAAGAAGCGAGGGCAACGCTGCCTTCGGACGTAAAAATTTGGAGTGATACGGACGCTATGATCTCATCGGGGGAGATAGATGCGGTAATTATTGCTACGCCCCATTATGCCCATCCTCAAGTGGCGATCGAGTGCCTGAATCATGGACTTCATGTCCTGATCGAGAAACCGGCAGGCGTTTACACGAAGCAGGTACGGGAAATGAATCGCGCGGCAGAAGCCAGTGACAAAGTGTTCTCAATTATGTACAACCAGCGCTGTAATCCGCTATATAAGAAGCTGAGAGAGCTTATTGCCGACGGCGAACTCGGCGAAGTCCGGAGAATGAATTGGATCGTAACGAATTGGTACCGGTCCCAGAGCTATTATGATTCAGGCGGATGGCGAGCTACCTGGGCAGGAGAAGGCGGAGGGGTGCTGATTAACCAGTCCCCGCATCAGCTGGACCTCTGGCAGTGGACGACCGGCATGATGCCAAAGAGAATTCGTGCATTTTGCGCTTTCGGTAAGTACCGGAATATCGAAGTCGAAGATGACGTGACGGCTTATGCGGAATACGAGAATGGTGCTACGGCCGTCTTTATTACGACAACGGGTGAAGCGCCGGGCACTAACCGATATGAAGTGACGGGGGACCGCGGAAAAATCGTCATCGAGGACGGCAAGCTCACCTTCTGGCGCCTCCGTGTGCCAGAGCCGGAATTCAATCGGGAGTATACCGGGGGCTTCGGCGAACCGGAATGCTGGAAATGCGAGGTGCCGATCTCGGGAGATAATCCGCAGCATAGCGGCATTATCCAGAACTTTGCGGATGCTATTTTGCATGGAACGCCATTGATTGCCCCGGGTGAAGAGGGAATCCATGGATTGACGCTGTCCAATGCCATGCATCTGTCCACCTGGACCGACAAATGGGTTGATCTGCCTCTTAACGAAGAGCTGTATTACGAAATGCTGCAGGAACGGATCACACATTCTTCCGCTCAGAAAACGGTCAAGGAGATCGGGCAGGTGGATATGAGCAAGACGTTTGGATCCTACTAAATAATCAGGAGGCATGTGGTATGGACCGCAGTAATGGAATGCTCTATGCGCCGGTGGGCAAGGCCCAGCCGGTGTGCAAGCCCGGAGAGTTTATGTTTGCCGCCATGTCGCTGGAGCATGGCCATATATACGGCATGTGTAACGGATTGATCGAGGCCGGGGCGACGCTGAAGTGGGTGTATGACTCAGACCCCGCGAAGGTTGCGGCTTTTTGCAAGGCTTACCCAAGTGTAACCGTCGCTTCGTCGGAGGCACAGGTGCTAGAGGATGCGGAGGTTCATCTGGTAGCGGCTGCGGCCATTCCTTCGGAACGATGCGAACTTGGCCTGAAGGTCATGTCGCATGGCAAGGATTATTTTACGGATAAGACGCCTTTCACCACGCTGGAGCAGGTGAACGCTGCTCGCGCGAAGGCGGCGGAGACAGGCAAGAAGTACATGGTCTATTACAGTGAACGGCTGCATGTGGAGAGTGCCGTCCATGCAGGAAGGCTGATCCAGGACGGGGCGATCGGGCGAGTGGTGCAAGTGATGGGAACAGGGCCGCATCGTTTAAATGCGCTTTCCCGTCCAGACTGGTTTTTCCGTCATCAACAGTACGGCGGCATTCTGTGTGATATCGGCTCCCACCAGATTGAACAGTTTTTATTTTTTGCCGGCTGCCGCGATGCCAAGGTGCTCAGCAGCAAGGTGGGCAATTATGCGAATCCGGATTACCCGGAGCTGGAGGATTTCGGAGATGCAACGCTTGTGGGAGACAACGGGGCCACGAATTATTTCCGTGTCGACTGGCTGACACCTGGAGGCCTTGGCACCTGGGGCGACGGAAGAACCTTTATTCTGGGTACGGAAGGATACATCGAGCTTCGTAAATACATCGATATCGCAAGGCATCCGCAAGGGGATCATCTGTACCTGGTTAATGGCGAGGGAGAGTTTCATATGGAGCTTCAAGGCAAGGTGGGCTATCCATTCTTCGGAGAGCTTATCCTGGATTGTCTGGAACGTACGGAGCATGCCATGTCCCAGGAGCACGCCTTCAAAGCCGGAGAATTGTGCGTCATCGCCCAAAATGAGGCCGTGCGCATTCCATAAAATCATTTATAATAGAGAAAACCCCGCTTTGTTGAGGGTTGAGGATTAGACAACTCCAAAATCGCTAAAGGGGCGATTCTCTAGATGACCTCATCTGCCGATATGATGCCAGGCTTTGACCGCATGCAGCTGCAGGCGCCGTTCGATCTGACCTATTACAATGAACAGCCGTTGTCCGGAGGGCAGTTTCACTCGCATGCTTTTTATGAAATTTATTATTTCCATGAAGGACGCTGCACTTATTTGATCGGCGATTCCGTTTTCACGCTGAAGCCGGGGGATCTGCTCTTGATGAACGGGCTTACGCTTCATTGTCCGAATGTAGAGCCTGATTCCAGATATGTCAGAAGCATTCTGCATTTTGATCCGGCCTGGATTTGCAAGGGGCTTTCGGAGACGGCCAGATCGATATTGCTGGACCCCTTCGAAACGCTGCGCAATCACCGCATGACGCTGACAGGGGCGAACCGGGACGAATTTGAAGGCATGCTGGCTGATATACATCGCCTTTCGGCATCCACGGCCGGTTTTCGCCAGGAACGAATGACCTTGCGTATTCAGGAGATGATGTACGTCATCGCGGACTGGTGTCAGGGTGCTGTGCAGGATCAGGACTCCATCTCGGAGAAAGAGCGGCATGTCCAGCATGTCGTGTCGTTTGTCGAGGAAAATTATATGCAGGATCTGACGCTGGAGCGAATCGCCCGCGATATGCATATTACGAAGCACTATCTATCCTCCTTGTTTAAGGAGGTTACTGGAACGACGGTGTTTAAATATTTGTATCACCGGCGGATTAACCAAGCTAAAATTTTGCTTAGGCTCCACCCTCATCTCAGCATCACGGAGATCAGCCAGGCGGCAGGCTTCAAGCATTTGGCTCATTTCAGCAGGATGTTCAAGGCCATGGTCGGGACGACACCGGAATATTATCGTAGAAGCGGAGAAGAGCTTTCGTTGACTTGATCGGACTTTTTGGGTATAATAGCCACATTAAAACGGTAATATGAACGCGATGATGAGGATCAATCGTTCCACTTTCGATCATGCAGAGAGCCGGTGTCTGGTGAAAACCGGTTGACGATAGGAATGAACTCGCCTCTGAGCAATGGTGTTAACCCGGCCGTCGGAGGGCTGTACTCCGGCAGATTCGGCCGCTGAAGCATCGTCGTCTCATCCGCGATAAGGATGCAAAGGGAGTGAAAGGCAAAGCATGCCTTTGGCTAACTAGGGTGGTACCACGGGAATCAAACCTCTCGTCCCTAGCGATCAGCGCTATGGATGATGAGGTTTTTTTGTTTTTTGGGCAATGGCATAGGCCTTGTCTCTCGACTGTGAAGGAGGAGCAATGAAGTATGACGGACAATCAACCAACGGGCCATGGCTATCAGCCGCAGGCCATCGAACCGAAGTGGCAGCAATACTGGGATGAGAACAAAACCTTTAAAACGGAAGATACCTCATCCAAACCGAAATTTTATGCGCTGGATATGTTTCCGTATCCATCAGGCGCAGGTTTGCACGTAGGACATCCGGAGGGGTACACGGCTACTGATATCGTGTCACGCTACAAGCGGATGCGCGGTTACAACGTGCTTCATCCGATGGGATGGGATGCCTTCGGTCTGCCAGCGGAGCAATATGCAATGGACACAGGCAAACATCCTCGCGAGTTTACCGTGCAAAATATTGATACATTCCGCCGCCAGATCAAATCTCTCGGCTTCTCGTATGACTGGGACCGCGAGATCAGCACCACCGATCCGGAATATTATAAATGGACCCAGTGGATCTTTATCCAGCTCTATAAGCGCGGCCTTGCCTATGTGGCTGAAGTGCCGGTGAACTGGTGCGAAGCGCTCGGTACCGTGCTTGCGAACGAAGAGGTCATCGATGGCAAGAGCGAACGCGGAGGCCATCCGGTCGTACGTAAACCGATGCGTCAATGGATTCTGCGTATTACCGAATATGCGGATCGTCTGCTTGAGGATCTGGATGAATTGGACTGGAGTGAGAGCCTGAAGGATATGCAGCGCAACTGGATTGGTAAATCCACAGGCGCTGAGGTTCGTTTTGACATCGAAGGTTATGATGGTCATCTGGAGGTGTTCACAACCCGTCCAGATACGCTGTTCGGGGCAAGCTACTGCGTTCTGGCGCCGGAGCATGACCTCGTGGATAAAATTACGTCATCCGATCAGCGTGAAGCCGTCAAGGCTTATCAAGATCAAGCAGCTCGTAAAAGCGACCTGGAGCGGACGGATCTGGCCAAGGATAAAACCGGTGTATTCACGGGTGCGTACGCTATCAATCCGGTAAACGGCGCTAAAGTGCCGATCTGGATCGCGGATTACGTGCTTGCTGGCTATGGAACGGGAGCCATTATGGCGGTTCCGGGTCATGACAGCCGTGACTGGGAGTTTGCGAAGCAATTCGGTCTTCCGATTATTGAAGTTGTTCAGGGTGGAAATGTCGAGGAGGAAGCATACAGCGGCAGTGGCGCGCATGTGAATTCCGGCTTCCTGAATGGGTTGGATAATGAAGAGGCTATCCAGGCGATGAATGAATGGCTGGAGCAAGAGGGCAAGGGCAAGAAGAAGGTAACTTACCGTCTGCGCGACTGGCTGTTCAGCCGTCAACGCTACTGGGGTGAGCCGATTCCGATTCTGCATCTGGAAGACGGAACGATGAAGACCGTGCCGGAGGATCAGCTTCCATTGCTGCTGCCGGATGTGGATCAGATTAAACCGTCCGGTACCGGCGAATCGCCGCTGGCTAACGTTACGGAGTGGGTGGAAACGGTAGATCCCGAAACGGGTATGAAAGCCCGCCGCGAGACCAATACGATGCCGCAATGGGCTGGCAGCTGCTGGTACTACCTGCGTTATATCGATCCGCGTAATAATGAGGAATTGTGCTCCAAAGAGAGGCAGAAGGAATGGCTGCCGGTTGACCTGTATATCGGTGGTGTGGAGCATGCGGTACTTCATTTGCTGTATGCACGCTTCTGGCACAAAGTATTGTATGACCTGGGTGTTGTCGATACGAAGGAGCCTTTCCAGAAGCTGGTCAATCAGGGTATGATCCTGGGCAACAATAATGAAAAAATGAGTAAATCCCGCGGCAATGTCATCAATCCGGATGATATTGTTAACGAATACGGTGCCGACACGCTGCGCGTGTACGAGATGTTCATGGGGCCGCTGGAAGCGACCAAGCCATGGAACACCAACGGCGTTGAAGGAACGCATCGTTTCCTCTCTCGCGTATGGCGCCTGTTCATCGGGGACGATGGTCAATTGAACCCTAAAATCGTGGCAGGTGAGGGTACGGACGAATTCAAACGTACGCTGCACAAAACGATTAAGAAAGTAACCGAAGACTTTGAACATATGCGCTTTAACACAGCGATCAGCCAGCTGATGGTATTCATCAACGAGGGATACAAGACGGAAGAGCTTCCGCGCAAAGCGATGGAGAACTTCGTTCAGCTGCTTTCCCCGCTGGCTCCTCACCTGGCTGAAGAGCTGTGGAGCCGTTTAGGCTACACGGAGAGCGTAACCTACGTGCCATGGCCGAAGTATGACGAGGCTTGGACTGTAGAGGCCGAAGTTGAGATTGTTGTTCAAGTTAACGGCAAAATCGTAGAACGTGCCAAAATTTCGAAAGACATGGACCAAGAAGCCATGCAACAACATAGCCTCTCCCTTCCGAATGTCAAGCAGGCGCTGGAAGGAAAGAGTATTCGCAAAATCATTGCCGTACCGGGTAAACTGGTCAATATCGTGGCCGGTTAATCGTAAAACCGAAGGCAGCATCCAGTTTTGCCAAATCCTCCTCATACTTGTCGTGTGTGGTTTTGATCAATTGGTAGAACAATCCGTTCAGGTTTGAATCGAGCAGTGCCAAAGCCTGAGCCGTGATGCCTCCGGGAACCGCAACCCGCTCTTGCAGCTGTTCGGGGGAGAAGCCCTCCTCCGTTAGCAGCTTGCCGGTGCCAAGCAGCATTTCACCGGCTAATGCATTAAGGGTTCTGCGGTCGATTCCGGTCAATTCAACGGCAGCGTCGATCCATTTTTCCATGAATAAACTTAAAAAAGCAGGCCCGCAGCTGGAGAAATCGGAAGTGATTCGCGTGTGCGATTCCAGTATCTCGAGCGGCCTGCTGATATAAGACAGGAGGCTTTCTATAAGCTGCCTGTCTTCTTCTTTTATTCGGGAACCATACATGCATAACGATGCTCCGCCTCCGGTTAAGTTGGTGATGCTCGGTATGATTTTCGCCACCTTGCAGGGCAGCGACGATTCCAGATGGATCAATTGGACCGGGCTCGTGATAGATATCGCGATTTGCCGGGCTTCAAGCCTGTCTTTGATTTCGCTGATGACCGATTTGAATTCAAGCGGCTTGATACATAGGAAGAGCAGGTCGCTCTGAGAAGCCGTCTCCGTGTTACAGCTGCATACCGTCAGACCGGGATGACGTTTTGCCAGCTGCAGCGGCTTTTCAGGGCTTCGGTTGCTGACCCGAATCTGCTCAGGCAGGAGTGCGCCCGATTGAATGAAGGCATCGATCAACAGACTACCCATGCTGCCCGTACCGATAAAACCGACCTTCATGTGTATGTTCCCTCCTTTCGCGCTTTACGGCAGAAATGTACCGTCCTTACGTTTAATGTATGCGGGGAAGATGCCGATTCATGACGGTTTTTCATGCGATTTCGGTAGGGAAACCGAAGAATATTCCTGGGTTTGTACCAAATGAACTTTGATATTAAGGAGAGGTCATAGATGAGACGAGTATCTTTAGGTTGGAGTCTTGCCGCAACGATTGCGGGCTGCGGGTTCATCTTGTTTGCTGGCGGTACGAATCAGGGGATCGAGGGCTGGCAGCCGCTAAACGATCAGCTGGAGCAGGTGGTTGCTGCCGAAGAGAATGCGGGTGTGAAGACATCTGGGGCTGATTCCCGGCATAAGGACGTGGAACCGGCTGGAGCATCTGCTGAGCCCGAAGCGGACGTGAAAAATGCTGCAAAGACCGCTCAGGCTGGGCAGATCGAGCCTGCACATAACGCGAAGGAGCCCATGCCAAACCAAGACCAAAGAGCGGCAGGGAGCAGTACAGCAGATCATATCGCCCCATCTTCAACCTCTGGCCAATCTACTTCGGCCTCGGTTCCACCTCAGGCTGAAGGTGTCGGTCAGCAGTTACAGCAGCAAGCCCCTGTTAACAGTGTAGTGCAGCAACCAGCAGCTCCGGATTCATCCGGGTTGATTAATGTCAACACGGCGGATGCCGCAACGCTCATGGAGCTGCCTGGCATTGGCGAGGCGAAGGCCAAGGCGATTATCGATTACCGGAATCAGTTCGGTCCATTTCGAAGTCAGGCGGACTTGATGAACGTAAAGGGCATCGGTCCCAAAATGCTGGAGAAGATGAAGCCTTACGTTGGACTTTAGCTATGTGCTACAATAAAGGGGATATTGATAAGGAACAGGTGACAGATGATGAGTGCAGATCAACGTAAAGATTGGGATACTTATTTCATGGATATTGCCTTTATGGTTTCTACCCGCTCTCAATGCCCGCGGCGTCATGTCGGAGCGGTGCTGGTGCAGGGGAAGAAGCTGCTCGGAACGGCATATAACGGCGCGCCGATGGGAGTGCCTGATTGCTCCGAAGCGGGCTGTATGATCGCTGAGGATTATGAATTGGTCGTACAGGACGGCAAGGAGAGCATGGTGAAGAAACAGCGCTGCATCCGGACGATTCATGCCGAGCAGAATCTGCTGTTATTCACGGACCGGATCGATCGGGAAGGCAGCACGATGTACGTGACGGATGAGCCCTGCTGGACCTGTGCGAATATGCTTGCCAACAGCGGCATTGTCGAGGTTGTGTTCCACCGTCCTTATCCGAAGGATTCGGGCAAGGTGTCCCGCATGATGGAACAGAAGGGCATTTTGTTCCGGCAGCTTGAAGCGTATGAGCCGCCGCAAGAAACCTTGATGACGGTAGCGGAATGATTCATGAAGATAAGGCTATGGAAGAAAATGAATAGAAAGTCTCAGAGGAAGGACCTTTGACTGCGATCTGCAGGCGATGGTTCTTTTTTTATTTAATGATGAAGGGATTTGTTCAAATCATGAGGCGAAGGCCGTTACTTGTGTTTACCGTGTTATGGGTAATCGGCAGCGGTGCTGCATGCCTGTACGATGGATGGAGGCTGGCTGTGATTGCAGCCGGGCTGATTCTCATACTGCTTGTTGTATGTCATTTGGCGGTGGCGGGGCGTCTTTTTACGCTCTGCATGCTGTTCTCCTTGTGCGTGTCATGTACTTATTGGGAATGGCATGATGGGGCAAATGTAAGTGATTTCGAGTCGGTCCTCCCCGGGGAGACATCGACGGACACCGTTCCGGTTACTGCGTTCGGTGTAATCACATCCCCTATAGAAGTAGACGGTGACCGCGCGGATTTCAATGTTGCCCTGAAGCAAGCTGATCTGATGCTAGCAAAACCTCCGGTGCCGCAAAAACAAGCGAATCCGGATAACGGGACCATGCTGAAGACAGATGATATCGTTAGGGTTCAAGTAAAACTGCTGGATAAAAGGGAGCTGGAGAGGGTTAACCGATGGCAGCGCGGGGACCGGATCCAGCTGACGGGAGAGCTGCAAAAACCTGGAGTAGCCCGTAATTTTGACGGATTTGATTATGCTCAATATTTGCGAACCCAGAAAATTCATTGGATGATCAAAGTGAAAGGCTCTGACCAAGCGGGGGTCACCCCGCCTGACAGCTGGAATTTAAGTCATATTCTAAGATGGACTGATGCCGTTCGCTATAAGCTTGGGGGCAAGCTGGATGAATTGTACGGCGGAATCCACGCGGGTTATATGAAGGGACTTGTCATTGGCAATCGGGATGATCTGGATCCCGATACATTTATGGAGTTCTCGCGGCTGGGATTGACTCATATTCTTGCGATATCGGGCATGCATGTGGCTGTGGTCGTAGGATGTCTTTTATTCATATGCACCACCCTTCGAATGACGAGGGAGACCTCGCTGACTGTGGTCATGTGGCTGATTCCCTTTTATGTCCTGCTTACCGGGGCGAGTCCCTCTATCGTCCGTGCCGGCATCATGGGGGTGATCGGTTTGTATGCCGCACGGCGTCGGCTTTTGAAGGATGGACTGCATATTCTTAGTGTTGCCGTGCTCGTCATGCTGCTGTGGAACCCGTATTTTCTCGTTAACGTCAGCTTTCAATTGTCATTCATCGTGACTGCGGGCTTGATGATATTCGTGCCGAAGCTGGTGCCGCTGCTGACATTTTTGCCCCGCTGGTTTGCGGGAACCGTTGGAGTCACGGTCGTAGCGCAGCTGATCTCCTTTCCTCTTACCATTTATTATTTCAACCAGGTGTCGCTGATTTCTGTTTTCGCCAACATGCTCCTGGTTCCGGTCATTAGCCTTATCGTTCTTCCGCTAGGAATGTTGTCTTTGCTGATGGGGTGGGTGTGGATGCGTGGAGCCGGCTGGTTGGCAGCTGTAACGGAATGGTTAAACCAAATGACGTTCCAAATCGTTGATTGGATGAATGGTTCATCCGTGTTTATGACATTGTGGCCATCCCCGTCGATAGCCTGGATTCTGTGTTATTTTGTTGTTTTGTATTCATTGCTGTCCATTCTGAAGAAGAGATCCGAAAATCGCGGAGGAGAGCGAAGCGGGTCCGATGATACAGTTCCGTTGGAAGGACGCGTACCCTTGGATATTGGAGGAAGCTCGTCTAGGGCGACAGGCATGTTTCCGCTTGTGGATCGATGTGTCGGTGCGTTGCGATGGAGGGGTTTTCTTCGCGCCAGTGATTATATCGAACGCTATGCAACGAGATCCGCGATTGTCCTTCTGTCCGGGGCTTTGGGTCTTTTACTGTACGGCGGCTATCAATCTCCGTCCATGCACGGAGCGGGACTGGTGCAATTCCTGGATGTAGGACAAGGAGATTCGATACTGGTAACAACACCTGAGGGCAAGCATATTCTCATTGACGGTGGTGGCACGGTGAATTTTCGTAAGGAAAAGGATACTTGGAAAGAACGTAAGTCTCCGTATGAGGTGGGAGCGAAAGTGGTGGTTCCATTGTTGAAAAAACGGGGCGTGCACCAGCTTGAGGCTGTCATTATGACCCATGGGGACCAGGATCATATAGGCGGCTTTCAGGCTGTTTTGCAGGAAATCCCCGTAAAATCGGTTGTATTCAACGGGACCTTGACCGACTCCGCTTCCTTCCGGAAACTGATGTTAACCGCCGTTCAGCAGCGCATTCCCATTTACGAGGCTGGAGTGGATCGGGAAGTATGGAAGCTTGACAGTCATACGCAAATCCAATTTTTAGCTCCTATCTTCCCAGAAAGTGGAGAAATCATAAAACCATTACCGTTGATTAAGGAGCAGAATCATGCTTCACTAGTATTTGTCCTTCAGATGAACGGCAGCCGGTTCTTATTTACGGGTGACACGGACCAAGCTGCCGAACATAATATATTGCTGCACCTGGAGGAACGTTCTTCACAGGATGATTTCGTTTCACGGAGCGCTGCTGCCGAAAACCGGATTGATGTCATGAAAGTTGCCCATCATGGAAGCAAAACCTCGACATCCGCGCTATGGCTGAATGCATGGAAGCCGAAGGCAGCGGTTATTTCCGCTGGCGTCAACAATATGTACGGCCACCCTCATCCGGATGTGGTCGGACGGTTGGAACGTTCCTCGACGCTCATCTATCAGACCAACCTTCACGGTGAAATCCAGATGAGGATCAAGGATGGACATATTGAAACGCGTACGAAGCTTCCATAAAAAGTAGCCCGCTGTCCTTGAGACATAGATTCGTAGTATGATCTTTTATAGGAAAATGCAGCGGTGACTATAATCTTTATATTTGGTATAGTTAGATGAAGTTTCCTAAAAAAATAATAGGTTACATACTGCAACATTTTTTTAATTCTATCCGTCTGTATGTATGCAGGGAGAGGGGGATCCACTGTGGTGGAGCAGGGACTCATAAGAGCCGCTCAATCGGGCGATCGCGACGCTCTAATCACCCTATTGCGAGAAATTGAGCAACATGTTTACCGAACTGCTTATTACATTTTAAACAATGAACAGGATGCTATGGATGCAGCCCAGGAAGCACTTATACGTGTATATACGAAGATTAACTCCTACGAGGAGAAGGCTCAGTTCAAAACTTGGGTCCAGCGGATTGTCACCAACATATGCATTGATAAATTCCGCAGGACCAAGCCGACGGTTTCCATCGATGAACATGATCTGGTGTTTCGGGATAATCTCGATGTAGAACGGGAAGTGATGTCGGGATATCTGGCTCAGGATATTCAGGAAGCCATTAATCAACTGCCGGATCATCATCGCACGGTCATTGTCTTAAGGTATTTGCAGGATCTATCCTACAACGAAATTGCTGATTGTCTGAACCTCCCGCTCAATACGGTGAAATCCTATTTGTTCAGGGCCAGGCAGCAGCTGCAGAATATGCTCCAAGAGCATCAGAAAGGTGGTGTATCAGGATGAATTGCCAAGAGGTGGTGGAACGTATGCACCGGTATTTGGACCGGGATCTCACTTCGGAGGAGACGGCCGAAATGTATCAGCATATTGCCGTGTGCCCCATGTGTGCGGAGACCTTTAATATATTGAAATCATTGAACAGAGAGCTTGAGGATCTCCCGGCCGTAACCCCGCCTGTCAGTCTGGTAGACGCTATCATGCCTAGACTGGATGCCATTGACCGTGAACGCCAGAACCTTGTCGTACCTCCTTCTGTGAAAAGCCAGGAGCCCGCCGAAATGATGCCGGAAATGCGGCGTCCGCGACGTGCGGGAAGCTGGTGGAGCACGGTTGGCGGAAGAACGGCTATCGGTGCCGCTGCCGCTGTACTTATTTTTAGCGTAGCTATTTTAAATAATGAACCGAAGATGTTATCCGATGCGGAGATTCCATACGAAGAGGCAAGCACGACCAGTGCCGGGGCGAATGACGACTCGGCTGCAACGCAGAGTCAGGAAATCGCTCAGCCGTTTGCCGCCGAAGGCGGCACGGAGTCGGGTGGCGCATCGGATGAGGGAAGCGATCCATCCGCAAATCTGCGGAGTTCGCCTTCAGAATCGTCATTGGAAGCCAATTCTAAGTCTTCTCCGAATGAAACGAAGGCAACGCCGGAACCATCGGATGGGGCTAACGGCACCAAGAAAGATGTTACAGCACCCGATACTTCGGTCCAGAAGAAAGATAATGGGGAACCTCAAGCATCAGACCAGCCTGCAAAGAGCAACAATGAGGGATCAAAAAACGATACCACAAGTCCGTCTGACCCTCCCGCCAGTGAACCTGAGCAGGACTCTGAGACCATGGATGCCCAGACTTCGCCTACGGAATCGGCAGATACCTCGTCAGAGATGCTGCCTCCAATTAGCGATCCTTCCGGCGATGCAGGCACGGGAAGCACGGAATCATCCGACAGGTCAACCGGATCGTACCAAGGACTGGCGATGGTACCGGAACAGTGGTCGTCCCCGGACGGTCTCTACCGAGCTTCGCTTGAAGCCGATCATCTGATTATCTATCGCCTGCCATCGGGAAGCCAAACCTCGCCTGAGGCGGTTGAAACGGTTGAGACGATTCCGCTCGGCGGAAGCTGGGTATCCGGTCAATGGTCAGAGGACGGCTTAACGTTTAAGTACAAGGTGCAGACGAATAACGAATTGGTTGAATCCGTCTATTCCATTGAGAAGCCTCAGCCTCCGGCGACTACGGGGCAGAAGCAGCCTAAACAATAGAAATATTCAGAGATATATACAATCGGTGCACCAATGCCGGGAGATATGAATACACTATATATTAGAGAGAGCATTATACCAACTACCGTCGTATGACCGACGGCGAGGTGTTTCTAGAGCATACTTGCCGGCGTTTATATAGATGTGTTGGGACGAAGGGACCTTGCCGCTGCCAAGCCGAGGTCTCTTTGTTTTCGTGTGGATGATTTCATTTTTATGCTTGTCGTCTATCGCATTCAGGCACTCTTTTTTGGTATAGTGTACAGAGTAGAAAGGGGGGACGCCGATGGATGCCAAAGCGGCGGCCAAGGCGGTTAAGCAGGGAGATGTGTCTGCCGTCTATTTGTTGTATGGCAGCGAGAAATTTCAAATGAAGGAATTCGCTGAATTTCTGGAAGCCCAGCTGATCCCAAAAGAAGACCGTGATTTTGCGCTTGTTCATATGGATTTAGGGGAGGTTCCGATTCAAACCGTCATTGAAGAAGCGGAGACGGTTCCATTTATGGTTCAGAAAAAATTGATCATGGTCAGGGACACGGCTTTTTTTACCGCAGCAAAAGATAACGGGAAAGTGGATCATCGTCCAGAGGCTTTGCTGGATTATTTGACCAATCCCGCTGATTATAGTGTGATTGTCTTTATGGTTGGACAAGAAAAGCTGGATGAACGCAAAAAGGTAGTCAAGGCAGTTAAGAAATCAGGGGTTGCCTTGTCCTTCATGCCTTTGGGCGGGGAGGATCTGCTTCGCTGGGTGGACAAGCAGGTGAAGAAAGGCAACTGCACACTGCGAGAAGGTGCGGCGGAGGCGATCGTGCGAAATGCGGGAACCAGTCTTCAGGCATTATCAGGTGAGATCGAAAAGCTGTGTTTATATGCTGGTGCCGGCGGAGTGATTGATGTCGCAACCGTGGATATGCTGGTGGCGCGCAGCACGGAACAGAATGTGTTTGCGCTTGTAGAGGATATTGCGAATCTCCGATTGGACAAGGCGCTCGGAATCTATTATGAACTGCTGAAGCAGCGCGAGGAGCCGATCAAGATTGCGGCGCTCATCACCAGACAGTTCCGGATTATTCTGCAGGTGAAGACTCTATCTACCCAGAGCTACTCGCAGCAGCAAATTGCTTCCCAGATCGGATTGCATCCCTATGCGGTGAAGATTGCGGGCGAGCAAGCCCGCAAGTTTGAGACGGCACGTCTTGAAGGCATTCTGAACCATCTGGCGAATCTGGATTACCAGATGAAGACCGGGGCCGTGGATAAGGTGCTCGGGATCGAATTGTTTTTGCTGCGGCTTGGGGCTTAACACACCCGCAACAAGTTAAGAGCGTACGGCCGCGGGAGCAGTCGTACGCTCTTTTTCTTTAGAGATCAGAAAGCATGAACTTCAGAGGCGTACCCACCTGATCTTGCAAGAAAAAAACCGCTATATGCGGTTGTCTACCGAGAAGAGTACGTCGATCAACGTATCACAAAAAGCCCTGAGCAGTGTGAACTGTTCAGGGCTTTTTCCATGTCGTATTCAACAAACGTTACTTACGCTTGCGACGTAAGAGCGTTCAGTCTTTTCGCCAGACGGGACTTCTTGCGGGCAGCTGCGTTCTTATGGATCAGGCCCTTTGTTACAGCTTTATCAAGCTTCTTGGAAGCAGCCTGGAAAGCAACTTTAGCAGCTTCGATTTCTGTACCGTTCAACGCTACGTCAGCAGTTTTAACAGCTGTGCGAAGCGCGGATTTTTGAGAAATGTTAAGCGCGTGGCGTTTGTCATTTGTCTTTACACGTTTAATCGCGGATTTAATGTTTGGCATTACATTCACCTCCTGTAAGGCATTTCAATAGAGCGAAATGATTCACAACTTAAAATATTTTAGCATGGGGGTGGACAAAAAGCAATACTCATTCGGACTTCTGCATAATCTCTCCCCTACTCTCGCACACTACTAGCAATATGAGGAGGAGTGTGAATTTCTATGGATCTGGATCTGCAAAAATACTCGGTCCGAACGGACCTGGCGGTGGAATCAAGAGAACTGGCGGGAGGCAAAGGGGGCGCGCCCATTCCTGGTGTGATGGAGGATGTGGTGCAGGAGGACGGAATCAAGATTACAAGGCTGGACGTGGAGAACGATGCAGCCTCTAAGCAAATTGGAAGAGTAAAGGGCCATTACGTCACGTTGGAGGTGCCCGATCTTCGCAAGGGGGATACGGGGCTTCAGGATCAAGTATCTGTTGTCTTCGCTCGTGAGTTTGAGGCATTCATGTCCCGGATCGGGATCGGACCCAAGGCAAGCGTGCTCATTGTCGGGCTCGGCAACTGGAACGTGACGCCGGATTCCCTGGGACCGCTGGTGGTGGAGAACGTGATGGTAACCCGACAGTTTTTCGAGCTTATGCCGGATCGGGTGGCGCCAGGCTATCGACAGGTTAGTGCCGTAGCGCCAGGCGTTCTCGGTCTGACAGGCATTGAATCGAGCGAAACGGTTCAGGGCATCGTGGAGCAAACCCGTCCCGAACTGATCATCGCTATTGACGCTCTGGCTTCGCGCTCGCTGGAACGGGTGAATACGACCATCCAGATTGCGGATATCGGAATCCACCCCGGTTCTGGCGTCGGCAATAAGCGCAAGGGATTGACGCAGGAAATTCTCGGGGTCCCCTGCATTGCGATCGGAGTTCCGACCGTCTGCTATGCTTCCACCATCGTTAATAACGCCATTGAGCTCATGAAATCCCATTTTGGTGAAGGTGCGCCGGAGACGGGCAAAATTATGGGCATGCTCCATGATATACCCGAAGGTGATCGCCTCGCACTGGTGAAGGAGGTGCTGGAGCCGCTGGGCCATGACCTTATCGTAACGCCCAAGGAGATTGACGAATTTATAGAGGACATCGCCAATATCGTGGCAACCGGCCTGAACGCAGCGCTGCATGAGGCTGTGGATCCCGGCAATGTAGGTGCGTACACGCACTAACCCAGCATGAAAGCTCCGAATCTATCGGAGCTTTTATATTTTTCATGGATCTAGTTCTATCGATTCTCCCCGGTTCATAGATTTGAAATATAAGAGATTACACAAGTCGCGGGAACGGCGGAATGATGGCCGAAATAGCTCCCGGCGAACCGAGGAGGGCATCGTTATGAACAATCGCAAATTTCGCATCTGGAATATTGCCAGACTGAAACGGAAGGTTATGGAAGGTCTGAGCATGGGTCGAACGCTCATTATACTAATGCTAGGTTCTCTTATATTTTTTATTTTACTAGGGCTCGGAGGGATGGCGGAACAGCGGATGAATTCCTCGCCCGTATCATCAATGAAAGGATTGGCCGCTTCGTTATCCAGCCATTTTTTCATTGATATGATCGGCATGGAGATGCCGCATATGACGGCTTCCAAAGAGACCTCAAGCTTCTCTGGCGAGAAAATGTCGACCTTCGTCTTTGAACTTCTGACGAGTGTGAACCCGAGGGATCCAAAAAGCCTTCTTGCAGGAGAACTGCCTGGCATGAAAGCAAATCAACCGGTACAGCTGTCTCATGGGTCCGGTAACGAGGATGGGGAGGCACCAGCGGATTACCGGCCGGATCCCGCGGAGGGGCAGGCAGAGGGCGATCCTGCTGATGCCGGAGAAGAGCCGCCACAAGGGGGGCGGGGAGATATCGGCAATGAGGAAAACGGTGAGGATGTCCCGGGTCAGGGCACGGAGGACGAGCCCGGCAGTAAGAACGATCCTGGAAGCACCTCCAAGGATGGAAAGTCTACGAATGGAAAGAAAGCCGTTCTCATCTATCATTCACACCCGCAGGAAGCATATAACCCGCTGCTGACACATCCTTCCGATAATCCGGGGGCGGTATCCCCGAGCAAGAACGTCATGCTGGTAGGCAGTTTGCTGAGCAAAAGACTTGAAGCCAACGGGATTGGCACCCTGCATGATCAAAGTGACTATCAATCTACCATTGAAGGGTATAATTACAACTTTTCTTATAAATACTCGCGTCAGATGGTCATGGAGGCCATGTCCCAGAACGACGGCATTAACTATCTGATCGATATCCATCGGGATTCGCAGCGGTATAACAAAACGACAGCAACCGTAAACGGCGTCAACTATGCCAAGGTTTACTTCATCATCGGACATGCGAACGAGAACTGGAGACAGAACGAGGCGTTTGCAAGCAAAATCAATGCCAAGCTGGAACGGTCCTATCCCGGGGTGTCTCGGGGCGTGTGGGGTAAATCAGCGGATCAAGGGAATGGGGAATATAACCAATCCCTGTCGCCGAACAGCATCCTGATCGAAATCGGGGGCATCGATAATACGAAAGAGGAATTGCAGCGGACAGCTGAAGCGTTGGCGGACATCATTGCAGATGTGTACTGGCAGGAGCAAGAGGCGGAGAAAGCCAGTGTGAAAAAAGACAATGATCAAACGAAGAAGCAGTCCGTTTCCGGATGAAACCAAGGGCGGAAGCAAAAAAGGCACAGAGGGTGAAGCAGCCAAAGCAGGCTAACAGCTTGGCGGCAACGACGGAGCAAGATTGAACGGGTAAATCAGGGAGGGACTCAGTGATGTCAAGAATGGGAAAACGGTTTGTGGCTCTTATCATATGGACAGGCATCGGCATATTGGTCGGCATGCAGCTTGGCGGGGCAAAGGCGCCCGTACCGACAGACGGTACAGGCGCCGTGCAAACTGTGCAGCAAGACCATGCTCAGAATCCGCAAGGCGGGGCTGCCCAAGGGAATGGATGGGGAGGGACACGCAAGAATCCTCCCTTATCAGAGTCCGCTGTTCTAGAACAAGATGCTCGTAAAACACTACCTGAATATGAGCTTACGCCTAGCGACATCCTGCTTCCCGAACGCTCGCAACCGCCTGCCGATGTCCTTGCCGACAAGACGGCAGGACTGCTCCAGCAGCTGTCTGACAAAAGCATCCGCTGGGTCGTGTCGATGTTCGGATCGATCGCGGAATAAATTCACCTTTATTCTCAGCATTGCTGTGCATCCCCTCAACTGGTATAATAAGTTGATTCAAACATCTGGTGGTTGTTGGGGGTTAGGCATGACAGACGTACAAGCAAGACAACAAAAAATTCGTAATTTCTGTATCATTGCACATATAGACCATGGGAAATCGACGCTTGCTGACCGTATATTGGAATTTACGGGTGCATTAACTTCGCGTGAAATGCAAGAGCAGGTACTGGATCAGATGGATCTGGAGAGAGAGCGCGGGATTACCATCAAGCTGCAGGCGGTTCGCCTGAATTACAAAGCAGATGACGGCGAGGAGTATATATTGAACCTGATTGATACTCCAGGGCACGTCGACTTTACGTATGAGGTATCTCGAAGCCTGGCTGCTTGTGAAGGCGCGCTGCTCGTCGTTGATGCTGCACAGGGAATTGAAGCGCAGACGTTGGCCAACGTATATTTGGCACTGGATAACAATCTCGAAATTCTGCCTGTCATTAACAAAATTGACCTGCCAAGCGCCGATCCCGAGCGGGTGAAGCAGGAAGTTGAGGATGTCATCGGACTGGATGCCAGCGATGCCGTATTAGCTTCCGCCAAGGCGGGTATCGGAATCAAGGAAATTCTGGAGCAGGTGGTTCAGAAAGTACCAGCGCCAACAGGCGATTCGGAAGCACCCCTGAAAGCGCTGATTTTCGACTCCCATTATGATCCTTACAAAGGTGTCATCGTATATGTGCGCGTTCTTGACGGAAGTATCAAAGCCGGTTCCAAGATCAAGATGATGGCTACCGGCAAAACCTTCGAGGTCATTGAGGTGGGGGCGTTTAAGCCGCGCATGTCCAGCGTGGACGAGCTTAACGTCGGCGATGTCGGTTTCATCGTGGCTGGCATGAAGAGCGTTGGCGATACGCAGGTCGGTGATACGGTAACGGATGCCAAGCGTCCAACGGCCGAGCCGCTTCCGGGTTACCGCAAAATCAACCCGATGGTATTCTGTGGTCTGTATCCAATCGAAACGTCAGACTACAATGATCTGCGCGAGGCGCTTGAGAAGCTGCAGCTTAATGATGCATCGCTCAGCTTTGAGCCAGAGACATCCAGCGCGCTCGGATTCGGTTTTCGTTGCGGATTCCTGGGCCTGCTGCACATGGATGTCATCCAGGAGCGGATTGAACGCGAGTTTAATATACCGCTGATTACGACGGCGCCGAGCGTTATTTACCGCATTACGCTGACAAACGGGGAGCAGATTCAGATCGATAACCCGTCTCATTATCCTGAGGTCGGCAAGGTCGATTATGTCGAAGAGCCTTATGTTAAAGCAGGCATTATCGTTCCGAACGATTATGTTGGAGCGATTATGGAACTCTGCCAAAATAAACGCGGCGAATTCGTAAATATGGAATACCTGGACACAACGCGCGTCACCATTACCTATGAAATTCCGTTGTCGGAAATCGTGTATGATTTCTTCGACCAGTTGAAATCGAGCACCAAAGGATATGCTTCATTCGATTACGAGCTATCCGGGTACCGTCGATCCAACCTGGTCAAAATGGATATTTTGCTTAATGCCGAGCAAGTAGATGCCTTGTCCTTTATCGTGCACAAGGACCGTGCCTATCACCGCGGACGGTTGATTTGCGAGAAGCTGCGCGAGCTGATTCCTCGTCAAATGTTCGAAGTGCCGATTCAAGCTTCCGTCGGTACCAAGGTTGTGGCCCGTGAAACGGTTAAAGCAATGCGTAAAAACGTTCTTGCCAAGTGTTACGGTGGTGACATCTCCCGTAAACGGAAACTCCTTGAGAAGCAGAAGGAAGGTAAGAAACGGATGAAACAAGTCGGCAGTGTCGAAGTGCCGCAGGAAGCTTTCATGGCGGTATTGAAAATTGACGACAAGTAATTTTGCATGAGTTAATGGGCTGGACTGGTCCTATGTGTATAGCCTTATGAAATAAATGATGGGAAAGCCGATTCTCGGCTTTCCTTTCTTTCATTCCAAGAGGCATAGCGTTATAGTAGAGAAGGAACTTCCATGAAGTTACTTAAAGAGGTTGTTCAAAAAGTCATCTTTTGATCACGAAGCAGCACATGAAGCTTAATCGACATCGAATATTGAATTCAGCCGGGCCTTCCGGTGCTGAAAACCTGACTTTTTGAACTCGCACTTAAAGTAAGTCATGCCAGAGGTGTACATGAGGGGGCAAGAAAAGAATGACGGCAAACGATAAACGGACGGAAGCAGTGTACATTCACATTCCGTTTTGTACCAATAAATGTTTTTACTGCGACTTCAATTCCTATGTGTTGAAGGATCAGCCGGTGATGGATTATCTGCGCGCGCTGGATAAGGAGATGGAGCTAACTGTCCAGGCCAACTCGCCGGGACGAATCAAAAGCATTTTTGTAGGCGGCGGGACCCCTACAGTGCTGAAGCCAAATGAAATGGAATACTTCTTGCAAAGCGTGAAGCGCCATTTTCCGGAATGGTCCGATCGTATTGAATTTTCGATGGAAGCGAATCCCGGCACCACGGATTTGGAGAAACTGTCCGTCATGCGCGAAGGCGGCGTGAACCGGATCAGCTTAGGGGTGCAAGCCTTCCAGAACAGCTTGTTGACCGGCATCGGCCGGATTCACGATACGGATGATGTGTATCGAAGTCTCGAGAACGCCAGAACCGCAGGCTTTGATAACATGTCCATCGATTTGATGTTCGGACTTCCGAACCAAACGCTGGACATGCTTGCGGAAAGCGTGGATAAGGCGCTAGAGCTTGGACTTCCGCATTATTCAATCTACAGCTTAAAGGTTGAGGAAAATACGCTGTTCCATACGATGTACCAGCGAAACCAGCTGCCGCTTCCGGATGAGGAGGACGAGCTGAATATGTATCTTCTATTAATGGAGCGGATGAAGGCAGCCGGATATAAACAGTATGAGATCAGTAATTTTGCCAAACCCGGCTTTGAAAGTCGGCATAATATGACGTATTGGCGCAACGAGGATTATTATGGCTTGGGTGCAGGAGCGCACGGATACGTCGGTCGTCAGCGCCATGTGAACATCAAAGGCGTCAACCCATATAATGAAGCAGCGAATCACGGACTTCCGCGATTGGAGAGCTTTGAGGTATCAAGGGAAGAAGCGATGGAGGATTTCCTCATGGTCGGGCTCCGAGTGCTGGATGGCGTTTCGAGCAGCCGGTTCCGGCAGCAATTCGGAACTTCCATGGAAGAAGTATTCGCCGGGCCGCTGAATAAAATGGTGGGTGCGGGACTTCTTGATTCTACGGAGGACGGATATAAACTGAGCAGTAAAGGCATTCTGTTCGGCAACGATGTGTTCGCTGAATTTATAGGCAGTTTGACGGCAAATTAATCTATTGAACTTATATGCGCTCTGTTGTATATTTATTCATAACATGACGGAGCGTGTAAAGGGGAGACGGACAACCATGTCGGCGGTATGCAGAAAGGCGAAGTTAGAAGATGTCGGGCCGCTGTATCAGATGATTCAGGGATATGCGGAAAAGGGGATTATGCTGCCCCGGTCCAAAAAAGTGCTGGAGAAACAAATCGGGGAATTCGTTGTGGCCGAATCCGAAGGGAACGTGATCGGCTGCGGTTCCTTGTGTCAGCTGGGAAATGATCTGGTGGAGATTCGTTCACTCGGCATCTCTGATGGTTATAAAGGGCAAGGAATCGGCTCCATGCTCGTGGATTCCCTTCTGGAGGAAGCGAAACGCCGTGAGCTTCCGAAAGTGATGGCCTTGACGTATGAAGTATCCTTTTTCATCAAAAACGGCTTTGCCGTCGTGGAGAAGGAGATTTTTCCGGAGAAGGTGTGGACCGACTGCGTTCACTGCAAGAAGCAGCATGCTTGTGACGAAATAGCTGTTCTTAAAGTACTGAACTGACTTGACAATCCTCAGGTCGGTTTGGTATTTTTGTTATATCGGTTAGCACTCGATGACGATGAGTGCTAACGAAAGAGAAAATAAGCAGTCAGCAAGGAGGGGAGCGACATGTTAACAGATCGTCAACGCATGATTTTGAATGCCATTGTGGATGACTATATCCGTTCTGCCGAACCGGTTGGTTCGAGAAGCATTTCCAAACGCGGGGATGTCGGATACAGTCCGGCAACCATTCGTAACGAGATGGCTGATCTGGAGGAACTCGGATTTCTGGAGCAGCCTCATACATCAGCTGGACGAATTCCGTCACATAAAGGATATCGTTATTATGTTGATCATCTCACGTCGTCGTTTTCCTTGAACCCTGCGGAACTGCACATGATGAAATCCTTTTTTGCAGAAAAGCTGAACGTGATGGAGCAGATGATACAGCATACAGCGGGCATTCTGTCTCAGATGACTAATTACACTTCCATCCTGCTGGGACCGGAAGTTTTTCATACGTCTTTGCGTCATTTCCAGCTTCTTCCTCTCCATGAGGATCAAGCGGTAGCCATCATCGTCACCAGCACAGGGCAAGTCGAGAACAAAATTGTTTCGATTCCGCAGGGTGTGTCCGTTTCGGATCTGGAGCAAGTGGTAAATCTTCTGAACAAGAAGCTGGTTAATGTGCCTCTATATAAACTCAAGACCCGTTTGTATACGGAGATTGGTGAGGAAATGCAGCGGCATATTTCACATTATGAAGATCTCATGAGTATGCTGGATATCGCCCTTAACAATGAACCGGACCATCGCGGCGTTTATCTCAGCGGCACGACCCACATGCTGAATCAGCCGGAGTTCAAGGATGTTGATAAGGTAAGGGAAATCTTTGAGCTTCTGGAGCAGACCCCCGCACTATTGAAACTCATGGCTCCCGCTCCCGGTGAGCATGGTGTCCAAGTGAAGATCGGTACGGAGAATACGCATGAGGCGATTTCCAATTGCAGTTTGATCACAGCGACTTATTCAATAGACGGAAAAGCGCTCGGTTCGATTGGTATTCTCGGTCCTACAAGAATGGAATATGCACGGGTGATCGGCATCTTGAATGTGTTATCCCATGACCTGACGAGGCTGCTGTCACACTGGTACAAATAAAGGAGTGAGACAGATGAGCCAAGGACAACATAGCCAAGTGGACGGAGATGAACGTTATTCTACGCTATTGAACAACAGTAATGCCGTCCGGGCCGTCACGTCCGCTGTTGAAGGAACGCTTGGTCCCAAGGGGCTCGACGTGATGCTGGTGGGTCCCCGCGGCGAAGTGGTCATTACCAATGATGGGGTGACGATTCTGGATAAAATGGATGTCACCCACCCGGCAGCCCGCCTTCTCATTCAGGTGGCAAGAGCGCAGCAGGAGAAAATCGGCGATGGAACCACAACGGCTACCGTGCTTGCAGGCGCACTCGTGCAGGAAGGGGTTTCCCGCATAACCCGCGGGGTGCCTGCTTCCAAGGTGGTGGAGGGGCTTCGTCAGGGGATCGAGAAGTCGATGCAGCTCTTAACAAAGCGGGTTCGGCTGATTGACGGGCTGGATGATCCGCTTCTGGAACGGACGGTGTACGTTGCTGGGCGTGAACGGAAGGACATCGTGGAGCTGATTATGCAAGCCGCGCGGAAAGCCGGAATCACCCGTCTTCAGGATCCTTCCTACTCGCTCGCAGACAGTATAATTGCTCTGGAGAATGCCGAGAATGAAGTGTTCGAGGGGGTTCTGCTCCGGCAGCGGCCGATCTTCGCCCGGGAGTCCAAGTCGTATGACGATGCAAAAGTGTTGGTGCTGTTTGATTCCCTGGAACCAGATGAGATCGATGAAGAGGCCCTCACAACCGAAACCGGATTTGCCCAATATATGGACCTCCGAAAAGTGTTCGCTTCAGATTTGGAGAGATTGTCCGAACTGTCCGTAAAACTCATCCTGCTTGAAAAAGGCATCCATCCGGATGCAGAGCAGTTTTGCCTGGATCACGGCATGATGGTTGTGCCGCGCGTGTCACGTGCGGATCTGCGCCGGGTAAGCGACATGACGGGAGCTACTCCCATACGCCGGAAGGCGTTACATAAAGACTCGAAGGAGCTTGCAGCCCTTCTGGGTGATACCCCGCGTGTCGCTTACGATGAAAGCATTGAGAAAATCCGGCTGGCCTGCGGCAGCCAGGACCGGGAACGTATTGTGACGGTCATTGTTGGGGCAAGCACTTCGGAAGTCGTAGGTGAGGCGGCCAGAATTGCGGGAGATGCGGCCTCGGCACTGCAGGCTGCCGTTTCCGGCGGGGTACTTCCGGGCGGCGGGACAAGCGAGCTCGCGGTGTCCTACGAATTGGAACGGATCCGGGAGGCTCAGAAAGGCATGGAAGCCTTCGGTATGGAAGCCGTTTCGGCCGCGCTGCGCAAGCCGATGTCGCAGATACTTCTCAATGCCGGTTACAATCCACTCGAGAAGATGGAAGAAGTGCGCGCTGCGCAAATCCGTGCAGACTCTGATTGCATGGGCATTGATTGCGACAGCGGCCGGGTTGTTGATTACGAGGAGCTGGGCGTGCTGGATCCGGCTCCGGTCAAACTTCATGGCCTGCGGGCAGCCGGCGAAGTTGCTGCAGCCGTGCTGCGGATTCATCACGTCATCAAGATGAAAGAAATAGGCGAATAACCCATACGGGATAAAATGAATCACAGACAGTCTGTTTTAGAATATGAAGGAGGTGAAGGCGTCTTGAATAATGAGCATAAGGATGCCGTTCAAGATACAGTTACAGAAGAAACGATGGAAGAAACTTTGGAGAACACGCCAAACTCGGGTGAGAGTGGGTCTGCGGAGGAAGCCGTAAATCCCGAACAGGAGATTCCTGTAACGGATTCGGCGGATGAAGCAGGTTCAGCTGAGCTTGAGAAACTTCAGGCCGAGGTGATGGAGCACCAGCAGCGTACCCTGCGAGTACAAGCGGATTTCGATAACTTCCGTCGTCGTACACAGAAGGAGAAAGAAGATCTGGGCAAATACGCTTCTTCCAAACTGATTACAGAGCTTCTGCCTGTCATCGATAACTTTGAGCGTGCGCTTCAGGCATCCGAGGAAAATCCGGAGTTTGAATCCTTCTCCAAGGGAGTTAACATGATCTTCCGCCAGTTGGAATCGGTCCTCGCTACCGAAGGTTTGACGGCGATGAAGAGCGTAGGCGAGCCGTTTAATCCGGAGTATCACCAAGCGATCATGCAGGTGGAAAGCGATGAATACGAGGAAGGCATCGTGGTTGAGGAAGTGCAGAAGGGGTATATGCTAAAAGACAAAGTATTGAGACCTGCGATGGTTAAAGTGAGCATGTGAGCGACTTTCGATAGTCGTTTATCATATAAAAATTGATGAAGATCATGCGAGGATTCGTGTGAATGAATAAGGAGGAAAATTTTACATGAGCAAAGTTATTGGTATCGACTTAGGAACAACCAACTCCTGCGTAGCCGTAATGGAGGGTGGGGAAGCAGTAGTTATCCCGAATCCGGAGGGCGCCCGTACGACCCCGTCCGTTGTCGGATTTAAGAAAGACGGCGAGCGTGTCGTTGGGGATACAGCAAAACGTCAAGCGATCACAAACCCGGATCGTACCATTATCTCCATCAAGCGTCATATGGGTACGAATCATAAAGAATCCATCGACGGCAAAGATTATACGCCGCAAGAAATCTCCGCCATCATTCTGCAAAAGCTGAAATCCGATGCGGAAGCTTACTTGGGCCAACCTGTAACCCAGGCGGTTATTACGGTTCCTGCATACTTCAATGACAGCCAGCGTCAAGCGACCAAGGATGCCGGTAAAATCGCGGGTCTTGAGGTTCTGCGTATCGTCAACGAGCCGACAGCAGCAGCTTTGGCATACGGTATGGAGAAATCCGAAGACCAGACCATTCTGGTATATGACCTGGGCGGCGGTACATTCGACGTTTCCATTCTGGAACTCGGTGATGGCTTCTTCGAAGTAAAAGCAACCAGCGGTGACAACAAACTCGGCGGTGACGATTTTGACCAGGTCATCATTGACTATATGGTAGCCGAATTCAAAAAAGAGCAAGGCATTGATTTGAGCAAAGACAAAGCAGCGGTTCAACGTCTGAAAGATGCTGCGGAAAAAGCGAAAAAGGAATTGTCCGGCGTACTGACTACCACGATTTCTTTGCCGTTCATCACCGTTGCTGACGGCGTGCCTCAGCATCTTGAACTCAACCTGACTCGTGCTAAATTCGAAGAATTGTCTGCTTCTCTTGTAGAGCGTACACTTGGACCGACTCGTCAAGCGCTTAGCGATGCAGGTTTGACAGCTAACGATATTCATAAAATCGTCCTTGTCGGTGGTTCCACTCGTATTCCTGCCGTACAGGAAGCGATTAAGAAATTGACAGGCAAAGAGCCTCACAAAGGCGTAAATCCTGACGAAGTGGTTGCGCTTGGAGCAGCTGTTCAAGCCGGCGTATTGACAGGTGACGTTAAAGACGTCGTATTGCTCGACGTAACTCCGTTGTCCCTCGGTATCGAGACAGCAGGCGGCGTATTCACCAAAATGATCGACCGTAACACGACGATTCCAACAAGCAAATCCCAAGTATTCTCCACGTATGCCGATAACCAGCCGAGCGTTGAAATTCACGTTCTGCAAGGTGAGCGCGAAATGGCTGCCGGCAACAAAACGCTGGGACGCTTCATGCTTGGAGATATTCCTCCAGCACCACGCGGCGTGCCGCAAATCGAAGTTACCTTCGATATCGATGCGAACGGGATCGTAAACGTTTCGGCGACGGATAAAGGTACAGGCAAGAGCCAGAAGATCACAATCACGTCCTCCAGCGGCTTGAGCGATGCTGAAGTTGAACAAATGATGAAGGACGCAGAGCTTCATGCTGAAGAAGACCGTAAACGCAAAGAGTTGGTAGAGGCTCGCAACAATGCGGACCAACTCGTATACACAACCGAGAAAACACTCAAGGATTTGGGCGACAAAGTCGATGCTTCCGAAGTGGAAAAAGCGAATGAAGCAAAAGACAAAGTGAAGAAAGCCCTTGAATCCGATAACCTCGAAGAGATTAACGCTTCGGTAGAGGAGCTGACTCAAATCGTGCAGCAGCTGTCCGTGAAGCTGTATGAGCAAGCAGCACAAGAGCAGCAGGGTGCTGAAGGTGCCGACTCCGGTGCGGCTAATAAAGACAATGTCGTAGATGCAGATTACGAGGTTGTTGACGAAGATAAAAACAAAGGTTAATCTGAATAGATTGTATGGGAAGGTCAAAGCTGCGCATCTTCGCACTTTGGCTTTCCTTATGTAAAAGAGTAATAAAGAGATTGGGGTGAAACCGTGGCTGATAAGCGTGATTATTATGAGGTGCTCGGTGTCGGCAAGGATGCATCGGACGATGAGATCAAGAAGGCGTACCGTAAAATGGCTCGCCAATATCATCCGGACGTGAACAAAGCGGCTGACGCGGAAGCTAAATTCAAGGAAGTGAAAGAGGCTTACGACGTTTTGAGCGATGATCAGAAACGTTCGACTTATGACCAGTACGGGCATATCGATCCGAACCAAGGCATGGGCGGAGGCGGTTTCTCCGGTGATTTCGGCGGTTTTGGAGATATATTTGATATGTTCTTTGGCGGTAATGGACGCCGTGATCCGAATGCGCCTCAGCGGGGGAACGATCTGCAATACACGATGACAGTTGAATTTAAGGAAGCGGTATTCGGTAAGGAAACGGATATTACCATTCCGAGAACGGAAACATGTGATACCTGTCACGGTTCCGGGGCGAAGCCGGGCACGCAGCCGCATACATGTTCGGTATGTAACGGCAGCGGGCAGCAAGAAGTCGTGCAGAATACGCCGTTTGGACGGATGGTAAACCGTCGCGCTTGTTCGAACTGTAACGGAACAGGGAAGATCATCAAAGACCGCTGCTCGACCTGTAACGGCAACGGTAAAGTGAAGAAGCAGCGCAAGATTCATGTTCGCGTGCCTGCGGGTGTGGACGACGGAGCTCAACTTCGTATGACAGGTGAAGGCGAAGGCGGCTTCCGTGGGGGCCCGGCCGGTGACTTGTATATCGTAATCCGCGTGAAGCCGCATGACTTCTTTGAACGCGAAGGGGACGACATTTATTGCGAAGTGCCGCTTACCTTTGCTCAGGCTGCGCTTGGCGACGAGATTGAAATCCCGACGTTGACGGAGAGAGTGAAGCTGAAGATCCCGGCCGGCACGCAGACGGGTACCTTCTTCCGCCTGAAAGGCAAAGGAGTGCCTCGACTCCGCGGCATGGGACAGGGTGACCAGCACGTTAAGGTTGTGGTCGTTACGCCAAGCAAGCTGAGTGATGAACAGAAAGAGCTGCTTCGACAGTTTGCTTCACTTGATGGCGAACAGACCCATGAACAGGAACAGTCCTTCTTTGACCGTGTAAAAAAAGCATTCCGCGGTGACTAATACAAACTTATGGGGCTACCCCCCCTCATAGCATAAAGAACAGCAGCAGGCTAAGGTGATCAAACCTTCGGTCTGCTGTTTTTTTGTTGGGGGAGCGTCAGGAGTGTCTGCCAGCTTAAACAGGCCCTTTTCTCAAGAATAAAACACTTAACTATGAAGCAACCTAGGGAAGGTCCATCTTTGGAAGATGCAATCTTGAATAGGAAATGCAGGTGAAATAAAGTGGCAGAGAAAAATATTTTGGCGTATTTCAAAAGTCCGGAAGAAGCCCAGCATGCAGCCCGTAAATTGCAGTCGCTGCGCGTTGCCGATATGTCCATCGATCGGTTTAGTGCTGATCCCGGCGGGGAGCTTAACAATCCGATGAATCCGTTGACAGGCAATATTACAAGCTTATCAACGCTGACCTTAAATGCGGATATTTCGGGGCCAGGGGCCGGAATCCTGGGGGCGGCGGACCCGTCAGCCAGCGGGATGAGCAGCGGCGGGGAGGACGGAACCGAGGGCCGGGATATTTTGCTGACGGTTGTATTGGACGAAGGCGTATTCCCGCAAGCCATGCGGTTAATCGAAGAATCCGGCGGCATGATTTGAGGTTATAGGCACAGCTCTGATCGTTTATACGGAAAGGAGAATAGCACCCATAATGAGACGCGTAAAAAAAGGGAAAATCTCGAGTAAAACCGAAAAGATGATTGCGCTTCAATCCGCTAAGGTGGAGGATGTCGAGTTTTCGGCTATGGAAGCCGACCACGATGATGTGGAGGCTCTGCGCAGAAGCGAGGCAGCGGATGAACGCCAATTGAAGAAAATTCTCGATGAAACCAGTAAAAATGTAGATTAATCATTATGTTTATCAAGTGATGAAAGAGTCCTCTTACCCTTCTTGTTACGGAGGTGGTAAGCAGGGCTTTTTTTGAAGACATAAGAAAGTATAAACTTCGGAGGCTTATCGTTCTTATTTCGCAAGAAAAATTTCTGCCATATGTGGTCAGTCTTCTGGAGAGAGTACGTTGATAACGTTTTTCGTATTCGAACGACTTGTAAGAAAAGTCATCATGGTATTTTAGTACAAACTTTGTATCCGGGGTCCTCTATATAGTACAATAATATTTATGTATGAATGAGGAGGAACAGTAGCACATGTTATGGCATGAATTAACGATACATACCACGGAAGAAGCCGTGGAGATGATTACGAATTTCCTGCATGAAGCTGGAGCCGGAGGCGTTTCGATTGAAGAATCCGGTACGACAAACAAGAAGCGGGACACATCCCTTGGACAGTGGTTTGATGAGATCGTTCCGTTTAACGATATTCCTGAAGGCCAAGCCGTTATCAAAGGTTATTTTGATGAGACGGTTACCTTGGAAGCGATCCGTGATGAGATAACGCCGCGAGTGAATGAACTGAAGGAATTTGGGATTGATACAGGCGAAGTCAGGTATGAGATGAAGACGGTTGATGAGAATGAATGGGCAACGGCCTGGAAGCAGTATTTCAAACCGATCCGCGTGTCCGAGCGGTTAACGATCAAGCCGACATGGGAAGAGTACACGCCGGAATCCGATCAAGAATCGATTATTGAGCTGGACCCGGGCATGGCATTCGGCACAGGAACGCATCCGACAACCTCGTTATGCTTGCGCACACTGGAGATGGTGATCAAGGGCGGAGAGGAAGTCATAGATGTTGGGACAGGCTCAGGCATTCTCTCCATCGGCGCAGCGCATCTGGGAGCATCACGGATACTGGCTCTTGATCTGGATCCGGTTGCCGTATCCAGTGCAATGGAGAATACCCGTCTTAACGGCTTGGAAGATCGGATTACGGTGAAGGAAAGCGATCTGCTCTCGGTACTCAACCATTCGACCGATCAATCGGATCTGGGCGTGACGCTGCCGGTACAAGTTGTAGTGGCTAACATTTTGGCTGAGGTCATCCTGTTGTTTGTAGACGATGTATACCAGGCTCTCAAGCCGGGAGGCGCTTATATCGCCTCGGGCATTTACAAGAACAAAGAAGAGATCGTGGAGAAAGCGCTGATTGCCTCCGGTTTCGAAATTGCCGACATCTGCCACGAGGATGATTGGGTTGCCTTCGTGGCGAGGAAGAACTGATTATGGATTTTTTGGATCGACTGTTATTTTATCCGCTGGAACAACTTCCTTTTTATCTGATTGCTTTAATCATTGCCTTTACCGTGCATGAGTTCTCGCATGCCTATTTTGCGAATAAATTCGGAGACCCAACGGCCAAGCTGCTGGGAAGGGTCACGCTGAATCCGGCGGTGCATTTTGATTTTCTGGGGATTATTCTCTTGCTGATTGCGGGTTTTGGCTGGGCACGGCCGGTACCGATCAATCGCGAGAACTTTAGCAACCCACGCCGAATGAGCATCATTGTGGCAGCGGTTGGTCCGCTGAGCAATCTTATGTTAGGTATACTTGGAACGCTGATCTATGCGGGACTCTATCAGTTCGGTGTGATCGAGCCGATTGGCGTTACCAAAACAGATCAAGCGATACATTTGTTTTTCAATACCTTTATACTGCTCAATTTCTTTCTGTTCCTCTTTAATCTTATTCCGTTGCCACCGCTTGACGGCTACCGGATTCTTGAGAATATGCTTCCTCCGCGCGTCAGTGCGAGGATTCAGAAGTTCGAGCAGTGGTCGATACTTATTTTCCTGTTGATCATATTGCTGCCAACCTTTCAGAGATATACGATTAAGCCATTATATGATGCAGCGCATGCATTATCCATCGATTTTTTGAATCTGTTCATTAAGATGTTCGGGGGATAATGGCGCGGATTTCTCTGGTCAGTTTGCACGAAAAGTTGTATGATGGGGTTTGGCGATTTTGGAGTTAGGTGAGGATAAAGATGCAGCGATATTTTGTCACTCCCGCACAATTCGAGGGAGACCGTGTTGAGATTACGGGTGATGACGCCCGTCATATTACCAAGGTCATGCGAGGCAGACTTGGTGATAAATTGATTGTAAGCGATGGGGAATCCCGCGAAGCCATGGTGGAGATTGAGAGCATCGAAGCGGCCAGTGTCACTGCCGTTGTGATTGAACCCATGGAGATGACGCAGGAACCGCGTCTGCAAGTGAGCATCGCTCAGAGTTTGCCGAAAGGCGATAAGATGGAGACCGTCATCCAAAAGTGCACCGAGATTGGCGCGGTGTCCTTTGTGCCCTTCCTATCGGACAGAACGATTGTTCAGTACGATGCCAAGAAGGAAGGAAAGCGGCTGGAACGCTGGCGCAAGATTGCGAAGGAGGCGGCTGAGCAGGCGCATCGTAACCGGATACCGTCTGTTGAACAGCCTCTGTCGTGGAAAAATCTGCTTGCAGCATTTTCCGGCTACGATGCCGTATATTTTTGTTATGAAAAAGAGCATGGCTCCCAGCTGAGGGACGTGCTGAAGCCTTTTGCGGAGCAGGCGCTGCCGAATTCGGCTGAGAAGGCCAGCTTGCTGCTGGTCGTTGGACCCGAGGGCGGCTTTACGGAAGAGGAATGCCGAGCGGCCGAAGATGCAGGAGCTGTATCCGTTGGGCTTGGAAAGCGGATCCTTCGCTGCGAGACTGCCGGCATGACGGCGCTTGCCTGCGCACTATACGAATCTGGAGAAATGGGGGGCGTTTGAACATGCCATCCGTAGCGTTTTATACGTTGGGTTGCAAAGTCAATTTTTACGATACCGAGGCCATCTGGCAATACTTCAAAAATGAAGGCTACGACCAGGTGGACTTCGAACAAACCGCAGATGTTTATTTGATTAACACCTGCCACGTTACCAATACAGGGGACAAGAAGAGCCGCCAGATGATCAGACGTGCGGTTCGCCGCAATCCCGAGGCCATCGTGGCTGTAACGGGCTGTTACGCGCAAACCTCGCCTGCAGAAATTCTGGATATACCGGGCGTGGATCTTGTCATCGGGAACCAGGATCGCGATAAGATTATGGATTTCATCCATGATATTGAAAAGACACGTCAGCCGATTAATGCGGTTCGCAATATCATGAAGACCCGGGTGTTTGAGGAAATGGACGTTCCGGATTTTGCGGAACGCACACGCGCATTTCTAAAAATCCAGGACGGATGCAACAACTTCTGTACGTTCTGCATTATTCCATGGTCCCGCGGTTTGTCACGCAGCCGTGATCCGAAGAGCATCATCAAGCAGGCGCATCAGCTGGTTGGAGCGGGTTATAAGGAAATCGTGCTGACCGGTATTCACACAGGCGGATATGGAGATGATCTTGAAGATTACCGATTGTCCGATTTGCTGTGGGATCTTGATCGGGTAGACGGTTTGGAACGGATCCGCATCAGCTCCATCGAAGCAAGCCAGATCGATGAGAAGATGCTGGATGTGTTGAATCGCTCCAGTAAAATGTGCCGCCATCTTCATATACCGCTGCAAGCGGGGGATGATACGGTACTGAAACGGATGCGCCGTAAATATACAACCGAAGAGTTCTATAACAAGATGGGCTTGATTCGTCAAGCGATGCCCGATGTGGGCATTACGACGGACGTTATCGTTGGCTTCCCTGGCGAAACCGATGAGATGTTCCGTAACGGCTATGACCTGATGAAGGCGATTCAGTTCTCCGAGATGCATGTATTCCCGTATTCGAAGCGTACCGGCACGCCGGCAGCACGGATGGAGGATCAGGTGGACGAGGAAGTGAAGAATGCACGTGTGCATGATCTGATTGACTTGTCGGAGCAGCTGCAGCTTGCTTATGCTGAACGTTTTGTAGGTCAGATTCTGGAAGTGATACCTGAGCGTGAGTACAAGGGTGCTCCTAATGGCGGAAAGATGCAGGGTTATAGCGATAATTATCTGCAGCTTGTATTCAACGGATCGCCTGATCTCGAAGGCAAACTGTGCCGCGTAAAAGTAACCAAAACCGGTGTAAATGAATGCGAGGGCGAACTCCTCAGCGTTATAGATCATGGACTAAAGGCAGCTGCCCAGTAATTCCAATAGCGGCCATACCAGACAAGGATTTCATTTCCTGGCTACCGGAAGTGGAATCCTTGTTGTACATGAAGGAGGAATAGGACATGGCATATACACAGATTTCGGCAGGCGGCGTGGTATACCGTCATCATGAAGGGGCGCTTCAGATCCAGCTTATTTTGGACCGTTATGGAAAAACCTCGCTTCCCAAGGGCAAGATGGAAGCCGGTGAAACCGTCGAGCAGACTGCACTTCGAGAAATTTGCGAGGAGACAGGTATAGTCGGATCCATCACCTCTCCAGTGGACATTATTGCATATAAATACCATCATCCCGAATTCGGCCAGGTGGACAAGGAAGTCCATTACTATCTGGTTAAAGCAGAAAAAGGTAGCTTAAAACCCCAAATCGAGGAAATCAACGGCGTGGACTGGTTTGAGCCTCTGGCCGCATGGAGGAAGCAGCGCAGCAACGGATATAACAACAATGATATCATCCTGCGTAAAGCGCTTATGCTGCTTGAGGTTAGCATTCCTGCGGATGAAGATATGAAGCTTTAGGTCTGTGCCCGCTTGTTCCAGAAGGGCAGATAGCATAGTGGAAGCGCAATAAGCGAGCATACGATATTAAACAAGGTTTGCGCATGGGCGATTTGTCCGGCCGGATCCGCCGCTAACCATCCGGATACGGTGGTTAAGCCTGATATGAACGGAGTAAAGAGCAGAACACCGCCGATATTAAGCCCCATATGGGACCAAGCCACGAATCGCCCTGCTCGGGTACTGCCAATCGCTGCTATAAGTGCTGTTGCGCAGGTGCCGACATTGGAGCCCAGAACGATGGCAACGCCGATCTCCGGAGGCAGCGCACCGCTGGCTGAAAGCCCCATGGCCATAGCGATGACAGCGGCGCTGCTGTGCATCAGAGCAGTCAATATCGTTCCGGCTGCTATGCCCCAGAGGACGCTCCGCGAAGCGTGGTCCAGGAACCACTGGAACAAACCGAGGCTTTGCAGAGTCGGGCCGATAGACTGCATGAATTGTATAGCAAGCAGCACCAGCGAGAATCCGGCGACAGCGAGGCATAAAAACTGGCTGCGGATCAAATTGTTTTTTACCTTTTCGTAGCTCGAAGGCACGCGCTCGCTGACGATTACCGCCCCGACCCATAGCATCAGCGAGAGGACAAGCAGAGGCATGGCGGCTTGTCCGATCTGCAGGCTGATGAGCTCGGTGGTTACCGTTGTGCCGATGTTCGTGCCGAGTATAACGCCCAAGGTACCAGCGAGACTTAACAATCCGGCATTGGCGAAACCTATTGCCAGCACGGTAACGGCGGTACTGCTTTGCAGCAGGGCCGTGACCGCTGTGCTGGCGATCATGCCTTTAAGGGGCGTGGATGTCGCTTTATGGAGCCACTTATGCAACAGCGGACCGGCCCAGCGTTGGAGCGCAACCTCCATGACCTTCATGCCGAACAGGAACAGGACAAGACCATAACAGATGGGAAACCAGAGTGAGGATAGCATGATGTTCTCCTTTTTGTGAAATAAAGTGGGGATATGAAGCATCCGCTACGGAGAGAGTCCGTCGAAAGACTTTTTTTCTTAATTACGTATATGACCCTTGGTGGACATGCATGCCTATTGAAATGGCCAGGGGATAACTTAAGGAGTGAAGTACAGTGCCATCGGTAATTTTGGAGCGCAGTCGAAAAAAGAGACTGGAGCAGGGGCATCCCTGGGTTTATAAAAGCGAGATTGCCTCTGTCGAGGGTGAACCCAAGCCGGGTGATATCGTATCGGTATTAAACCATCAAGGCCGTTTTCTCGCCTCCGGTTATTACAACCCGCAATCTCAAATCACCGTACGCACCGTTTCGTATGAGCCGGTTGAGACGATGGACAAGGCCTTTTTCGCCGCCAGGTTTCAGGAATGCCTGAAACACAGGGAACGGTTTATCGGAGATGAGAACGCCTACCGGCTGGTATATGGCGAGGCGGATTTTCTTCCAGGGCTGATTGTGGACCGGTTTGATGACGTACTGGTCATCCAGTTGCTGACGCTGGGCATGGATCGCTGCCGTGAGGACATCGTGAACGCGCTTGTCGAGGTGGTCCAGCCGAAAGGAATCTATGAACGAAGCGATGTATCCATCCGGGAACTGGAAGGGCTGGAGCAGCGCACAGGTATTCTCTACGGGGAGTGTCCTCGCCACGTAACGGTGACGGAGAACGGTTTGAAGATCAAAGTGGATATTGAAGAAGGCCAGAAGACGGGATATTTCTTTGATCAGCGCGAGAACCGGGCATCCATTAAACCGTTAATGAACGGTTGGGGAGACCGCAGCGGGATCACGCTCCAGACTGTGGAACGTAACGGTGAGATGAAGTCCTTGCCGGTGAACAAAAGCGGAAAAGAAGTCACCTTTCCCTATTGGGACGGTGCCACGGTGCTGGAATGCTTTTCGCATACGGGCAGTTTCACGCTGCACGCATGCCTTTATGGGGCCAAGAAAGTAACCTGTCTTGACATATCGGAGCATGCCATTGAAAGCGCCAAAGAGAATGTGGGATTGAACGGATTCCAGGATCGCGTGGAGTTTGTAGTGGACGACGCCTTCCAATATTTGCGCAACCAGGTAAAAGGCTTGGAAGAACGCGAGCAGCGTGCGCAAGGGGATCAGAAAGTGGATACCTCCAAACCGCTGACCGCGGGAGGTGGACGTTCTTGGGATGTGGTCATTCTGGATCCGCCGGCGTTTGCCAAAACCAGGTCTGCCGTCAAAGGGGCTTGCCGGGGGTATAAGGATATCAACCTTCATGGCATGAAACTGGTGAATGAGGGCGGGTATTTGGTTACGGCAAGCTGCTCGTACCATATGCGTCCGGATTTGTTCCTGGAGACGATCCAGGATGCGGCAAAAGATGCCGGCAAAATTCTAAGACTCGTGGAATGGCGTGCGGCCGGCAAGGATCACCCGCAAATTCTCGGGGTTGATGAGGGGCATTATTTGAAATTTGCCGTGTTTGAAGTGCGCAGCAAATCAAAGCTTTAAACTGCCACAGCTATAGCGGTTGATGCGAAGGATCTTGTTATGGTGGGTAAACCACGATGGCAGGGTCCTTTTTTTATGTCCGCAATATTTTGGAATGGGAATGAAATCCAAACGTATGTTCCATCAAACGATACTTATGCTATACTAGTAATCAACATCTTTTTTGATAGAGAACGAACCAAAACGTGGATTTCATATGGATTTTGATACATTTGACGAATAGTGCGTGTTCAAAAAGGTCGATTTTCAGCACCGAGAAGGTTGGATGAAGCTAGGGACGTCAGGAGCGGAGCGTACGATTTGGGTACGTGAGCACCGGAAGGCCCGGCTGAATTCAAGATTCGATGCCGAGCTGCTTCCTGATTCGCTTCGTGATCAAAAGCGGACTTTTTGAACAACCTCTAATAGATTCAAGGGCATGATTTCACCGGAAGCGCAGCTTGTTTTGAAGGGTGAAGGAGTCCCTTTCGAAAGACGATGTAAAGGGGGCATAGCATGAGCATTCAATTTGTAATCGGCAGGTCGGGCAGCGGCAAAAGCACGTCGATCCGCCAAGAGATGATCGAGCGATTGGAGCAAGATCCCAAGGGGAATCCGATGATACTGATCGTTCCCGAGCAAGGGTCCTATGAAGCAGAGCATGCACTCGTTAATGCGGGAGGCATTCGCGGGATAATGCGCGCGCAAGTGCTTAGTTTCCGTCGACTGGCTTACCGCGTCATGCAGGAAAGCGGCGGGGCCGCAAAGGTGGCGATCAGTGAAGAAGGCAAGCGCATGCTGCTGTACAAAATTTTGCGGAGGCGCAAAGAAGAGCTCCAATTGTTCGGGGCTTCGGGAGAGCAGCATGGTTTTGTCGGTAAGCTGAGTGAGCTGTACACGGAAATGAAGCGCTATTGCATTGACGCATCCTGCGTAGAGGAGCAGCTGGGACAGATGGTATCTGGCTCCGGGAATTCACCGATGCTTCGGCGCAAGCTGGAGGACATCGTAACGGTTTTTCGCGATTTTGAGCTTGAGATTTCACGGTTCTACATGGATGAGGAAGATACGCTGGCCTCATTAGCAGCGGGCGTGACCCAATCGGACTATATCAAGCGCGCCGACATTTGGATCGATGGTTTTCATGGTTTTACGCCGCAGGAGTACCGGGTGCTCCGGGAAATTATGGCCCATGCCAACCATGTAACGATTGCGTTAACACTGGACAAGCCTTATATCAACGGCAATGTTCCGCATGAGCTGGATCTCTTTCATCCTACCGCAGTGACGTACATAAAGCTTAAAGGCATTGCCGATGAGATGGGGTTGGATATGGAGCATCGTATTCTGCAACCCGATGTTCTTCCCCGGTTTCAAGAATCCTCTTTGCTTGCCCACCTCGAGCGCGGTTATGATCGGAAGAAACGTTGGACGGAAGCTGCCCGAGATGGAAATACAGTGAGCAATCCGGACGGCAGCAGGACAGGACTTCTTCTGCATGCTGCCAGTCACCGCCGGGCTGAAATCGAAGGAGCTTTACGTGAAATGGTGCGTCTCGCCCGGGAAGAAGGAGCACGATACCGGGAAATGGCCGTGTTTGTCCGGAATATGGGAGAATATGAGCACCTGATAGGTCCTTTGTTCAAGGAACACGGTGTTCCTTATTTTCTGGATCAGAAGCGGAGCGAGCTGCACCATCCGCTGGTCGAATTTATTCGATCTGCTCTTGATATCATTGGACGCCGCTGGCGTTATGAGGACGTATTCCGCTGCGTGAAGACGGATCTGCTGCTGCCGCTGGACGGTTCGCTTACCCGTGAGGACATGGATCGTCTGGAGAACCACGTGCTGGCTTCCGGAATCCAGGGCTCGCGCTGGACGGATGGCCGCCCGTGGAAGGGAATTCCAAGCCTCTCATTAGAGGATGGAGAGAGTGAGGTGCGCAATCCGGATGGTATGCAGGCGATTGAGTATGCCAGAAAGGTGATTATGGAGCCTCTGCATGCGTTTGAGAAGCGGATGAAAAAGGCGGCGAGTGCAATGGATCAGAGCACCGCAGTCTATCGGCTTCTGGAGGAAATCGCTGTTCCCGAAAAGCTGGAGCTGTTAAGCCGTGCTGCTCTGGATGCCGGGCGTCCTGAGGAAGCGAGGGAGCATCGCCAGGTATGGGGGGCTGTGCTTGACCTGCTCGACCAGATTGTGGAGATGATGGGTGCGGAGAAGCTCAGCACCGAATTGTTCACGGGCGTGCTGGGTACGGGACTTACGGAGATGAAAATGGCTCTGGTGCCTCCGTCTCTGGATCAAGTGCTGATCGGTAGCATGGATCGGACACGGACGGGCGGGGTGAAATATGCTTTTCTGCTCGGCATTAACGATGGTGTTCTCCCAGCCCAGTTTCAGGACGATGGGATCCTGACAGAACCGGAGCGTGTTCAGCTCGAAGACCGCGGATTGGAGCTTGCTCCAAGCATATCCCGAAGACTGCTGGATGAACGGTTTCTGATTTATAATGCTCTGACTTCGGCTAGCAAGCAGCTGTGGGTCAGCTATCCTGCGGCAGACGATGAAGGCAAGACGTTACTGCCCTCCGAGGTCATCCGCCATTTGAAGATGATGTTTCAGGTGGAAGAGATGCCTTTATTTCCAAGACCGCATGCCGGGCAATCGGCCCGCGAGCAGGAGCATTATGCGTCCCGTCCTGATAAGACGTTGGCTTACTTGACGGGTCGGCTACGCGACTGGAGGAATGGAGAGGAGATCCCGAACATTTGGTGGCATGTGTACAATTGGTACGCGGAACGGCCGGAATTAAGGTCGCGTCTTTCTTCGATGCTCTCGTCCTTGTCTTACCGGAATGAAGCCCGGCCGCTTAAGCAGGAAACGAGCAGGCAGTTGTACGGAACGAAGCTGCGGACAAGCGTATCTCGGATGGAGCGCTTTGTTGCGTGCCCGTTTTCCCATTTTGCCTCCCATGGATTGAAGCTGAGAGAACGGCAGCTGTACCGTCTTCAGGCTCCTGACATCGGGCAGCTATTTCATGCTGCCTTAAGCAGCATGGCCATGAAGTTTCAATCCCAGCATCGAAGCTGGGGAGACCTGACCGCGGAGGAATGCTTGCGCGAGGCGGAAGCGACCGTCGATCGTCTTGCTCCCATGCTGCAGGGTGAAATCCTGCTTAGCTCCAAGCGATACGGATATATTTCGCGCAAGCTGAAAAATATCGTGGGCAGAGCGTCCGTGATTTTAGGTGAACAAGCAAGGCGCGGCAAATTCGAGCCGATCGGCCTTGAGCTTGATTTCGGTCCCGGGAAGCCGCTGCCACCCCTGACGTTTGAATTGCCGAACGGGGTCAAGATGGAGATTGTCGGGCGCATTGACCGGGTCGACATGGCACGCGGAGAGCATGGGATCATGCTTCGGGTCATCGATTATAAATCCAGCCAGAAGGATCTGCGATTGCATGAGGTCTATTACGGGTTATCCCTGCAGATGCTGACCTATCTGGACGTGTTGCTGACGTTTGCGGAGGACTGGCTCGGTGAACAGGCTTTGCCTGCGGGAACCTTGTATTTCCACGTTCATGATCCAATCTTGCAATCTGCAAACGGCATGACGCCGGAACAGGCGGCAGAGGAGCTGCTCAAACGTTACAAAATGAAGGGCTTGCTGCTGGCAGACCGCGAAGCGGTTTCCCTCATGGATTCGTTCCTTGAAAAAGGGCACTCGGCCATTCTGCCAGTCGCCGTCAAAACGGACGGCAGCTTCTACAGCAGCGCAGCCGTGGCAACGCCTGACCAGTGGGAGACCTTGTTGTCCGCCGTGCGGGAGAACATGCTGAATATCGGCTCCAGAATTACGGGGGGCGATGTCGCGATTGTGCCATACCGGATTCAGCAGGAGACCGCCTGCACGTACTGTTCCTTCCGGCCTGTATGCCAGTTCGACGACGCAATTGAGGGCAGCGAATATCAGCTGCTGGGTAAACCGGGTAAAGATCAGGTTTGGGATATGCTTGGACATCCGAAGGGAGGAGAGAGCCGGTGAGAGAGATGATAGCAAAACCCGAGGGCAGCATGTGGAGTGACGACCAGTGGAAAGCCATCGCGCTGTCTGGCGATGATATGCTGGTTGCAGCTGCAGCAGGTTCAGGGAAGACCGCCGTGCTGGTTGAACGGATCATTCGCAAAATCCTCGACGATTCCGCGGGGTTCAGCGTAGACCGGCTTCTTGTAGCTACGTTTACCAAGGCTGCGGCTGCCGAAATGCGGGGACGGATTCGGGAAGCGCTTGACCGTGAGCTGGACCGGGATCCAGACAATGAGCATATCCGGCGTCAGCTTGCTTTGCTTGGCAGGGCGTCAATTACAACGCTGCACTCCTTTTGCATGGAAGTCATTCGGCGATATTATCAGTTAATACCGCTGGATCCGGGATTCCGCATTCTGAATGAACATGAGGCGGATTTAATGCGGCAGGATATGCTGGAGGAGCTGTTTGAAGAGAAATACGGCGAGGCCGAGGGCGACCAGGAAAGTCGGTTTCTTCATTTGGCGGACTGGTTCAGCGGCGAGCGAACGGATGACGCGCTGTACCGTCTCGTTCAGCGCCTCTATGATTTCTCCCGCAGCCATTCCTGGCCGGCACACTGGCTAAGGGAAACGGCTGCCGGCTTCCAGGTACAAGATACGGAGGCTCTCGGACAAACGCCATGGGTTCAAAGCATTTTGGCTGACGCCCGTCTGGCTTTGAACGGAGCGGCTGGTTTGCTGCAGCAAGCCAGGGCGATCGCCATGCAGCCGGGAGGGCCTGCACCGTATGTGGACAATCTCGATGAGGACTTGCGATTGGTCGCCTCCCTGCTTGAGGCCATCGATAGTTCGTCGTGGGAATCGTTGTACGGCATTTTCCGCGAGGCGTCTTTCGGCAAGCTCAAATCCGTTCGGAAGGATGAGGTGCTGCCGGAGCTTCAGGAACAGGTTAAGGAACTGCGCGACAACGTGAAGAAAATCGTCAACGAGCTGAAAAGTGCATTGTTTGGCCGTCCGGCATCGGAATTTTTGCAGGAACTTCACACGGCAGCGCCGCTGATGATGGAGCTGGCCGAGACGGTTATCGCTTTTGGCGAGCGATATCGGGAGGCCAAAGCGGCCAAAGGCATGGTCGATTTTAACGACCTTGAACATTACTGCCTTCATATTCTTCGTCACCCTGATTCCGTGCCGGGGCATATGATGCCTTCCGATGCGGCGATGGAATACCGCGAGCAGTTTGATGAAGTGCTGCTCGACGAATATCAGGATACGAACAGCGTACAGGAAGACATTGTACGATTGATCTCCAGGGAAATGCCGGGCAACCGGTTTATGGTCGGTGACGTGAAGCAGAGTATTTATCGGTTCCGCTTGGCGGAGCCGGGACTGTTTCTCGATAAATATAAGACGTTTTCTTCCGAGGCAAGCACGGCTCAAGCCGGCATCCGGATTGATCTGGCCCGTAATTTCCGCAGTCGGATGGAAGTGGTGGATGCCGTTAATTTACTGTTCCGGCAGATCATGAATGAATCCGTAGCCGAGATTGCCTATGATGCTCGAGCGGAGCTTGTATGCGGCGCTTCCTTTCCGGAGCAGGAGGTTCAGGGCGGCACGAACCCTTACACGCCTGAATTGCTCCTGATCGACCGTCTTGGAAAAGGGATGGAGGAGCAGTCCGAAGAATCGGCTTCCGAAGAGGACGGGGTTCATCTTGAGGTTGAGGCGCTTGAGATGGAAACCGCCCAGCTGGAGGCTCGCGCCATTGCCCGCAGAATTCGTGAGATGACGGGCGAAAACGGGAAGCCGCTCATGGTGTACGATAAAGGACTGAAATCGATGCGGCCCGCGGGGTATGGGGACATGGTTATTTTGCTGCGCTCAGCCATGGTATGGGCACCATTAATTATAGAGGAGCTGCGGCAGGAAGGGATTCCGGCGTTCGGCGAGCAGAACAAAGGGTACTTTCAGGCGACGGAAGTGGAGATCACCTTATCGCTGCTGCAGGTGATTGATAATCCCCGTCAGGATATTCCCCTGGCTTCCGTATTGCGCTCGCCGATACTCGGATTATCCGAGGAAGAGATGGCACAGGTACGCCTGTGTGCCAAAGGGACTTATTACGATGCGCTTAAGGCGGCAGTCGCGTTAAGTGTCGCCCCGTCGGTCATGGATTCGGCGCGCTCTGTGGGCTTCGTGGATGGCAAATGGACGCCGGGCGTAGAGCTGGAAGGTTTGGCCGAAGCAGCAGCAGGTCATGAGCTCGTTGCAGGCAGCCTTCTTTCGGATGCTCCGCTATCAGCGGAAGGTCAGAATATCGAAATATCTCCAGAGCTTAGCTCAAAACTTGGATTGTTTATGGATCGGCTTCAGCGCTGGCGGCAGGAAGCGCGCCAAGGAAGCCTGAGCGACCTGATCTGGCGAATTTATAGCGAAACCGGGTATTTGGATTGGGTTGGCGGTCTGCCCGGCGGCAAGCAGCGTCAGGGCAATCTGACCGCCTTGTATGACCGGGCGGTGCAGTATGAACAGGATACAGCCTCCAGAGGTCTCTTCCGTTTCCTGACCTTTATCTCCCGGCTCCGGGAGCGAGGCGGGGATCTTGGCACGGCCGGCGGTACGGAAAGCCAGGGCAATGCGGTGCGCCTGATGACCATTCACAAGAGCAAGGGGCTGGAATTCCCGGTTGTTTTTGTAGCGGGATTGTCCAAAAATTTCAACCAGCAGGATTTGAATTCCCCTTTCCTTATGCATAAGGAGCTTGGTTTTGGACCGAAGTTTGTGGATGAAGGCATGCGCGTTAGCTATCCCACGCTGCCTAACCTGGCGATCCGGCGCAGGTCGCAGCTGGAGCTGTTGGCTGAGGAGATGCGCGTGCTCTACGTTGCCCTTACGCGGCCTAAAGAGAAAATGATTCTGGTCGGCACGGTGAAGGATTTGCCGAAGAAGGTGGCTGCGTGGGCACAAGCCGATTTTAACCCGGAGCTTCTTCTGCCGGATTACGTCCTTGCCCGGGGCCGGAGTTACTTGGATTGGATCGGCCCGGCCGTGATACGCCATCCATCCGCAGGTCTGCTCCGCGAGAAGGCGGGCTTATCTGGGGAGACGAACTCGCGCGTGTTGAGAGAAGATCGATCGCAATGGATATTTTCGATCGAGACGCCGGAATCCTTGGCGCAGGGCATGATCGGCATTAAGGATGACGCGCAGGAGGATAACGATGACCGGATGAAGAAACTGAATGCCCTGCACAAGCTCGAGCCGGTTGTTCCGGTGGCTAGTTTAGCCGAAGCGGAAGATAAGGGCACGGATGATCAACGTGCAAGCATTTATGAGCGCTTGTCTTGGAGATATCGTTATGAAACGGTCAGCCAAATTTCCGCCAAAACGTCCGTAACGGAGATGAAGAAGCTGCTTGCCTTGCAGGACAGCCCCTCCCTGGATCTGCTGGAGGAGCAGGCCGTAAAACGTCAGAGCAAGGAAAATATCGGGGCAGGCGCATCCTTCACACTAAGCTTGCGGCGGCCGAAATTTATGGAGTCAACGAAGCTGACACCTGCGGAACGGGGAACCGTGTATCATACGATCATGCAGCATGTGCCTCTTCAACGATTGGAGGGAGCCGAGGATCCGACGCCGGAGATCGAAGACACGATCCGCTACCTTGTGGAAAAAGAAATCTTAACCGCTGAGCAGGCAGCCGCGGTGGAAGCCACGGAGATGAGCGGCCTGTTTGCTTGCGAGTTAGGGAAGCAGCTGCTGACAGCAGAGGATGTCTGGCGCGAGATGCCGTTTTCATATGCACTCCCCGCAGCTGAAGCTTATCAAGGGCTCGCTTTCATGGACCAAATCTCGGACCAAGCGGCCGAAGCAGCGCCGGATGTGCAGCTCCTTCAGGACGAAACCGTGCTGATCCAAGGGGTTGTGGACTGCCTGTTCAGGCAGGACGGTAGACTTGTGCTGCTGGATTATAAAACGGACCGGGTGCTTGATCATCGCGGCGGCGTTTCGGCCTTGGCAGAGCAGTACCGTTTTCAGCTGGATCTATATGCAAAGGCCTTGGAGGATATTTTAGGCGAGCCCGTACATGAAAAATGGCTGTACTTTTTTGATGGGGGACATGCCGTTCAACTATAGTCGTTTCGATTTGTTTGATTTGGAAGTTTGAAGTGGGAGAGGAGATTAGCGATGCGTATTTTGCATACCGGAGACTGGCATCTGGGGCGCGCACTTGAAGGCCGGAGCAGGCTTGCAGAGCAGGAGCGCTTTCTGGATGAGCTGGTTCAGCTGGCAGATGAAGAGCAGGCCGATCTGATCCTCATGGCGGGGGATGTTTATGATTCCGTAAATCCGCCTGCGGCGGCAGAGCAGTTGTTTTATGATGCGGCCGCCAGGCTTACGGAGGGGGGCCGCCCTATGGTGGTCATTGCAGGCAACCATGATCAGCCGGAACGGGTTGCATCGGTCACGCCGCTTGTTGCAACCAGGGGCATAACGCTGATTGGGACTCCCGTCGCCGATGCGATCACGGTTACAGCGGCACGTACCGGAGAAACGGCCAAGATTGCAGCACTCCCTTATCCGTCGGAGGCCAGGCTCAATGAGCTGCTATCGATCGATGGAGATGAGGATCAGCTCCGGCGTGCCTATAGCGAGAGAGTCGGGCAACTGATGAGGAAGATGGCAAGGGAATTTTCTCCGCAGACGGTCAATCTGGCCATGAGCCATATTTATGTACTTGGCGGCGTTGAGAGCGATTCCGAGCGGCCGATTCAGGTCGGTGGAGCGTACACAGTTGATCCGTTGGCACTCTCTGTAGGCGCATCCTACACGGCGCTTGGTCACCTCCATCGTTCTCAGGCAGTAAAAGGGGAGGGAATTATCCGCTACAGCGGTTCACCGCTGGCCTACAGCTTCTCGGAAGCGGGACAGGCCAAATCGGTGACCCTGGTTGACGTATCGCCAGGAGGAGCACCCGTGATCGAAGAGCTGTTTCTCCGCAGCGGTCGCCCGCTTGTTCGCTGGAAGGCCAAAGGCGGCTTGGAAGAAGTGTATCGATGGCTTGATGAGGGGCGTGATCCTGAAGCTTTCATAGATCTGGAGGTATCCCTAACGGAGGCCATGGGGCTTGCTGACATTCAGCGACTTCGAAAGAGCAGGGACGGCATTGTTCACATCCGTCCGGTTTACCCGGAGATGGAGGCGCTGGAGCTGGAGAGCGAACGTTCCCGACTGCCGCTGCCGGACCTGTTCCGAAAGTTCTACCAGCGGCAAACCGGCGGGGCGGAGCCCGAGGATCATCTGGTCGATTTGTTTCTGGAGCTTGTAGAGGAAGAGGAGTCTGACGGGATGGAGGTGAAGCCGTAAGATGAAACCGATCTTGTTGAAGTTATCCGGACTGCAGAGTTATCGAGAAACGCAGGAGATTGATTTTGAGACGTTGTGCGAAACCGGACTCTTCGGTATTTTCGGACCGACGGGAAGCGGGAAATCCACGCTGCTGGATGCTATTACTCTAGCCATGTACGGAAAGGTGGAGCGCGCAGTTAACGGAACCCAGGGCATCATGAATCATTCGGAGGACAGCTTGTCCGTCTCCTTTACGTTTGAGTTGTCTTCCGCTGCCGGGCTGGAGCGATACCGGGTAGAGCGCCGATTCAAACGGGTCAACGAGCTCTCCATCAGCAATACGGTGAGTCGATTTATCCACGTTACCCCCGATGGGGATCAGGTGATGGCGGATAAATTGGCCGAAGTCACCCGCTGCGTAGAAGAGAAAATCGGACTTAAAATGGATGATTTTACCCGCGCGGTCGTCCTTCCTCAAGGAAAGTTTGCCGAATTCCTCTCCCTGAAGGGGAGTGAGCGTCGGCAGATGCTTCAGCGGCTGTTTCATTTGGAACGGTACGGAGACCAGCTTGCGATCAAGCTCAGCCGCCGCGTTAAGGATACAGAGGGCTCGCTGAAATCCGTCGAAGCTGAACAGCAAGGGTTGGGCAGTGCAGGCAAAGAAGCTTTGGCGGAAGCGACTACGGTGCTGGAAGATGCCAAGAAACACGCGGCCTCATCCAGGATTATTCTCCAGACTGCCATTGAAGCCCATGAAGCCATGGGTAAAATCCGTGAGCTGGATATGGAAAAACGGCGGCTGCAGGGGAAACTGGACGAGCTTGCCCTTCGTGAGGAAGAGATGAAGGAGCTGGAACGAAAGCTTGAGCTGACAGGGGCGGCAGCCGCTGTTCTCCCTGCGCTTGAAGCATGGCGCGAAACCGGTAAGGCCTGGGATCAGCGGCGGCAGATTGCCGAAGGACTCACCAGGCAAGCAGCAACCGCTCAGAAGGCGGCGGAACAGGCCGTAAAGACGGATGAAGCTGCCCAGGCAGCCCTTCGGGCCGAGGAACCGAAGCTGGTGCTTCGGGAGCAGCAGCTGGAGCAAGCTGTTGTATTGCAGCGGGAACGTGATGGATTACGGGAAGAATTGATTAGGCTGGATGCACAGCGAGTGGATGCACGCAAAGAGCTTGAAGGGGTAACTGCCCAGCTGCAGAAGGAGCAGGAGCTGCTTGAACGAGGCCGAAAGCGGCAGGAGGAGCTGCAAGCCAAGCTGAAAGGGCTTGAGACCCGCTCTGGTGAGCGCCAGGCGCTTCATATGGCGATGCAGAAGGTTCAAGCCCTCGAGTCAGCCGGCAGACAGAAGCAGAAGGCTGAGCTTGATCTAAAGTCACAGGAGAGCAAGCTGAAGGCGCAAGAGGCAAGGCTTATTGCCCTGCAGAAGCAGGAGCAAGAATTACAGCGGCACTACATACAGCTCTTTGTGCAAGCTGACAGCTTGCAGCGTGATGCAGCCGAAGCCTCATCGTTTGCCGATCGGATGGCAGCCGCGGCAGCTCAGGTAAACCAGGCGATGAGCCAATCGCTTCGGGACAAACAGCTTCATGCCCTGTCCCTTTCGCTGGCCGCCGAGCTTCAGGCAGGAGCGCCCTGTCCGGTTTGCGGGAGCGAACATCATCCTCGCCCTGCTTCATCAGGGCAGCCTGAAGAGAATCTTGATGAGAGCATGGATCGGCTGACGCAGATCACGCATCAGATCCAGGAGGCCAGATTAACCCTGCGGGGGCAGCTTAACGAAGCGGAAGCACTGGCTAGCCAAACGCGCTCGCAGATTGAGGCGTACGCAGATGACGAGGAGCTTGCCGTCAAACGCGACGGGCAGGAGCAGGAACACGGATGGATGGAGGCGGCAGTGTCAGCCATACCTGCCGCTGATAAACCGTACGATGTGGAAAGACTTGCTTCGGATACAACATGGCTCCTAAAAGCAGCCGAAACTCAGGTTGCTGCCATCGGACAATGCCATACGGAAGCCTCCAAGCTACAGCAGAGCCTCTCCACATGCCAGCAGGAGCTTATGAAACAGAGCGCCGCGCTTGAGAATGGTCAAATGACATGGAACCAGCTGCGGGATCAGCTTGCAGGGCTGGAAGCAGAAGCTGAAGGCATTCTGAATTCCTGGCAGGAAGACAAGCCGGATTTCTCTCTGGAAGAGGCGGACGGCCGTTTTAAGCTCATGCAAGAGAAGGATGCGGAATCCGAGTCGATTAAGGAAGGGCTTGAGCGCAGTGTTCCATTTATCGAGGAGAAGAAGCAGGCTGTCCTTCGCTTGGAGCAGCAGCTTCGTGAGCTGGAGAAGCAGCTGATTCAATGGGATGCGCAGCGTGAAGGTAAGATGGAGGGGCTGAAGGATAAAGAAGAACGTCTTCAGTCATGGATCGGCGACCGGTCGGCTGAGGAGCTGCTGGGCGAATGCCGGACCAGAATGACGATGCTGAAGGAATCCGCGGAACAAGCCAGAAGTGAGTGCAGGAAGGCAGAGGAGAAGGCTCAGCATGCAGCCAAGGAAGCAGCTCTTGCAGAACAGGCTGAGAGAGCCGCGCAGGAGCAGCATCAAGCTGCCAAGCTTGCCTGGGAGAACCAGCTGGCAGGCTCACCGTTCGCTACGGAGCGTGCCGTCATGGAAGCCTGTTTAACCCCGGAAGAAATTGAACGATGTGCACAGTTAGTGAAAGCACATCGGGAAGGACAGCGGGAATGGACGCTGAGACTTCGCGACGTCGAACAGAAGCTTGGCGCAAGCCCTTTTCATGAAGAGGAGTGGAAGCGGTGCTCAGCCGAGCTTCAGGCGGCCCGTACAGCCGATGAGGATGCCCTTCAAGCGAGAGCTCGAGCTGAGCGGGACTTGGAAGACCTGAACAAACGTCACATCCGTTTTATGGAATTGGAAGAGCAGCGTCTTCGACTTCAACGAGAAAGCGAGCGCTTGTCCAAATTGCAGTCCTGCTTGCGCGGAAACGCGTTTGTTGAATACATTGCGGAGGAGCAGCTGATGCAGGTGAGTCAGTCCGCTTCCCAGCGTCTTCGCTATTTGACCAAGCAGCGCTACTCACTTGAGGTGGACTCCGGGGGGGGATTCGTCATTCGGGACGATGCCAACGGCGGCGTCCGGCGTCCGGTATCCACACTATCCGGCGGCGAGACATTCCTGACCTCATTGGCCTTGGCTTTGGCACTCTCGGCACAAATTCAGCTGCGCGGGCAATATCCACTGCAGTTCTTTTTCCTCGACGAAGGGTTCGGCACGCTGGATCCGGAGCTGCTGGAGACGGTCATTACCGCGCTTGAGCGCCTCCATACGGATAAGCTGACCGTTGGCATTATCAGTCATGTACCCGAGCTTCGGGCGCGTCTGCCGCGCAAGCTGGTCGTACGGCCGGCGGAGCAAGCGGGAGCGGGATCGCAGCTTGCGATCGAATCGATGTAATAGCGAAACATGGATGATGTGATCTAGATCACGGAAACAGCAACATGGCACTGTTATAGTACAGATAAGCCGACATATGCAAGAAGCACCGGGCAGGCGCTTGATCATGAGAGATTCCTATCTTTTTCCTTGCTCTCATGATCAAGCGCCTCCTTACTGGACAGCTGCGTTCCAGGGGTGCTTCTCTTTTTTTTGTGAGTATGCCTTAATTGTCATCTATTGGACGCACTGCCTAATTTCTTATATGATAAAAGCATGTAAACGTATGAAAGGGGTAACCGTAATGGATTGTCTTTTTTGTAAAATCGTAGAGGGTGAGCTTCCTTCCACGAAGGTACTCGAGAATGATAAGGTGCTTGTTTTTCAAAACATTAACCCGGAGGCGCCGGTTCATGTCCTGATTCTTCCCAAGAAGCATATCGCATCCATGAACGATATTCAGGATGAAGATTTGCTGCTGATTGGCGAGATGCACAAAGCGGCTAAAGAAGCCGCGGCGAAGCTGGGCATTGCGGAGAGCGGTTATCGATTAATTAACAACTGCGGACCCGATGGGGAACAATCGGTGTTTCATGTGCACTATCATCTGATGGGCGGTCGCCGTTTGGGCGCTTTAACAGGCATTTCACCCGCTCATACATAACAACAGGCCAATGAAGAAATAGATCAGCCTCGCAGCGGGAGCGTCGCAGCGGGGTTGTTCTAATTCTTGCCACTATCGTAAAATAGATGTCTAAGGTTGACACCCTATTTCCGTTTGCCCTATAATGAAGTTTGATGAACCGTGTTAATGCTCTTGGACGGTCTGGTCGGAGGGAGGGAAAACTGGTGTCTGAAACTAAAGTTCGCAAAAACGAGACAATTGATGCTGCACTTCGTCGCTTCAAGCGTTCCATTGCTAAAGATGGCGTATTGGCTGAAGTGAAGAAACGCAAGCATTATGAAAAGCCAAGCGTAAAGCGCAAGAAAAAGTCCGAGGCTGCTCGTAAGAGAAAGTTTTAGGAGGATCTGAACTAGCATGAATCTTAGCGAACGATTGAACGAAGATATGAAGCAAGCGATGAGGAGTAAGGACAAGTTCAAACTCTCAACGATTCGAATGGTTCGTTCGACGATAAAAAATCTTGAAATAGATTTGAAACGAAGTTTGGATGACAACGAAGTGCTTGATATTTTTAGTCGTGAAATCAAACAGCGCAAAGATGCCCTCCAAGAATTTGAAAAAGCGGGACGCGACGATCTTGCCGCCGATGCAAAAGCAGAAATTGAGCTCCTTAGCGCCTACCTCCCGGAACAGCTTACTGAAGAAGAAATTAAAGTCATTGTACAGCAGACCATCCAGGAAACCGGTGCTTCTTCAAAAGCCGAGATGGGTAAAGTAATGAGCGCTCTCATGCCGAAAGTTAAAGGGCGTGCAGATGGAAAGCTTGTCAATCAAGTTGTTCAACAATTTCTGTAACAACATAAGTGAAACACCCCTTGTTTTCTCAAGGGGTGTTTTTTCTTTTTTATGGGTATGCTTTCGAGGACCGCCTCTTCGCGATGGTTTTTTTAAGAATGGGTATACTTTTTGAAACGAAATCGTTTCTGATTCGTAATAACTACCATATGAGTGCAAGTAGATACATATGCTTATGCAAAAGGCAGGTCGCTGAACCCTTTTTGTCGAAGTAAGGGTACAGATGGCTTAATACGTCGAAAAGGAGGGGAACAGATTGAGCAAATCGTTTTGGATCCGCAAATTCCTGACATTCACGGCAGCAGTTGTTATGATGCTGATATCCATCGGAGTGTATGTAGGTCCAGTGAAATCCGCAATGGCGGCTAACATCGGGTCGGTATACGTCATTCCGGTCAAGCAGCAGATCGAGCGTGGCCTAACCAGCTTTATGGAACGCGGGTTTAAGGAAGCCGAGAAGATGGGGGCAGGATTAATCGTCCTGGAAATCGATACGCCGGGAGGTCTGGTCGACCAAGCCGGTAAAATTGCAGCCTTGATGAAGGACAGCGATATTCCGATCGTGGCTTACATTACGGGTGATGCCGCATCGGCAGGCAGTTACATCGCGCTTAATGCAGACAAGATTGCCATGTCCAAGGGTAGTATGATCGGCGCGGCTTATATGGTGGATGCCAGAGGAAATCCGATTGAGGATGCGAAGATGGTTTCCTGGTGGAAAACCAGCATGGCAAGTGCTGCAGAAGCTTCAGGTCGAAATCCGGAAATTGCCAAGGGAATGGCTGATCTAAATCTAAAGGTCGATATACCTGAAATCGGTTTGACCAAGCAGCCAGGCGAGATTATATCGTTGACGCATGATGAAGCGCTCAAGACAGGTTATGCGGATACGATTGCAACCAGCACAGAGGAAGTCATTGCGTGGATGGATTATTCCACGGAGGATGTGTTTCGGATGGAGCCGACCTTCTCAGAGAAGTTGGCTACCTTTCTTACGCATCCCGGTGTGATGACGCTGCTGCTCTTCATTGGTATCGCAGGTGTCATTATCGAAGTGATTGTTCCGGGCTTTGGTGTGCCGGGAATTCTAGGGGTGACCGCATTTGTACTGTATTTCTTCGGTAACCAGGTCGCTGGATTTGCCGGTTGGGAGACCTGGCTGCTGTTTGTGATCGGGATCGTGATGCTGGCGATGGAGCTGTTTGTGCCAAGCTTCGGGATACTGGGTATCATCGGATCAGCCAGCTTGATTGCTGGCGTCGTTATGGCGGCCTACAGTACGTCTCATGTCGCCCTGTCCCTTGGTATTGCAGCCGCATGTGCTTTGGTGGCTATCATCGTGGTCGCTCTCGTATTTAAGGAACGGGGGATATGGCGTAAGTTTATACTCAGTGAGAGCCTATCGAAGGAGCAGGGATATATTCCGAATGAAGACCGGGATGTACTTATCGGTCTGGTCGGAACTTCGATTACGCCGCTTCGGCCGGCTGGAACGATGGAGCTTGAGGGACGACGGCTTGATGTGGTTACCCTTGGAGGATTCATCGATTCCGGCCGCCCGGTCCGCGTCATCAAGACGGACGGCACCAGAATTGTGGTAGAGGAAGAAAAAGGGTGAACCTTGCCGCGTAATTGTGTAGTATTAAAAGGGCTAGTGTTGTAAATGTTCTAAGTTTATGAAGCCAATATTCAATAATGGAGGGTAAACGAATATGGAATTGGATGGTTCATTGGTACCGATTCTTCTAATCGGTGTTGTCGCGATTATCGTGCTTAGCGTGTTTTTCAGTTTCTTCCCGTTGATGCTCTGGATCTCGGCGATCGCTTCCGGCGTTCGCGTGGGGATTATTACATTGGTGGCTATGCGTCTGCGGCGTGTAACGCCAAGCCGGATCGTGAATCCGCTCATCAAGGCGACAAAAGCAGGTCTGGGTCTAAACATTAACCAGTTGGAGAGTCACTATCTGGCAGGCGGTAACGTAGACCGGGTAATTAATGCCTTGATTGCAGCCCAACGTGCGAATATTCCGCTCGAATTCGAAAGAGCTGCCGCGATTGATCTTGCGGGACGTGATGTTCTGCAGGCAGTTCAGATGAGTGTTAACCCGCGCGTCATTGAGACGCCAACCGTTGCGGCTGTAGCAAAAGACGGTATTGAAGTGAAAGTTAAAGCCCGTGTAACCGTACGTGCCAACATTGACCGTTTGGTCGGGGGCGCTGGCGAAGAGACAATTATTGCTCGTGTTGGTGAAGGTATCGTAACTACAGTAGGTTCCAGTAATTCGCATAAAGATGTCCTTGAAAATCCGGATATGATCTCGAGAACGGTCCTGTCCAAGGGGCTAGATGCAGGGACAGCGTTTGAAATCCTGTCGATCGATATCGCGGACGTGGATGTAGGCAAAAACATCGGCGCGTACTTGCAGACCGAACAGGCGGAAGCCGACAAGCGTATTGCCCAAGCGAAGGCGGAAGAGCGCCGTGCCATGGCGGTAGCCCAAGAGCAAGAGATGAAGGCTCGCGTCGTGGAGATGAGAGCGCGCGTTGTGGAATCGGAATCTCAAGTTCCGCTGGCTATGGCTGAAGCACTTCGCAGCGGCCAACTCGGCGTGATGGATTATATGAACCTGAAGAATATCGAAGCCGACACCCAAATGAGGGGTTCCTTCGGTAAGATGGGCGAGAATAATGACAATTCCGGAGACAACAAAACCAAGTAACGATGAGGTGAGCCTATAGTGAGCTGGTTATTTGATAATATTTACATTGTAGCTGTTATAGGCTTCTTCATTATTTCCGCCCTCGGAAGACGCGGCAAGAACCCTGAGGAGGGGAAAAAAACCCGTATGCCGTCCTTTGGCGGCGAAGGGGACCGTCCTGCAAGACCGGGGCAGCAGCGGCCACAGCGGCCTGAAGTTAGACGGGTACAGACGACTCCACAAGTCTCCCGTCCGGCACCTGTTCAGGAAAGCACCCGGATCGAGCGGATGGATGAAGAAGAGACGGATACGGGAAACGGATACTCTCTTGAACATCGAGAGATTGATCGAGCGAGACGTGAGGAAGAGATGAGGTCTCACCCAGATAGCATAGATCATAGAATCGAGATGATGGAGAGGGATTTGAACCGAATTCACTCAAATTTGAACCAGATGACCATCGCATTACCTGAAACGGTTGTCGAAAGCCAGGACGAAGACCGTGAACAGTCTAGGGGCAACGGATCGTTTCTTGCAGAACAAGCTCGAAATGGCATTGTTTGGGCCGAAATTCTAGGAACTCCACGTGCCAAGCGCCCCATGAATCCTCGGCGTTAATTGGATGCAGTTAATAGATTCATAGAAGCGGGAGACCGCCTCGTCAGATTTTTTGACGGGGCGGTCTTTTTACTTTTCATCTCATAAAACAGCTTCTTGGGGCATAAGGTGTACAGTACAGGAAGGGGGAAAGTCTCCATATGTCCCGCATCAGCCGCAAGCTGCAGAAATGGACCCAAGAGATGCTTGATTTGCCACAGGACCTGTTATTTGATTTGCCGCGGTTGACCCTGATTGGCAATAAAGAGCTGCATATCGAAAATCATCGCGAAGTTCGGCATTTTTCCGAGGAGCGACTTGTGTTGTCTTTAACGCAGGGTTCTTTGGAGATTTCGGGGACCGGACTTGCGATTCAGGCTATTCAAAGTCATGAAGTGACCATCATTGGCACCATTCATCATATTCAATACATAGGAACGGGGGAGAAACCGTGAAGATTCCAACGATGATCCATCTTCGAGGATATTTGAAGCTCGCTGTTCGCGGTGAGCATGTGGAAGCATTCATCAATTCATTGGCGGAGGCGGGGATCCCGGTTTGGGATGTAACACCGACAGGGGCTCACTCAGCAGAGCTTAAGCTGCTGCTGAAGGATTTCAGAGGGCTCCGTCCGCTGTTAAAACGGACAGGCTTCCGTACGCGCATCAAGGGGCGCTACGGATACCCCTTCAAAGCTCGCCGCCTGCTGAAACGCAAAGCGTTTGTAATCGGCGTTGTTGCGTTTTTTATGATCCTGCTGACGCTTTCCTCGATGGTGTGGAATGTGGAAGTAGAGGGGAATGAAACCATCGCTTCAGAAGATGTGTTAGATGCGGCCAAGTTGGAAGGGATCTACCCGTTTCAATGGATATTCAAGCTGCAATCGCTGGACAAGCTGTCCGGGAATATGACGGCCCGCCTCCCGGGAACTTCATGGGTAGGGGTGGAACGCAACGGGACGCGCATGCGCATACAGATCGTAGAGGCGGCCGTTCCGGAGAAACCGCCGCTTCAGAGCCCAAGGCATCTGATCAGTACACAGGACGCTGTCATCACCCATATATACGCTGAGAAGGGGATCCCTAAAGTAGGGATTAACAGCAGGGTAAAGAAGGGCGACGTTCTGATCTCCGGTGTCCTTGGCGATGAGGAAAACTCGGAACGAATTGTAGCCAAAGGGGAAGTGAAAGGCCTTGTATGGCATGAATACGATATCGAGATTCCATTGGTGAAGACACATAAGGTTTATACGGGGGAAGGGAAGAAGCGCTCCTATATCGTATTTGGTGATCGGGCCGTCCAGTTGTGGGGATACGGGGATATTCCGTTTTCGCAGCAGGAGACCTTGACCTTCTATGATCCGCTTACTTGGAGGACGCGCGTGCTTCCGCTGGGCTGGATGACGGAAAAGATCATGGAGGTTACCGAGGTCCAGCGGACCATAAACGAGGATGAAGCGAAAAAAGAGGGAATCGAGGGAGCACGCCGGGATATTTTGGCGAAATATGGGGCGAATTCCAAATTCGTAAGCCAAAAAATTTTGCATGATAAGAAAGAGAATGGTAAAGTTTATATGAAAGTGCTTTTTGAGGTGGAAGAGACCATCGCAAAAGAACTTCCCATAGTATATGATCAAGGAGAATGAGGCTATTTGTCACAGCAAACGACCAGCATTCAAATTTTACTTCAAAGCGCGTCAGAAGGTCTGTCCTTATTCGGACCACAAGATACATTTCTTAAACTAATCGAAAAAGAAATTCCTGCGACGATTGATTCACGGGAAGCAGTCATCACCATTCGGGGACAACATCGAAATGTGGAGAGTCTTCAGCAGCTGTTTGAAGTGCTGCTCCAGCTTGTGCGTAACGGCTACATTTTGACCGAGCGTGATATTCTTTATGCAGTAGAACTTGCCAAGGATCTGAGAGCGGATCAATTGCTGGATCTGTACAAGGGCGAAATCACGACAACCTTCAAGGGTAAGCCTATTCGTGTGAAAACCATCGGTCAGAAGCACTATGTGACCACCATCAAGAAACGGGATATTGTATTCGGTATCGGTCCTGCCGGAACAGGGAAAACCTACCTGGCCGTTGTTCTGGCTGTTGCCGCACTGAAGGAGGGATCCGCCAAACGGATCATTCTGACAAGGCCTGCAGTCGAGGCTGGAGAGAGCCTGGGCTTCCTGCCGGGAGATCTGCAGGAGAAGGTTGATCCTTATCTCAGACCGTTGTACGATGCCTTATACGACGTCATGGGCCCGGATCAAACGGCCAAGGCACTAGAGCGTGGGTTGATTGAAATTGCGCCGCTTGCTTACATGCGCGGGCGGACGCTGGATGATTCATTTATTATTTTGGACGAAGCACAGAATACCACACCGGAGCAGATGAAGATGTTTCTGACACGGCTTGGATTCGGCTCGAAGATGGTCATAACAGGGGACGTAACCCAGATTGACCTGCCGCGAGGCAAGAAATCAGGACTTATCGAAGCTAAAAGGATATTAAGCGAAATTGAGGAAGTCGGATTCGTCTATTTTGCCGAACAGGATGTCGTACGCCACTCTTTAGTACAAAAAATCATCGTCGCTTATGATAAAGCAGCAGAAAACCAAGATTAAAGGGGATTGTCGCAATGGCCTCCAAAGAACCATCGACGGACAAGTCCATATGGGGTAAAAACAGCGGATGGAAATATAGCGTGGCAACACGCTATATTCTGTTTTTGCTGCTTGCTTTACTCTTTTATATCAGTCTAGCATCCAAGCTTTTGCCGGAGCGGTATGACATACAGGTTAATACGAAAAGCGAAAAAAATATCGTGGCGCCCGTGCAAATTGAGGATAGCAAGGCAACGCTGAAGGCGCAGGAGGCGGCGGCGGAGAACGTCCAGCCGATTTACCCTCTCGTTCCTCTGCGGAATGACGTTCTGGTTACGCAAATCCTTGACCGTATTGAACGTGTGAATCAGGACGTGGATATAAGCTCCGCGGAAAAGGTGGAAGTTTATCGCAGAGAAATTCCGAGGATGGCCCGAGAATTCGTGCAAAACTTCGTGTCGGCCAACAGCACGAATGAAGCTTATTCCAAAGAGCTGCTTCAGGAAATGCAGCGGGTCATCGAAGAACAAACCTATCGGATCCCTGAGGAAACGTTCATTAAGATACCGAGGTTGAATTCGGAAGATATTATTCAGATGAAGCCTGTAGCTCGCGAGATTGTATCCAGGCTGATGCTGAACGAAATCGTGGATGCCGATACGGCCCGTACCCGCGTGGCGGAGAGAGTGAACACAAGCTCGTTGAATGATCGGACCGCCAGGGAAGTCGTTCAGGAATTGGCGAGTTTAACGATTACGGCCAACAAGTTCTATGATGAGGTTGCCACGAAAAATGCGAAGGTTGAGGCCAGAGAGAATACCCCGCCCGTGTTTATCAAACAAGGGGATATCCTCGTAGCGAAGGGCCAGTTGATCACACCGGAGCTATACGAGCTGCTTGGTAAAAACGGCCTGCTGAAGGACGATATTAATTACTGGCCTGAGCTGGGCGTTCTGCTTCTGTCCGTCTTGCTGTCTCTTGGCATACTCAATTTCATCCGGCAGTCGGAACCCGGTAAATTCAAATATAACAACTCGCAGCTGCTAATGCTGGTCCTGGTGTATGTGATCACGCTGATCCCCATGCATTTGACCGCATTTCTGCAAAGCGATTCCCAAATGTATGTGGGATATCTTGCACCTGTCGCGATTGGCGCGATTCTGATTGCCCTGCTGCTGGAAACCTCGCTGGCCTATTTCAGCGTTATCATTTTCAGCATCATGGCAAGTGTTATATTGAACGTGCAAGGCGAATTGTTTGACTTCAAGTTCGGGCTATTCGCAGCCGTGACTTCTTGCGTGGCGATCTTCTCGATTCACCGCGCGAGCCAGCGGTCGACGATGCTGAAGGGCGGTATTATGGCTTCTCTCTTCGGCTCATTGATCGTGTTTATCATGCTGCTGCTCAATAACGATACATGGACTACGAGCGAAACGCTGTATTCGATCGGTTTTGCCATCGCCGGCGGCTTGTTAACGGCCATCCTGGTTATCGGGTTAATGCCGTTCTTCGAAGTAACCTTCGGTATTTTGTCGGCGCTGAAGCTGGTGGAATTATCGAACCCGAACCATCCGCTGCTCCGCAAACTGTTGACGGAGACGCCGGGAACATATCACCACAGTGTCATGGTCGGAAATTTGTCCGAAGCTGCGGCAGAAGCGATTGGCGCCAATGGACTGCTGTGCCGCGTCGGTTCCTACTATCATGATATCGGAAAAACTAAGCGGCCGATCTATTTCATCGAGAACCAGAACAATATGGAGAACCCGCATGATTCCATTGAACCGAAGCTGAGTAAATCCATTATCGTTGCTCACGCAAGGGATGGCGTGGAAATGCTCAAGGAGTACAAGCTGCCTAAACCGATACGGGATATCGCAGAGCAGCACCATGGTACAACGTTTTTACACTATTTTTATCATAAAGCGGTTCGCCAGGCTGAGGAGCAGGGCATCGAACCGGATTTCACCGAAGATGATTTCCGTTATCCAGGACCGAAGGCTCAATCCAAGGAGTCTGCGATTGTCGGCATAGCTGACAGCGTGGAAGCGGCTGTCCGTTCATTGCGTAAACCGACGGTGGAACAGGTTGAATCGATGATCGAGAAGATTATCAAAGGTCGCCTGGACGACCATCAGTTTAATGATTGTGATTTAACGATGAAGGAACTGGATATTATCGCCAAGACATTAAAGGAAACGGTGATGGGGATTTTCCATTCCCGGATCGAATATCCGGAAGATGTGAAGCGTCCCAAGCCGTCCGCACCAAATGGCGATATCTCGACTGCTTCCGAGACATCCGCAACGAGTGAGGAACAGAGAAGGAGCGTATAAGAATGAGCCTGCAGCTGGCATGGAATAACGAACAAGAGGATTTTCAGATTAGCGAGGAATTGATCGCCCTGCTTGAAGTGATTCTTCAGAAGGCCGGAGAGGCTGAAGGCGTAACCGATGGAGAGGTGGATCTGACCTTTGTCGATGATGAGCAGATCCATGAATTGAATCGGGAGTATCGTGGAATCGATCGTCCGACCGACGTTCTCTCCTTTGCAATGAATGAGATTACGAACGATGAGCTTGAGATCATTTATGAGCTTGAAGAGGGAGAAGATCTGGAGAGCGTGCCGGATGTTCTGGGTGATATCATTATCTCGGTCCCTCGGGCGAAGCTGCAAAGCGAAGAATATGGTCATTCCTTGGAACGGGAGCTTGGTTTTCTGTTTGTTCACGGATTTCTGCATTTGCTCGGATATGATCATCAGGATGAGGCGAGCGAAGCGGAAATGATGGGCAAGCAGGAGGCTGTACTTGCAGAAGTAGGATTGACAAGATAGTGAAGCCGCACAGACAATCGTTATACAGGGCATTTGGGTGCGCGATACGCGGCATCTTGACGGCTGTACAAACGGAACGTAATATGAAAATCCACATTGCTGCTGCCTTGATTGTATTCATCGCAGCAGCTTTGCTGCAATTGGATCGAATGAGCTGGTTGTTTTTGTTATTGGCGATTGCCCTCGTATTTATCGCGGAGTTGGTGAATACTGCAGTAGAGGCCATTATCGATCTGATCTCGCCAGAAGAACATGTTTTAGCTCGGGTGGCTAAGGATACAGCAGCCGGTGCAGCGTTAGTTGCAGCGGTGTTTGCCGTCGTAATTGGCATTCTGGTCTTCTATGAACCGGTATGGGAATGGATACAATCAATGACAAGTTAAACAATAGGAGGAACTGGATATGGATGCAGGATTATTAATGCAGGAAGCGATTAAAGCACGTACGCGGGCTTACATACCCTATTCGGCATTTGGTGTGGGGGCAGCCCTGCTCGATTCGAACGGAGAGGTCCATCTTGGCTGTAATGTAGAGAATGCCGCATATGGCCCTACCAATTGCGCTGAGCGTACAGCATTGTTCCGTGCGATTGCCGACGGTCATGAAGCAGGAAGCTTCCAGGCCATTGCCATCGTTGCCGATACGGAAGGCCCGTGCACGCCTTGCGGGGTATGCCGGCAAGTGCTGGTGGAGTTGTGCAAGCCGGATATGAAGGTGATCATGGGAAATATGAAGGGTGACATCAAGGAGACGACCGTCAGTGAACTGCTGCCGGGAGCGTTTGGTCCTTGGGATTTAAACAAGCAGTAAGTTTGCAAATGAACAGGATCATATCAAGGTTTACCCAACATGTAGATACAGGAACAGTAGCGGAGGAATGGTATGCAAAAAAAACAATTTAAGTCCGGATTTGTGGCTATAATCGGAAGACCAAACGTAGGGAAATCAACGCTGATGAACCAGGTGATCGGTCAGAAGATTGCGATCATGTCGGACAAACCGCAAACAACACGGAATAAAATTCATGGCGTTTATACGACCAACGATTCCCAAGTGGTGTTTCTGGATACACCGGGAATTCATAAGCGTCAATCCAAACTCGGGGATTACATGAATCAGACCGCTTTGAGCACGCTGGGCGAGGTTGAAGCCGCCTTGTTTCTGGTAGACGCTTCCGAGGGCATCGGCGGGGGAGACCGTTATATCGCCGAGCAGCTGCAGAAGATCAAGACTCCAATCATCCTGGTAATGAACAAAATCGACAAGATTGAGCCGCCCGCTCTGCTGCCTCTGATTGAGCAATATCGGAAGCTGCATGATTTTGCAGAGATCGTCCCGATTTCCGCGAAGCTCGGCAACAATGTCGACACGCTGCTTGAACAGATACGGAAATATTTGCCTCCTGGTCCACAGTATTATCCTGAAGACCAGGTAACGGATCATCCGGAGCAGTTCGTGTGCGCAGAGCTGATTCGCGAGAAAATTTTGCATATGACAAGAGAGGAACTTCCTCATTCCATTGCGGTTACCATCGAGGATATGCGGGTGGAGGAGAACGGAACCGTATATATTTCAGCCGTGATTTTTGTAGAACGCGATTCCCAAAAGGGCATCATTATTGGCAAGCAGGGTGCTCTGCTAAAAGAAGTTGGCAGACAAGCTCGTCAGGATATTCAAAGGCTGCTCGGGTCCAAAATTTTCTTGGAGCTCTGGGTGAAGGTTAAAAAAGATTGGCGCAATCAAGAACGCGTTCTTCGCGATCTCGGATTTCACCGCGGGGAATAAAGCCGTAGTGCAAATTGGAGGCAAATCATACACGGCGTCGCCTGCCAACAATTGCATTTCATAAATCTGCTCTAGGCGCACATCCTAATTTTCGTAGATGCGAAACGTCATTTCCGAAGAGAGGATGAATACGAATGCGAGATTTTTCGTGGAAGTATTTTGCGATGACTGGAGATGTCGATGCGTATTTGCTGTATAAGCAAACCGAGGGTGAGTCGGTTCTTACAGCTGCATCCGTTGAAGATGAGGCGGCCCCGCATGAAGAAGACGAGTAATTATTGGTTGTTCCAGGAATGGTTGGGGGAAAGCGCATGCTATATCGGGCGGAAGGGATTGTCATCCGCAGCATGGACTACGGTGAAGGGAACAAAATCATTACACTTTGCACCAAAGAATCGGGCAAGGTAGGCGTGCTGGTCAGAGGAGCAAAGAAGGTGAAAAGCCGACATGCTGCTCTGACACAGCTGTTTACCTATGGAGAGTATGTTTTCTTCCGGAATGGTACGGGGCTCGGCAACTTGAATGCCGGTGAGATCATGGAGTCTCATCACGGGCTCAGAGAGGATCTTGTGAAAACCGCCTATGCTTCTTATGCCTGCGAGCTCTTGGATCGGGTGCTGCAGGATGAGGAGACGGGCGCTTTTTGGTTTCATCAGCTCAAAGCTTGTCTGGAGGCTCTTCAGGAGGATAAGGATCCTCAAATTATCATCAATCTGTACGAGATGAAAATTTTGCAGGCCGCAGGGTACGGGCCGGAGCTGGATGTGTGCATATCGTGCAATCAGCCGAGAAAAGACGAGGATATGCTGGTGAGCCCCCGGCTTGGCGGTGTCCTGTGCCGTTACTGCAAACATCTGGATCCGCCGGCGATGGCGATCTCGCCCAGAACGTTGAAGCTGCTCCGCCTGTTTGGACGGCTGGATTTAAGACGGCTCGGCAATGTGGATGTAAAGGACGAAACGAAGGCCGAGCTCAAAAAAATCATGCGGGCCTTGATGGATATGCAGCTTGGGCTGCGTCTGAAATCGCAAAGCTTTTTGGATCAAATGGACAAGTACAATATTTGACGTAAGATATAGAATGAGGTATTATATTTATCAGTTTATTAGTTTTTTGAATACTGACATGCATTGAACGGGAAAGTAGTGAATGATCGATCCGCGAAATAGCGAGCCGGGGGCGGTGGAAGCCTGGTGGGAGATATTCATGAACAGGGCACCCGGGAGCATGATGAAACGATAAAGTGGGTTTTGTTGATCGCTGAAGATTAAGATTGTGTAGGCGACGCAGCAGGGCCAAGTAGGGTGGAACCGCGGGAAGCTACAGCTCTCGTCCCTATGTCTGTACAACAGGCGTAGGGCGAGAGCTTTTTGTTGTACAGAGAATGGATACGTATGACGGAATGAATTAGAAAAAGAATGTAAAGGAGCTAAAATCATGAATTTTCAGCAGATGATTTTGACGCTGCAGCAATTTTGGGCAGAACAGAATTGCATCATCGTGCAGCCGTACGACACGGAAAAGGGTGCCGGTACGATGAACCCGATGACATATTTGCGTTCGATCGGACCCGAGCCTTGGAATGTGGCTTATGTAGAGCCTTCCCGTCGCCCTGCTGACGGCCGCTATGGAGAGAACCCGAACCGTCTGTATCAGCATCACCAATTTCAGGTCATTTTGAAACCTTCGCCGGACAATATTCAAGAGCTGTATTTGGAGAGCCTGAAGCGTCTTGGCATCAACCCGCTTGATCATGACATTCGTTTTGTTGAGGACAATTGGGAAGCGCCGACGCTTGGTGCATGGGGCCTTGGCTGGGAAGTATGGCTGGATGGTATGGAAATTACGCAGTTTACGTACTTCCAGCAGGTTGGCGGCATTGACGCTAGCCCAGTCGCTGTAGAGATTACCTATGGTATGGAGCGTCTTGCCTCCTACATCCAGGATAAAGAGAACGTGTTTGATCTGGAGTGGGTAGACGGCATCACCTATGGAGACGTATTCCATCAGCCGGAATTCGAGCATTCGAAGTACACCTTTGAAGTGTCCGACGTGAAGATGCTGTTTACGCTGTTTAACATGTATGAAGAAGAAGCGAACAAAGCAATGAACCAAAAGTTAGTATTCCCGGCTTACGATTATGTTCTAAAATGCTCCCACACGTTTAACCTGCTGGATGCCAGAGGGGCGATCAGTGTAACGGAGAGAACGGGATACATTATGCGCGTGCGAAACCTGGCTCGTCAGGTTGCAGCCACGTATTTGGAGGAGCGCGAGAAGCTGGGCTTCCCGTTGATTAAGAAAGGGGGCACAGACCATGCCTAAGGATTTATTGTTTGAAATCGGTCTGGAAGAGGTTCCGGCGAGATTTCTGCGCGCCGCGATGGAACAGCTTCAGGACAAATTGGTCAAATGGCTGGATGTTTCCAGAATCGGACATGGCGAAGTAACGGCATATGCTACGCCGCGCCGCTTGGCAGTATGGGTACAGAACGTTGCGGACAAACAAGAGGACGTCAGCGAAGAAGTGAAAGGGCCTTCCCGTAAGATCGCATTGGATGATAGCGGACAGTGGAGCAAGGCAGCGCTTGGCTTTGCAAAAAGCCAGGGCGTAGATCCCGAGAGTTTTACGTTTAAGGAGCTCGGCGGGGTAGAGTATATCTATGTGACGAAGAACAGCGTCGGCGTGGATACGAAGTCGATCCTGTCCGAAGGACTTCTTGGCATTTTGACTTCGATGACATTTCCAAAAAATATGCGCTGGGGGGCGCACGAATTTAAATTCGTCCGTCCGATTAAGTGGATGGTCGCTTTGCTCGGCAGTGAGACGATTGATCTGGAAATTACGGGCGTGAAGGCAGGCAACGTGACCCGTGGTCACCGTTTCCTTGGCGGAGAAGCCGTTATTCCTGAGGCATCCGCTTACCGCGACGTATTGCGCGAACAGCATGTCATCGTAGACGTGAATGAACGCCAAGAGATGATTGTGTCGCAGGTCCAGGCATTGGCCCAAGAGAAAGATTGGAATATCGCCATCAAGGATGATTTGCTCGAAGAGGTATTGTTCCTGGTTGAGACTCCAACTGTGCTGTATGGATCATTCGACTCCTCATTTCTCCATATTCCGCAGGAAGTATTAATTACTTCAATGCGTGAGCATCAGCGGTATTTCCCTGTACTGGATAAGCAGGGACAATTGCTTCCGTTCTTCGTAACGGTGCGCAGCGGAGACAGCCGTTCCCTTGACGTTATCGCAAGAGGGAATGAGAAGGTGCTGCGGGCTCGTTTGTCGGACGCCAAATTCTTCTATGAGGAAGATCAGAAGCTTCAGATCAAAGATGCCTTATCGAAGCTGGAGAGCATTGTTTTCCATGAGGAGCTGGGGACCATCGGCGATAAAGTCCGCAGAATCCGCCGGATTTCCGATCAGTTGTCCGCGAAGCTTAGCATTTCGGCTGACGAAGCCGATTCTGTGAGCCGTGCAGCTGATATTTGCAAATTCGATCTGGTGAGCCAGATGGTTTATGAATTCCCTGAACTGCAGGGGGTTATGGGAGAGGATTATGCAAGAAAAGCCGGTGAGAAGGAGCAGGTCGCCAAAGCGGTGTTTGAGCATTACCAGCCTCGCTTCGCCGGTGACGCAGTGCCTTCCACCTCGGTGGGATCCATCGTAAGTATCGCGGATAAAATCGATACGATTGTGGGATGCTTCTCCATCGGCATCATTCCGACAGGCTCCCAGGATCCTTACGCACTGCGCCGTCAGGCTGCGGGCATCGTTCAGATCATCTTGGAGCACAAATTCCCGGTGACGTTATCGGACGTCTTCGGCGTGGCCCTGGAGGTTCATGAGAACATTCGCGTTTTGAAGCGCTCGACGGATGAAATCCGTAAGGACCTTAAAGAGTTCTTCGGGCTTCGCGTGAAGAAGCTGCTGTCCGAAGATCAGCGTTATGATGTGGTGGATGCCGTGATTACCGCCGGATTTGATCATGTGGTGTCGGTTGTATCCCGTGGTCACTCGCTGATGAATGCTGTGGATCATGTCCAGGACTTCAAGGCGACGGTGGAATCCTTCAACCGGGTCAGCAATTTGGCTGCCAAGGCCGGCAAGGCTGCGGTCAATCCTGAACTGTTTACGGAAACGGAAGAAGGCAAGCTTTATGAAGCTTGGAGCGCGATCCGCGAAGATTACCATGCCGCGCTGCAAGCTGCTGACGGTGAACGTTCATTGTTCTTGCTGGGTGGACTCAAAGAACCGATTACCGGGTTCTTCGACTCCGTTATGGTCATGGCTGAGGACGAAGCGGTTCGGGCCAATCGTCTCGCACTGCTGTCCGGTATTGATGGAGATTTGAAGCGTTATGCCGATTTCACAAAATTAGTGTGGTAGTAGTGACAGCATGATTTTACTAATGTTATAATGCATTGTTCAGTGAAAGCGACAGCCCGTGATTATGTACGGGATGGCGCTTTCGCTATGAACGGACGGAATCAAGCAAGTGAGGGTCATTGTTTATTTGAAGAGATAAGAAAGTATAAGCTTCAGAGGCTTACCATCCTTATCTCGCAAGAAAAACTTCCGCTATACGCGGTCTGTCTTCTGTGAAATACGTCGATAGACGTTTTTCTTAGAAGAAGGATTTTAATCGGCCCAAGACGTATATAATAATATACAGCATAAAGATGAATCCCAAGATTAACGATAAAAGCCGGTGATGCGAATGAACGAAAGCAACTCCATTTCGATCGTGGTTGACGGTGATGCATGTCCAGTCAAGAAGGAAATCGCAGAGACTGCTCGTACATTTCGTGTGCCGGTACTGCTTGTTTCTTCCTATGATCATCTGCAGCAGGCAGAAGAAGGGGTTACGACGGTCCAGGTGGATCGGAGTGATCAAAGTGCGGATCTATACATCGCTAACCACATATCCAGGGGGGATATCGTGGTGACGCAGGATTATGGACTGGCTGCACTTGCGCTTGCCAAATCATGCCATGTGATATCTTTTCGTGGTCGTATTTTCCATAATGCGGATATCGATTTCATGCTGGATTCCCGGCACCATCAGGCGAAGGCGAGGAAGCAAGGAAAGTATGGCAAAGGGCCCAAAAAACTGCTTGACGAAGACCGGAGTTTTTTTCAACATAAACTGACAAAACTTTTGCATGAATTGCAGGAGAATGTCCACCCGTAGCGAATACTATTTACGTGCCAAAAGAGATGAAGGTGGTTTGGATGAGTACCGGACAAGGTAATATTCCGGATGATGTCATTGAGGAAGTACTGGCCAAAAGCGATATTGTGGACACGGTCAGCAAATACGTGCATCTTACCAAACAAGGGAAATACCTGAAGGGCTTGTGCCCGTTTCACTCAGAGAAGACTCCTTCCTTTACGGTTACACCGGAACGCCAAATCTTTTACTGCTATGGCTGCGGTAAGGGCGGAAACGCCATTAAATTTAGAATGGAAATCGAAGGATTTTCTTTCCCCGAAGCCGTAAAGACAATGGCAGAAGAGAATGATATCTCGTTACCGGAAGGTCAAGGAGTTCCCGTAATTCCTCGTAATCCGGAAAAAGAACGTTTGATTGAAGCCTATGAGCTTAGCGCCAAGCTGTACCATTTCCTGTTGAAGAATACGGAGCATGGTACGGAAGCTATGAAGTATTTACGATCCCGTGGAATGAACGACAAAATGATTGACCAGTTCCAAATCGGTTATGCGCCAGATCGTTGGGACACGCTGGTTCAGTTTCTGACGAAGCGAGCCTTTGACTTGAAAGAGATGGAAAAGGGCGGTTTATTATCCGCAAGAAATGAACAAGAAGGCTATCTCGACCGTTTTCGCGGACGAATCATGTTTCCGATACATGACCGCAGCGGCAAGGTCATTGCGTTTGCTGGCAGAATACTGGGGGACGGTCAACCGAAGTATCTGAATTCCCCGGAGACACTTCTATTTAATAAGAGCCGCACATTGTACAACCTGCACCAGGCAAAGACATCCATACGCAAATTGCGTCAAATTCTGTTATTCGAAGGTTACGGTGATGTCATTTCGTCATGGGAAGCAGGACTTCACAATGGTGTGGCAACGATGGGGACCTCTCTAACGGAAAACCAAGTAGCAATCATGAAATCGGTGGCTGAAGAAGTTGTTGTTGTCTATGACGGTGATAAAGCCGGTATGGCTGCTGCGTTAAAAGTCATTCCAATGCTGGAAGGCGTTGGTCTCAGAGTACGAATCGCTTTGGTGAACGAAGGGATGGATCCTGATGATTACATCCGCAAATTCGGTGCCGAGCGTTTCAGGCATGTAGTAGAAACAGCTGTTTCAACAACAAAATTTAAACTTATATATCTGAAGAAAAACCATATACTGCTAGAAGAAGATGGTAAGATTGCGTACGCCAAAGAGGCATTGCCCATTATCGCAGTTCTGAATTCCTCAACTGAACGAGAAGTTTACTTGAGGGAATTGTCCTCCGAGCTTCATCTTTCCTACGAGAGTCTTAAGCAGGATTGCAATCTGCTTCGGCAATCGATGCAAAAAAAGATGGGCGATGGGGATAATAAGGAAAAACGGTGGAATAATGGTAGGCATAAAAAAGGGCGCCAGCCCGCCCCGGTACTTCTGCCTGCTTACCATGCTGCAGAACGGCGGCTGCTGTCGCTGATGCTGCAGGATGCGGAGGCCGCGCGATACGTTGGCGATCGCCTGGGAGAAGCGTTTAATATTGAAGATCATGCGGCAATTGCTGCTTATCTATATGCTTTTTACGCACAGGGTAAATCTCCGGATATCAGCCGTTTCATGTCATCGCTCCACGACGATCGTTTGGAAATGACGGTCAGCTCGATCATGATGATGGAAGCACCAGCCGAATGGAATGTTCAAGTGCTCGATGATTGCATACGTGAGGTGCTGAAATTTCCGCAGCAGAGAGAGATCGACCAGAAAAAAGAAGAGATGATAAAAGCGGAACGCTCAGGTGATTTTTTGCGAGCCGCACAAATTGCAAGTGAGATTATCGCCCTAGAAAGACAATGAAGCCCCGCACATTGCTGTTTCTAGGGAGGAGGGAGTCGAATGATGGCGAATGATCAGCATACTGAACTAGAAACGGAATTTACGCTGGATCAAGTCAAGGATCAGTTGATTGAACAGGGTAAAAAGAGATCCGTATTGAGCTATAAAGATATTATGGAGAAATTATCGCCATTTGATCAGGACACGGAGCAGATGGAAGAGTTCTATGAGCAGCTGGCCGACCTGGGTATCGATGTAGTAAATGAGAATGATGAAGAGGGTACTCACCGGCAATCGGGAGATTCCGAATCCCATGGTAATGAGGATTTTGGGTTTGACGACGATCTTTCACTGCCTCCAGGGATCAAGATTAACGACCCGGTACGGATGTACCTGAAGGAAATTGGACGGGTTCCGCTGTTGTCAGCTGATGATGAGATTGAACTTGCCAACCGGATTGAACAGGGGGATGAGGAAGCCAAGCGCCGTCTGGCCGAAGCCAACCTGCGTCTCGTTGTAAGTATCGCGAAGCGTTATGTCGGACGCGGAATGCTGTTTCTGGATTTGATTCAGGAGGGCAACATGGGTTTGATTAAAGCCGTGGAGAAGTTCGATTACAAAAAGGGTTTTAAATTCAGTACATATGCGACCTGGTGGATTCGCCAAGCGATCACGCGCGCTATTGCTGACCAGGCCCGTACCATCCGAATTCCTGTGCATATGGTGGAGACCATCAACAAGTTGATTCGTGTATCCAGACAGCTTCTCCAGGAGCTCGGACGTGAGCCTTCGCCGGAGGAAATTGCTGCCGAGATGGAACTCAGTGTTGAGAAAGTCCGGGAGATTATGAAGATTGCCCAGGAGCCGGTTTCGCTGGAAACGCCGATCGGTGAGGAAGATGACTCCCATCTCGGAGATTTCATCGAAGATCAGGAAGCACTCGCTCCTGCCGATGCGGCTGCTTACGAGCTTCTGAAGGAACAGCTCGAAGATGTGCTGGATACGCTGACAGAGCGCGAGGAGAACGTACTTCGTCTTCGTTTCGGACTCGATGATGGCCGCACGAGAACACTGGAAGAGGTCGGCAAAGTGTTCGGTGTTACACGCGAACGGATTCGACAGATTGAAGCGAAAGCGCTCCGTAAGCTTCGTCACCCGAGCCGCAGCAAGCGGTTAAAGGATTTCCTCGAATAGCTTAATCCACGGACCTTCTGCAGTAATCGCAGCAGGTCCTTTTTTTCGAATTCATGCATCGCATGTATAAGTTTCTTGGTTATGGAATTTCTTCCTGCATTTGTTTTATTGGTCTTTATTTTAGCTCTTTTTCGGACCCATTGCAAATGACGAGGCACAACTTATTTTTCACCGGCTTTGCCGGTTTGCAGTTTGGTATCGTCTCTGTTAGGGTAAGGAATAGATCGTGATTTGGACGAAAATATGGAATGGTAAGGTGTGTCAACCGTGAAATTATCAAGAAGATTAACACAAATACTGGAGAAGATTCCGCGCGGCAGTCGACTTGCAGATATCGGTTCCGACCATGCCCTGCTGCCTGTGGCTGCCGTAGAGAGCGGGGCTGCAATTCAAGCGATCGCCGGTGAAGTCAATCCCGGCCCGTATGATGCTGCTATCAAACAGGTTATCGAATCAGGGATGACGGATGTCATCAGCGTGCGAAGAGGAGACGGTTTGAACGTACTCTCAGCCGGTGAGGCCGACGTCATTACGATTGCTGGTATGGGCGGCAGTTTGATTGCAGCGATTTTGGACCGAGGTATCGATAAGCTGGAAGGCGTCCGCAGGCTGGTCCTGCAGCCAAATGTAGGAGAAGATATCTTGCGCAAATGGCTGTACTCCCATGGCTGGGTGCTGATCGAGGAATTGATCCTAGAGGAAGACGGCAAAATTTACGAAATGCTGATCGCAGAGCCTTCGCATACAGCAGACCTGACGAATGAGCAGGTTTATACGGAAAGAACGATTGGAGACGGTGTCCGGTTATCCACGGACTGGCTTTTCCGTATGGGACCTTGGCTGACGAAGTCCCCGAATCCGGTGTTCTACGATAAATGGAAGTCGGAAATGGAGAAGCTGGGGTATATTCTTCAATCGCTTTCGCGTTCAGATCTCACCACGGCAGCCGATAAGGCCAGTGAGATGAGATCGGATATCGAGTTTATTCAGGAGGTGCTGGCGTGCTTGCCAAAGGACAAACGGTAATTCAATACATGGAGCAATTGGCCCCGAAGCACGTGGCCGAACCCGATGACCGAATCGGCCTCCAGCTTGGAACATTGCAAAAGGACATTCGCACGGTGCTGATTGCACTGGATGTCAATGATGAAGTGGTGGATGAAGCCATTGAGCTTGGAGCTGACCTGATTATCGCGCATCATGCGATTATATACCGTCCGCTGAAACAACTGCAGACGGATACGCCAATGGGCAAGGTATACGAGAAGCTGATCAAACACGACATTGCGGTATATATAAGTCATACCAATTTGGACGTAACCGAAGGCGGGATGAACGATTGGATGGCGGAGGCCTTGGGAATCGAGAATACGTCGCCTATTCATGACATGCATAATGAACAGTTGTCCAAGCTGGTGGTATTTGTGCCGAAGAGCCATCATCAAGAGGTGCTGGATGCTGTGCTAGGCGCTGGTGCAGGCTGGATCGGAAATTACAGCCACTGCAGCTTCAACATCGAGGGCTTTGGCACCTATGTTCCGCGAGAAGGCAGTAACCCTTTTCTAGGTCAGGAAGGCAAGATGGAACGTGCAAATGAGGTTCGGATCGAGACGATTGTTCCTCATGCCATCCGAAATAAAGTCATCCAGGCGATGCTGAAGGCGCATCCTTATGAAGAGGTTGCCTATGATCTGTATGCGATGGATCTTAAGGGTAGATCCCTTGGTCTTGGCCGGGTCGGTAAGCTAAAGGAACCTAAGACGTTGGCTGAGCTGGTAGACGTGGTAAAAGAGAAGCTGGAGGTCCCTCATGTTCGTGTCGTAGGAGAACTCGACCGCACCATCCGCAAGGCGGCCGTCATAGGGGGCTCCGGAGGACGCTACACGATGAAAGCACTGTTTCGAGGAGCCGATGTGCTGGTAACGGGAGATGTGGATTATCATACGGCACAGGATGCGCTTGCAGCGGGACTTACGATCATTGATCCGGGTCATAATGCCGAGAAGATCATGAAGGTCAAAGTGGCCGAGTGGATGGAGCAGAAACTGCAGGAGCATAAGTACGAAACCCGGGTTGTCGCTTCCCGCATCAATACAGAGCCGTTCCAGTTCGTTTAAAGAACAGAATTGTAAGACATGGAAAAGTGTTCTCTTTTTGACACGTGACCATGAACATTACTTCGTCCAAGCTGGGAAATTAATCAGCTGTTGTTAATGTTTAATGGGTTGTGTACCGCTTCAAATCACTGTATAATATATAATGTTGTCCGGAAAGTTTGACAGACAATCGCTGGTGGCGTCAAAGCCGCGAGAGGAAAGTCCGGGCTCCATAGGGCAGGGTGCTGGATAACGTCCAGTCAGCGCGAGTTGAAGGATAGTGCCACAGAAATGGACCGCCGATGGCCGCCTTAGGGTGGCACAGGCAAGGATGGAACCGAGGTGTAAGAGACCCCGAGGAACGCTGGTGACTTCGTTCCTGGTAAACCCCACCTGGAGCAAGACCTAATGGGACGCAGTCTCCTTCGAGGAGACAGCCTTAGCCCGAGGCGCGTCCGGGTTGGTCGCTTGAGTCGATTAGTAATGATCGGCCTAGATAGATGATTGTCGCTCATGGTGGCAGGGTAGTTCCCGCTATGACCACGAAGAGCACAGAACCCGGCTTACGGAAAGCTTTCCCAACTGAACAACATATTGCTTTACGGATATCGCAATGGTACAAACGCGCATTTTTTTTACATTCCTCATCAGGTGTGTAAAGGATATGCGCGTTTTTTCATTTGCCAATGAAAATATTGGGAGTTCATCCGCCCTTTAAGGATAATCGTCCATACCAAATAGCCCCTTGGGTAATAAGCTATAATCATCTACGGAAAGGGGATGCAAAAAACATGTTTTGTTATAACGAAAATCCATGTCCTCCTGTGTCACCGATAGTGTGCGATCCGATCGTTGTCGTTAGAGACCACTATGTACCGCAAATCGTACCCGTTATTCATCCGATTAAAGTGGTGGATAAGATTCATTGTGTACCTGTAGAAAAACATCTATATACGTACAGCGAAGAAGAAGTCGTATCCGAGAAGGCAGGCTATGGCGGAGTTACCGTATCCGGCAAGCGTTCGAAGAAAGCTGCAGCACGTACTAGCCGTTCCCGCCGCAAGAAATAAATGTAGCGGCGCTTTGCCTCTAAGTATGAATAAAGCAGCTAACGCTAGCGAGGCGGAAGCTGCTTTATTTCGATTATTTTATTCCTTTGAGCTGTTTAATTTGCGAAGCTCCCACTCCAGATTCCGAAGCGTTTGACCTGGCCACATTTGGAGAGGGACTTCTTGCGCGCCAACCGCTTTCAAGGATTGGAAAATATCAATCTGACCATGACCGTAATATTTATCTTTTCCTTTATCGCCAAGATCGACCGCTTGGTTTATCATGGCGTCCATGACTTCCTGATTGGTCAGGTCAGGGTTAAGGGAACGAATGAGACCCGCCATGGCAGCTGCGTGGGGGCTAGCCATGGAGGTTCCGGATAGAGCCGCGTATTGATTCCCTGGAAAGGTGCTTGCAATATTGGTTCCTGGAGCAGCCACGTCGATATAATCGCCGTAGTTGGAATATTCCGCCCGCTTCTGATTGGAATCCGTTGCGGCGACGGCCAGCACTTCCGGATAGGCGGCAGGATAACCAGGGCGCTCCGTGTTGTCATTGCCTGAGGCGGCAACAAGGACAACGTCACGGTCATAAGCATATTTCACGGCATCATGCAGGAACTGGGAGTCCGCATAGTTGCCTAGACTCATATTGATCACCTTGGCTCCGTGATCCGTCGCCCAAATAATCCCTTCTGCGACGGCATAGGTTGTTCCGGATCCGGATCCGTCAAGCGCTTTGACCGGCATGATTTTGTTGTACCAGCTTACCCCGGCAACACCTTCACCGTTATTGACCAGGGCGCCGATGATCCCGGCCACATGCGTTCCATGACCAACATCATCCAAGGGCTGCTTGTCCTTATCTACGATGTTGTACCCTTCCACCAACTGCCCATTCAAATCGGAATGCTGAAGATCCACTCCCGTATCAACGACTGCAATGATCACATCTTCACTGCCCCTGGACAAATCCCAGCCCCGGTTCGTCTCAATGACGGGCAAATTCCACTGATACTCAGAAAACAGCAAATCATTCGGGATATTGACCTGCGCGTTCGCTCCATCCGTTAAGGAATCCGAACTTACCCTGGATTGATGGAGGCGATCATTGGTTAAATAGATGTAGTGAGGCTCGGTATATTTGGGTGTCCACTTCTGCTCAAAATAGGAGCGGAGTTTAAGGTAGTCCATATCCTTGGAACGAAAAACATAAGCATAGCCAAGTTTCCTCGGGGTTTCACACGATATTTCCTTAGAGATATCGAGGAGCTGCTGCTGTGACGGCTCATTTTGAAAGGACACCACAATTTCATTTTCGTAAAAGTGACTGGCCTTTTCATTATCATGTCCGGTTTTGACGGTGATGTCGGAGAGGGTATCCGCATGAATCGATTCGACCTTGAATTTTCCTTCCTTTGGGTACGGAATTAAGCGCAGATTCCGCTTCTGGTGATTGCTTACTTCATGCAGTATGCCTTGATTAACCAAAGCTGCGGCGCCATATTTGCCATCCTTGGACGGCTCGGCAACAACAAAATAAGGCTGTCCCGCGACGTTGAACTTGGGTGAATCATAAGTTTCTCCCCGTTTAAGCTTCTGCTGCGCCATTTGGAAATGAATAGTAATCAGATTTTTATCTTTTTTGTTCAGTTTGGGAAGCAGACCCTGTATATCTGTCATTTTGTTTTGCTTAAGGTTATACCACCGTACCTGCTGAAAATGCTTGTGAAACTTTTGTTCTTTTTGCGTATAGGCTTTTATTTGACCTGGGCTGCGCAAAGCGTTATTGTTCAGCATCCTGCGCAGATGACCTTTTGCATCAATACGGTTTAGTTGATCCGTTGCCTGGATATCGCTTTGCATAGTAAAGTGCTTGGCCTTGTTCTCCTCTTGGGGCTTTAAAGGCTGTGTTGGTTCAGCCATTGGAGTCGGCTGTTTCGAACCGGGGATGAACAGTAAGATCAGAAGCGCGCCAAGAACTGACGCTGCACCTAGGATGGTCCACAAGGTACGAGATTTCACAAAATTTCCTCCTCGCCGCATTTCATGATTTAAGTAGTCTTAGCGTGGGAAGAGTGAATCCTTTTTATGCGTTCCATTTCGTGAGTAAAACGGATGTGAGTTTCGCAAAATGAAATGTACTAAAAATAACCGTGTAAGTGTATTCATGATAGGGATTTCGTTATCCCAAAATTTGTGTTAGGATAGTACATATTATAACGACCGCCAGGTTATATGACCTGTAGGGTCACGACCATTTAAGGGGGATCTATCGTAATGCCAGCAGACAATCTTCAGAAATTATGCTCAGAGTCCAGAGAAAAGTTGAAATCTGCTATTTCGATTATGGAAACGTTTTTGAACGAACATGCTTTATCCCAATTGGTAACGGAACAGGACGAGGAAACCGTTCATTTTTACAAAGGATTTCTGTCAGATGTTCGCCATTTGCTTGTGTTTTCTGAAGTTTCCTATGAGAAGCTAGGTGTTGTACAGCGTCGCCCTAATTTTGATATCGATTTTGCCGAGAAGGCTTTGTATAATTTGTATCACCGCTGTGTCAACAGTTTCTTCTATCCCAAAAATGAAAGCTATTCCGAAGATGGTCGTTACGCCTATACTGGACAGGATGCGATTCGTTTCCGGAAGAAGCCGGTTCGTCCTGCCCGTGATGTCATTATGAACATTACCAAGATTTATGAAGAGCTACGTGATGATCTTGCTTATTACGAAAGCGATTATTTGACGGAGCGCCGTATGCAATCAGAGAAAAGTCACGCTTAACATATTAAGGAATACTCATGAGATGCCAATCATTGGCATCTCTTTTTGCGTTTTGCTGCTTAGGCACCAACTGACAATCGTTCTTGTGCATACCGGCAGTAAACTAAGGAAAAAATGTTGACGAGGTGATGCTAAAATGGCCAACGAAGCCAAACCATTAGTGAAGTGCAGTGTCAGCAATTGCCATTACTGGGGAGAACAAAACTTATGTCATGCCGAGATGATTATGATTGAAATTGACCGTCATGCGAATGTGAAACTCAATGAAGAGTATGGAGCAGAGCCTTACGTAGACGACCATCAGGATGTTGCTGACAAGTCTTCCGAGACCTGCTGTTTGACCTTTAAGCCGAAGGGCTGACAGGAAAAAAGCCGGATAAAGTCCGGGTTCTGGGCACTTTAGGATGATGGAAATGGAGGAAGCACGTTTATGGATAAAAAACATCGCAATCACAAAATGAAGGTTGTTGAAGGCAAGCGAAACAGGGTAGACTTCCCGCGCAAAGATCACCGTGAGGAATATGCAACCGAGGTTGCTCCCCCTATGGATGCCTCAACACGAAGAGCAGACGAGGATAAGGCAGACGTTTCTACCGGACGGACTGTCGGATATGTGGGCTTGGTATTGGGCATCGCCTCCTTGTTCATGTGGTCGGTTATCCTGGGGCCCATCGCAGCGGTTGTTGGATATTACGCGTACAGCAAAGGCAGCAGAACGACAGGCGCGTGGTCGATCGGACTCGGCATATTGGCAACGCTCAGTTATTTTATCTTGATTCCTTTCAGTAGGTAATTCATTTTGTAATGATGTGAATATGGGCGGGTCAACCAGTGAGTGGTTGATTCGCTTATTTTTTTGCCGAATAGGTCTAGCAGATTGTTCCAGTTCCATGATAAAATAAAGGACAAGTTTGAAATTTTGCTGCAGAAAGTGAGTTAAACGATGCAAATAGATCCGATATCATGGAAGCAAATGACGGATATACCACAGATGAATACGAATTCCACCGAGTCGGCAACCGGATTTGTCAATGTGCTAAGCAGCTTGCTTACCGAAGATTCCACCTCCAAGCCGGTTGAACGTTCCATGACACAGCTTGCGCCTGGCGTAACCTTTAAGGATGGACTGTTGTGGCAGCAGCTAGGAGCTGTAGATGAATCCGCCTCGTCTATACCAATGGAGGGGGTCGTGCATGACACGGGGGCAACAAAGCCAACAACCTTTGAGGATTTAATTACAGCGGCAGGGGAACGGTATGGAGTGCCGGTATCGCTGATTAAAGCGGTCATCGATGCGGAATCCTCCTTTAATCCGAATGCGGTGTCCTCTGCGGGGGCCAAGGGCCTGATGCAGCTGATGGACGGCACAGCAAGGGGACTTGGGGTAAGCAACCCATTTGATCCGGCTCAGAACATCGAAGGTGGTACTAAATATCTGTCCAATCTGATTCAGCGGTTTGGCGGAGAAAAGGCTATGGTACTTGCAGCGTATAATGCAGGTCCAACCCGTATCGCGAATATGGGTGTATCCAGTGATGAAGAGTTGATGTCTGTTGCTCATGAATTACCTGAGGAAACGCAGGCATACATTAGTAAAGTCATGAACGCTCAATCAAAATACACTTTATAAACCCGCTTGGGGATAAATAGTAACCTGATAGAGGATCAAACGATAAGCGCCACTTTGTCCGATCTAAGATGGAGTGCGGCTTTACCGTTTGGTCTTTTTGTGTAAATATAAAGGTCTGGAATAATAAGTTCTACAACGTGCAATGCGTATGATGGAAAGGGGAATTTACCTTGATATATTGGGATCACGCTGCAACGACCCCTCCTTATGATGATGTAGTGGACACAATGGCTGAAATCATGAAAATGCATTATGCTAATCCGTCAGCACTTCATCGTTCAGGCGAGGCTGCCGCCAAACTGCTGAAGAAGGCAAGAGAGGTGTGTGCAGCCGCGCTGGACGTTCAGCCGACGGAGATCGTATTCACATCCGGGGCAACCGAAGGCAATAACATGGCGATTAAAGGGGCTGCGATGCAGTACAGCAGCCGGGGCCGGCATATCATCACGACGGGAACAGAGCATCCTTCCGTATATGAATGCTGCAAACAGCTGGAAACGCGGGGATGGGAAGTGACCTATCTCCCGGTGGATGCCGCCGGCGTGGTCGATCTGGCTGCTTTGACGGAAGCTGTGCGCAAAGATACAGTGCTCGTCAGCATCATGCATGTCAATAATGAGACGGGGTCCGTCCAGCCGCTGGCTGAGGTGGGGCGTATCGTCAAGGAACGAAATTCACGAACGCTGCTGCATATCGATGGCGTACAGGGATTTGGCAAGCTGCCGGTGACTCTTTCCCAGTGGCAGGCCGACTTGTACAGCCTGTCTGCACATAAATTCAATGGCCCGAGAGGAATGGGCGTGCTGTACATTAAGCAAGGCGTGCAGTTGTTTCCGTTGGTATCGGGCGGATCCCAAGAGAATGGGCACCGGGCAGGAACGGAGAATGTTGCCGGAGCGGTAGCGATGTCGAAGGCCGTGCGGTTATCCAGAGAACGCCAGCCCGAGTTTTATGCAAGAATGACGGAATTAAGGGAGCTTCTGCTCCAGGGCATCGACAAAATTCCGGGATTGGTGTTAAACAGCAGTGAGCAGAGCGCGCCACATATCCTTCATTTTTCGTATCCGGGATTAAAACCCGAGGTGATGGTCCATGCTCTGGAAGAGATGGGCATGCTCGTATCAACCAAATCCGCTTGCTCCTCTAAATTAATCGAACCCAGCCGGGTCCTGTTAGCGATGGGGAAGGACATGGACGTTGCTTCCTCCGGAATTCGTATCAGTCTTGGCAAAGAGCATCAGTTGGGCGATGCAGCGCGACTAGTCGAAGTCTTGGCAAAAGTTTGCGGGAACCTGCGTCCCATTATAGAAAGAGAGGGTAACCGAAGATGACTTACGATAAACTGCTGCTTCGCTTTGGCGAATTTACCCTAAAAGGCAAAAACCGCAACCGATTCGAGAGATCGGTATTGAATCATATTCGAAGCGTGCTCAAACCGTTTCCGGGAGCAAAAATCGTAAAGGAATACGGCCGCTTGTACGTCGAGCTTAACGGGGAGTCACCCGAGGCTCTGATCCAAGTTCTAAAAAAAGTATTTGGTCTTGTTTCCATCAGTCCGGTTCGCGTATGTCCTTCCGAGCTTGACCGCATTATCGAAACAGCGGTTGATTTTGTGGGACAGAAGGAACTGGCTGACCCGTCAACCTTCAAAGTCAATGCGAGAAGGGTGTGGAAACAATTCCCCCACTCCTCGCAAGAGATGAACCATTTCGTCGGATCGCCTTTGCTGCGAACCTATCCCCAGCTTAAAGTAAAGGTAAAGCAGCCCGATATGGAGCTTCGCGTGGAGATTCGGGAGAACGAGACGTATTTGTATTATGAAGTAATCCCCGGCGCCGGCGGGTACCCGATTGGCACGAATGGGAAGGCCATGCTGCTCCTCTCGGGGGGGATTGATAGTCCTGTAGCGGGCTGGTCGGCCATGCGCAGAGGTCTTGAAATTGAATGTGTACACTTCTACAGCTTCCCTTACACGAGCCAACTGGCGAAGGAAAAGGTGATGGAGCTAACCAGGCTGTTATCGGGCTTCACCGGCAAAATCAAGCTGCACCTGGTTCCGTTTACCGATGTACAGACTTCATTTATCGGTATCGGCCAGGATAATCTGATCATTACGTTTATGCGCAGAGCGATGTTACGGATTGCTTCCTCGCTTGCGGAGCGAGAAGGGGCATTGGCTATCGTGACGGGAGACAGTCTCGGACAAGTTGCCAGCCAGACGCTGCCGAGTATGAATGTGATCGGCAGAGCCACCGAGCTGCCGCTGCTGCGGCCGCTCGTTATGATGGATAAGAACGATATTATCAATATCGCAATGGACATCGGCACATTCGAGACATCGATTTTGCCGTATGAGGATTGCTGTACGTTGTTTGTGCCTAAATCGCCCACCACCAATCCGAATTTGAAGATCATCGAGAAGGTGGAGGCTTCCATTACCGAGCTACCTGCACGGATCCAAGTTGCGATTGAAGGTACGGAGACCGTGATCATAACCCCGGACAGCAAAATCGGTGAGCTAGGCGAGAAGCATGCAGAACCCGTGGTAAACGAAGGCTGGTTCTAATCGAGTATCAAGCTAAGTTCAACATAAACAACACCCCAAAGCTTCTTGGAAGCCTTGGGGTGTTGTTTTTATCGCGCGTATGGAGTTTCAATTATGACTGGGTAGATGACTTGCGGCGCCCGGCAGATCTTTTTTTCAGATGTCCTGCAGTCAGCACACCGATAATGATGGCAGCTATGAAGAGATATTTTATAAGCTGGTGTGCTTCGAAATATACCAGAAAATGCTTCTCTTCGGTAATCATGGAGGACGCCGTGTACGCAAGTACCGCAGAGCCTACATAGATAATCCATGGGAAGCGGTTGATTAGTTTGATAAACAATGTGCTGCCCCATACCACGATGGGTACACTGATGAGCAGGCCTAGCGTTACAAGGATCACATTGTGTTTGGCTGCGCCTGCAACGGCAATGACATTGTCGAGACCCATAGCAGCGTCGGCTACAATGATGGTACGAATGGCAGCGCCAAGGCTTTTGCCGGCTTTTATATTATCGTGGTCATTATTGTCGTCGGTCATCAGCTTGTAGGCAATGCCAATCAGGAGTACACCTCCCACAAGCAGCAACCAAGGGATGTTAAGCAGCCAGACAACGAGGATGGTGGCAATGATACGAAGAATAACAGCTCCGGCAGTGCCGTAGATAATTGCTTTTTTCTGGGTTTCCTTCGGAAGATTACGTGCTGCAAGACCGATCACAATGGCATTGTCCCCGGCCAAGATCAGATCCAAGAAGACAATGTTGATTAATGCAAGAAAAAATTCAGCGGCTGTGGTTTCCATGAATGTCACTCCTCTTAGAATACGGTTCCACCATTAAACAAAGTGGATTAATTATAGGCCTATTTTTCCCGTTGTGCAAGCATAGCCTGGACCATTACCACATATGTGTAGAATGGGGGTGTTGTTCTAGTGGAGACGATTTTTTTGTTGGGACAGATATTGATGATCAACCTTGTACTCAGTGGCGACAATGCCCTGGTTATCGCGATGGCCAGCAAAGACCTTCCCGAAATACATCGCAGACGGGCGGTCTGGATCGGGACTGCAGGGGCTGTTCTCTTACGGTGTATTCTGACTTTTTTGGCGGTGTTGCTGCTGAAAATCCCATTTTTGCAGGCTGGAGGCGCATTACTGTTGATCTGGATCGCAGTCAAACTCATGATGCAAAAAGAACAGGACCATGCAAGCTTGGCCAAAGCTTCAACGATATGGGCCGCTGTCAATACAATTTTGGTTGCCGATTTCGTGATGAGCCTGGATAATGTCTTGGCCATTGCGGGGCTTGCAAAAGGCGATCTTGCCTTGATTGTCATCGGAATATTATTAAGCATTCCCATCGTTGTATGGGGAAGCGGGATGATCTCAAGCCTGCTTCACAAGTTTCCCGTGCTGCTTTACATAGGTGCCGGCATTCTAGCTTTTACAGCAGGCGAAATGCTCATACAGGATTCCCGCGTAGGGCTGATTCTGGCTTACTGGATGCCTTATGCCCACAGTTTGCTGCCAATTGTTATTGCAGGTGCTGTCGTTCTCATAGGCGGATTACAGACGGTAAGACGGCCCGGTATGTAACGGGATTAACTCAACAGCCTATTCGCGAAGGCGGGAGTGTTCAATCAAAAAAATGGACGACTGTCTTGTGCAGTCGTCCATTTTTTGTTAGCTTCATGCAGGTATATGGGATGGGCCTAGGTTATTTCAAGTGGAACAAGCTCGGGATATGGTTTTTTTTGTCGGTTTGGGCTAAAATTAACGTAACTGCTTCTTTTAGAAACCGCTATTTTTGGTGATACATATATTGAAGAGAGGGTGATCAAATGTCCTCCAGAAAAGATTTGGCGTTGGGTATATTCATCGTTGTTGCTGGAGTTGTTATTTTGCTCGGTAAGCTTGGTGTGTTTGGATTTCTGGGAAGAACGTTATGGCCGCTTGTCTTGCTGCTGCCGGGTATTTTTTTGCATATCATGTTTTTTGGTCGCCGTGCCTCTGCCGCAATCCTTATTCCAGGCGGTATTCTGACGGTATATGGGCTTCTGTTCTTCATATGTAATATCGGGGGATGGGGACTGATGACTTCATTATGGCCTGTGCTAATTCTCGGTGTGGCTGTCGGCTTGTATGAATATTATTTGTACGAGAGCCCGCGACCTGGCGCAGCGCTGCCGGTGGCGCTTGGACTGACGGTGCTTTCCGTTTTGATATTCATCTTCACCTGGCTTGAGACTGGGGCGTTCTACATTATTGCCCTGATCTTAATCGCAGCGGGTATCTGGATGATCTTTGGCCGCAATCGTTCCGGGCGCAATAATAAATGGAGCAGAGGCTGGTAATTGGTAAGAGGTAAAAGTTGCTGGAAGTTTTCTGAAAAGACTTGATTTTCCTGCTCGTTTACCTATATTATAGGATGTATGTTGAAGCGTCGGCATGTCGTCCGGCGCTTTCTTTGTGGCTCATTCGAACAGAAGGGATTTGAGATATATTTATGCAATCAAGAGATCAGATTCGCAACATTGCCATTATTGCTCACGTTGACCATGGCAAAACAACACTTGTAGACCAACTGCTGCAGCAGTCCGGTATTTTCCGGGAGCATGAGACGCTGCAGGAACGCGCGATGGACTCCAATGATTTGGAGCGCGAACGCGGAATTACCATCCTAGCCAAGAATACGGCTATTACGTATAAAGATTTCTTGATTAACATTGTGGATACACCTGGACACGCCGATTTCGGTGGTGAAGTTGAGCGTATTATGAAAATGGTCGACGGCGTTCTGCTCGTTGTTGACGCTTATGAAGGATGTATGCCTCAGACTAAGTTTGTGCTAGGTAAAGCTCTTGCACATAACTTGACTCCCATCGTCGTTGTGAACAAGATTGACCGTCCGGCCGCCCGCCCAGCAGAAGTGATCGATGAAGTGCTTGATCTATTCATTGAGCTTGGTGCGAATGACGACCAACTGGACTTCCCCGTTGTATATGCATCAGCCCTAAACGGTACTTCAAGTATGGATCCAGAGAAGCAAGATGATAACATGCTTGCTCTTTACGAGACCATTATTGACCATATCCCTGCCCCTACTGAGAAAGTGGACGAGCCTCTTCAGTTTCTCGTTACCTTGATGGATTACAATGAATATCTGGGCCGTATTGCCGTCGGCCGTGTGAACCGCGGTATCATTAAGCAAGGCCAACCGGTTACCGTTATGCTTCGTGATGGTTCCACCAAGAGTGCCCGTATCGAGAAGCTGTTCGGCTTCCAAGGATTGAAGCGGATCGAGGTTGCTGAAGCAGGTGGCGGCGACATCGTGGCGATCGCAGGTATCAAAGACATTAACATTGGAGAGACCATTGCGGATCCACAGAATCCGGAGGCATTGCCTGTCCTTAAAATTGATGAACCAACCTTGCAAATGACGTTCCTTGTTAACAACAGTCCTTTTGCCGGACGTGAAGGCAAATGGGTAACATCCCGTAAACTGCGTGACCGTCTCTTCAAAGAACTGGAAACGGACGTAAGTTTGAGAGTGGATGAGACGGAGAGCCCTGACGCCTATATCGTATCGGGACGCGGTGAGCTTCACCTCAGTATTTTGATTGAGAATATGCGTCGTGAAGGCTATGAGCTTCAAGTATCCAAACCAGAAGTTATCGTTAGAGAAATTGATGGCGTCAAAATGGAGCCGATCGAACGTCTTATGATTGATGTACCAGAAGAAAGCATGGGTTCTGTTATGGAAAGTCTCGGAACACGCAAGGCTGAAATGGTAAACATGGTGAATAACGGAAATGGTCAAGTGCGTCTGGAATTCCTGATTCCCGCTCGTGGACTTATCGGTTACCGCACCCATTTCCTGACTTTGACACGCGGTTATGGTATTATGAACCACGCATTCGACAGCTACGGTCCGCTTATTGGCGGTCAAGTGGGTGGACGTCACCAAGGCGTACTGGTTTCCACGGAGAACGGATCTTCCACGTTCTATGGCATGATGTCGGTGGAAGACCGCGGAACCCTGTTCCTGGAACCGGGAACTGAGATTTATGAAGGTATGATTGTCGGGGAGCATACCCGCGATAACGATATCGTTGTTAATATTTGTAAAGAGAAGCAATTGACCAACGTACGTTCGGCAACGAAGGACGACACGGTTAAATTGAAAACACCGATTATTTTCTCACTGGAACAAGCGCTTGAATACTTGAACGATGACGAGTATTGCGAGATTACACCGAAGTCCGTTCGTCTTCGTAAGAAGATCTTGAACAAGAGTGAGCGCGAACGTGCAGAAAAGCATCGTAAAATGGCACAAGCAAATCTATAATAGATAGAGATCTACTTGTCCAAAAGGAGTGAACCTATCATGCAAGAATGGTTTGCCGCGCACCCACTCATCTCTTATATCGTGATTTTTGTGCTGATCACCTACGTTTATAACAAGGTATTCCGGGTGAAACAGAAACTTCCTCTGTTGAAGGAGATTCTCCTGTATATCTTGATGGCCTTGGGCTCGGCGATACTGCTTGTGTTTCAGATTGATAAGCTGCCGATTATCCAGTGCTTGTTAGTAGCTGTGGCATTGATGCTGATGGTGCGTATTCGATATTTTGTTGAAGATCGTCAGAAGAAGAAGGCTCAGACCGAGCCGAAGTCATAAGCTTTGTAGAAATTTAGCAACTCAGGTAACAACTATACGGCAACTTTTTGTCAGTCCCCATCGTTTATAAGAGAGAGAAGTCAACCATGGTCCGGTAAATGCTTCGAAATTTGAAGCGTTTATCGGACATTCATCTAATTTGAATGAAATAAGGTGTTATGATATGAATCCTACTCATACCAATCTCCCTCCGAGAGCCAAAAGTGGGGGGAAGGGCAAGAATCAGCCAGTTCCAAAAAAGAAAAAAAGCGCATGGAAATCATTTTTTAAATTCATTCTTATCGTCTTGTTAATCGCAGTATTAACTGCAGCAGGTTATGCCGGATACTTGTACGTAAAGGGTAATCAAGTGATTGAGAAAAGCGGGATCGACAAGCCTGTAGCTCCAGGCCATTCCGCAAAAGAAAAGCCGATTACGGTGCTTCTCTTGGGAACCGATCATCGCCCGGAGACGGGGACTTACTTGACGGACGTGGTCATGGTCGCCACCATGCATCCGGAAACCAATACGTCAACGCTGGTATCACTGCCGCGGGATACGCTCATTGAACTCGAAGGATACAAAGCGAGTAAACTGAACGCTTATTACCCAAGGTTTAAAGCGGCATACAATGCTGCCGAGAAAAAGGAACCGGGCAGCGGCATTCCGGCAGAAGAAGAAATGAAAGTCATGATGAGCAAGTATCTTGGCGTTAATATCGACTATGTAACGGTTATCGATTTCCAGGGATTCCGTGAAGTGGTGGATACTTTTGGCGGAGTGGATGTTAACGTTCAGTACAACATGTGTTACCGCGACAGTGCGGATGGGACGGATATTAACCTAACCGCAGGCCCTCAGAAGCTGGATGGCAAGAAAGCGCTGGATTATGTCCGTTACCGTAAATCTCGGAACTGTACGCCGAAGACGAAGGAATCCAATGACTTTGATCGCAATGCCCGTCAGAGTGAGGTACTACACTCCCTGCTCGACAAAATGAAGTCTTTTGGCGGCGTAACTAAAGTGGGTAATGCGCTGGATGCGGTCAGCGACAACATGACCACCGATTTCGAGCAGGAGCAGATCCGGAACTTGCTCACGACTTATTATGATATTGGTAAAGATGACGTTAAATTCATGCCGATTACCGGTGAGTGGAGAAGCCCTAACGTTTACATTAACGACAATGAACTCAACGCAGCGAAACAAGCGCTGCAAGACGAGCTTGCCGGCAAGCATAACGCTGGCGAGCAGGGAACAGAAGCGGATTCTGCAACAACTCCGTGACAATTGAAGGCAAGTTTTATTGTATGCTATAATACAATGTATCAGATGGAGATCATTGTACAGGAGGCCGAAGGCATGTCCTACCTTATGATGCATACGACACAACCATTGATCTGTAATCGGCAGACTGATTACTCTGCCCATGCATTTGTGCGAGCAGATTCCATTTGGGGATGGGAGCCTTTCAGATGTCATCCTTCTGATTCCATGTCTTTTCAGGCGTGTTCATTCGACATGGGTGTCCATTTCACACCGAACAGACTGCAGAACTCTGAATATGATACGGGTCATGTCACTGGCGAAGCAGAAATGCTCGTTAGTGGCGTTGTTATGACCTTAAAAAAGCCCAGTGAGCTTCACTGGGCTTTTTTGTATGAAATTTGGGGTTAGGTGACGGACAAACTCGGGTAATGACAGGATTTGTCTTCTGCTGATTCGCGAGTTTACCCTCAAGTTGCTTACTTATTTTGGTGTGGATTAGCTGGTACATGGCCTCGGTTATTCGGTTTTACCGTTTGTGTACCCTTTTGCTGTACATTCCCGTCTCGAGGCGTTACATCTTTAGGTAACTGTGGAATGATACGACCTACGATGTCAGCAAGTTCACTGGCAAGTCCTGAAACAGGATGCCCCTCCTGAATATGCCGGCCAAGATCGGCAATCCGGTTTGCAACGTCCACATCGGCCGTAACAAGTGCATTGGCACCTGCCGGATCGGATTGAAGGGCTTCCGCGACTGTGTATTTGATGGTTCCGACTTCTGCTCGATCTAAATCTCCATCTACATTTAGTCCAACAACAGCCGTTTTTCCCATGACAACACAGTTCGCGTTTTTAACGCCGGGCACCCTCTCGGCAAGTGATTTCAGGTGATTCGCGGTTGTAGCGTCGACTTGTCCGTTGTTATCATTTACGTTGCCGACTCGTCCCGTATTCGTGTTATCCGGAGTTGTGCCCTCTACATTGTTAGTGGTATAACCTCTGTTTCCATTCATGTTGCGGACACTGTTAGCAGTAGTTCCATTGGTTTTACCACGAGGAGAGGGTGATGCATTGTGATTGGCGGTCCCGCAGCCTGCGAGCAACAACACCGTTAGCATTATGGATAGAGCAGCTCTCATAGATTGATCTGTCCTTTCGTAGTATAGTTCACTAAATGACTCCAGTCGCTACGCTTATTATGTCCGGGACGGAAAGGTTTATGTGTGTACCTGATGAAGAAGCAGTGGAGGGATAAGATGAAAAAAATATTTGTGCTGGATACGAACGTATTACTTCATGATCCTCAGTCGATTTATGCATTCGATGAGCATGAAGTCATCATTCCTGCGGTGGTTCTTGAAGAGATTGACTCGAAGAAGCGAAATGCGGATGAAATCGGCCGCAACGCCCGAACGGTCTCCCGATTGCTTGATGGGTTAAGAGAACAAGGTCATCTTCATGACGGGGTTCTTCTGGAGAATGGCGGGACATTGAAGGTTGAGCTTAATCATCGCAGCTTCGTCAAGGTACAGGAGTTATTTAGTGAAGCATCCAACGACAACCGGATATTGGCTGTCGCGTTAAATTATAAATTGGAGGAGGAGCCGAAGGAGGGCGGAAGACCTGTCGTTCTGGTCAGCAAGGATGTGCTTGTTCGAATTAAGGCCGATGTGCTCGGACTAACGACACAGGATTATCTATCGGACCGTACAGCCGATCCCAGTGAATTGTATCCTGGATTCTCTACCCTAAAGGTTCACCCTTCGGTGATTGATGAATTCTACAGCTATCGTTATTTGCCGATTAAACCTCTTCAATTGTCTTATCCACTTTATCCCCATGAATTTGTTATTCTGAAGGATGAGATGGGATCAGGAAAGTCTGCCCTCCTTCAAGTGAATGAGGATGCAACTAGATTGGAACCCCTTCATTTAAGCAATGAACCTGTTTGGGGCATCAGCGCCCGTAACGCCCAACAGCGTATGGCGATTGAGCTTCTACTGAATGACGATATTCCGCTTGTCACCATTACGGGGAAGGCCGGAACAGGAAAAACCTTGTTGGCTTTGGCAGCAGGCCTTTCCAAGGTGGAGGATGAGCATAAATACAAAAAACTGCTGATTGCGCGTCCGGTCGTTCCGATGGGGAAGGATATCGGTTATTTGCCTGGCGAAAAGGAAGAGAAATTAAGACCATGGATGCAGCCGATATATGACAATCTGGAATATTTGTTCGACACCAAAAAATCGGGTGATATCGATAAAATATTGATGGGACTTGGCAGCATCCAGGTGGAAGCCCTGACTTATATCCGGGGCCGCTCGATACCAGGTCAGTTCATCATTGTGGATGAGGCTCAAAACTTATCCCGTCATGAAGTTAAGACGATTGTTTCCCGGGCGGGAGAAGGGAGTAAGGTGATCCTGATGGGAGATCCGGAGCAGATTGATCATCCTTACCTGGATGCTGTGAGTAATGGGCTGACCTATGTGGTTGAACGCTTCAAGCAAGAAAATCTGAGCGGGCATATTACGCTGACAAAAGGGGAACGATCCAAGCTGGCTCAGCTGGCTGCCGACTTATTGTAATCATATATTTCCCGAGAAATGATACCGCAAAGTAACTTGTATGATAAAGACTGTTCAAGACTCATAGGACAGTCTTTTTTCCTTCCCATCGTTAATTAGTAAAATCTGGACTAGATTATTAACAAAAAAGATAGGACAAGAGCACTAGAAGTTTGGTAAAATAAGGGCATGTGACTATTGAAGGAGTGAAGATGGGATATGAAGCGGAAGAAATATTGGTTCTTATTTGCCATTTTACTATTGTCTTTATCCAGTTTATCTCCCAGCTTTGACTTCACTCACCACACTAGACGAGAGCCCCCGGGGGATGAACCGAATCCTCCACAGCAAAGACCGGAGGTACCGGAGACCAATCTGGGCCCGATCAAGGTCGGTGTTCAGTTAAACCCCGATGAACTGAGACAACTTAAAGCTCTTAATGAGCGTTTTATGGAAGAGACCGGTGCAGAGATTGAAATCACGCCTCTGGAAACGAGTGAAACACAGAAAGAGTCGTTTCTGCTCGAGATGTCCCTTGGTGAAGGACCTGATATTGTATTAATGGATTCACACTTAATTAAAGCGCTTGCAATGAATGGATGCTTATTGCCTGTTGACGCTTCTCAAGGCACGATGCCAGGCGAAGATATCTTGAATGGTCTTCTGCCGTCGCTGCAGTGGAACGGGTATCAATGGGGAATGCCGTTTGATATAGACCCCTATATTATGACTTGGCAGTCCAAGGGAAAGGGAGGCGAACCATTTAAAGTGCCAGAGAGCCGTCAGGCTTGGCAGCAATATTTGGAGCGGCATAAGGTAAGCCCTGTCCTCTCATTTGACTGGAATGACCCTTACGCGTTCGGTGCGGCGGTTCATTTGCTCGAAGGTGATCCCTCCAAGCCGGATCAAGAGGTGCTTGATATGCTGATTCATAATCATGGAAGAGTGGCAGAATCAGCGCAAGGAGCGACAGAGGCAGAGATTAATAGCCAAGAATCTACAACCTCCGATAAGGTGGAAGCAGCCGTGGTCATTGGGCCGTATTCGAGCTTTTCAGATCAAGAGGCCGATGGAGTGTCACTTGCATTGGCTATGGGGAAGGCGCATCTGGATACGCCGGTTGTCCGAACCCGAAGTTTTGCGGTAGCCGCACACACGGAATCATCGGCGCTTGCCATGAAATGGATTACGTATATGACTGGCAAAGCAATGCAGCGTGAATGGAGCAGAGCGGCAGGAACGCTGCCCGTTATTTCTGAGTTGTATGTCATGGGTACAAACCTAAGTGATCGGGGCGTTTGGCAAAAAGCGGCGGTTCCAGCCCAGGTGCTGCTCTCTCGAAATGAGCCGGCCGCTTTGAATTTTGGCGATTCGGAAGGTTTTCAAACGTATAGCCAAGCAGCGAATCGATTGCTGCTTGGCGAAATCACGATCCAACAATATATGGAATTGTATACGCCTACTCAACCTTAAAAAAAGCTGCCCAAGTGAAGGGCAGCTTTTTTTCTATAAATCCAGCTCCATTTTGACCACTAATCTTTGATCTTGGCTGGATACCTGCGTTGCTTTTAAGAAAGACACCAACTGTTTAGGATAAAAATTCATGTCGAATTCTTCCTGCAGGGCTCTGCGCGTGGTGTCAGGCAATTCCAGCCGATTGAACACGAGTTTGTCAACTTGAAACATGATGGCATTCTCCGGTTCGTTGATCACGGTGTATTTTCCTTCAATTAGAAGCGACAGATTTCCGCTCTCACCCGAAGCTATTACTTTTCCATCGTCAAAATGGAAAGCAAAGCTGTTAAAGATTTCATCTTCGGATCTTAAAAATGCGTTGAGATCGTCCTCATGGATATTGATGGTGTACTCCTTGCCGTTTGTTTTCAGCATATTCTTACTTCCTTGGACGAATTGCGGCAGATTTTCCATGGCGTTAGCCAGAGCCTGGAAGTGACGCTTTACTTCGTACAGCCCCACGTTCTCCCAATAAAGGGTGAACTCCTCAATCAGCTTCTTCATGGCATCCGGGTTGCCGCTGGCTGTCAGTGCTCCGTCAACCTGCTGTTCAAGCGCCAACACCCGTTCACGCTGCTTGACAAGGCTGTCCTTTACTTCGGCGAGCCGAGCTGTATTGCGTGCCGCTTCAGCCTGGGTGGAGGCAAGGGAGCGGTACTGATTGTTATATACCGCAAGTGTATCCCGGTCATTTTGAATGATCATATCGTAAAAGTCCATGATCCGGAATAAACCGGCTACGTCTTTTGCAGACAACAGCATAAAGAATAAATGATCCCGTTCACCCATGTAATAAGACCGAAGAACAGCTCCTGCCCGATTGCGCCGGTCTTCGATACGCAAGCCCATATCCTGAATTTTGATTTGCAGTTCGCTCTGAAGTAGCTGCAATTCGGCGATGCGTTTGGTTATCCGTTCGATTTCATGGTCGATCTCCACGATGGAGAGGCTGTCCTCCAGAAGTTTGCGCGCCTCTTCCGAATCAGGCATAACCGGGCTTACATCCTGCTCGGAATATACCAGAGCGGGAGCCCCTATGATGCAGATTAACAGGGTTATACACAGCATGACCGGGAGGAGAGTTTTTTTTACTCGTACATTCAAACGGGAGTCCTCCTTGAATGGTTGTTAGTCGAAAGGAATCCAACCACTGTATGTCCCTTCATTTTAACCAATATATGACGTATACGACTTAATTATCAACCTTAAGGCACTAAAAAAGCGATCCGGCCGTTAAAGCACCTGATCGCTCTTTTAAGTACTCTCGTTCTCTAATTGCAAGGAAAATCCACCAGCGGGCCTCCCTTTGTCTAGTTTGAGCGCCGGTGGATTTCAAGCATCGCTTGCATCATTTACCTATTAGAGTGGTTTGCCCATAATGAAGACCGTCCAATAGCTAAAGCCTGTGAAGGTCACGATCATATAAGCCCAGAAGAGAAGAATATAGGTTCTCTCCGTGAATTTCAAATATCCCAGGATCACGAAAAATGCAGTCTGCAGGAAGAAAAGCAGTGCCATTTCAATATGATCTCCGGCAAAGGCCATCAACCCGATAGTCAGGGTAAAAAAGCCAAGGACTCGAAACATCCGTGCCACGATTATATCCTCCTCTCGTATGTACGCACATAATGCTGCTATCCACATTATAGCGTTATGGCAAAAACGTGTAAACGCCTAACTCAAGAAAACCCTTTATTTTTTATTATTAACCAGAAGTAAGACATTGAATTCGTGAATAATTTGGACGAATCTCCCCTTTTCCCTTCGTAAGAGTATGATCTGTCATCAAAATGGAAATACATTTTAGTATCAAATAGATTCTATGAACTCTATGAGAGGCATAGAAATGAATTAAGCAGTTTTTATACCCTATTCAGCAGCCGGTTTACGGTATTGAAGACGGTTATTTTAGGATGTCGTTAGGAGGGTTTTATGGTATGTCAGCAGTGAGACAGGATGCATGGAGTACAGAGGACGACCTAATATTGGCGGAGGTGACTCTTCGTCATATTCGTGAGGGCAGCACTCAATTGGCTGCCTTTGAGGAAGTGGGAGAAAGAATCGGCCGGACATCGGCAGCTTGTGGATTTCGTTGGAATAGCTGCGTTCGCAAGAAATATGAGGATGCTATCAGCTTGGCGAAATCTCAGCGTCAAAAGAGAAGTTATTATAAAAAACAGCCTTTGGTAAGCGGACCGCAGGTTGCCGGCTTGGCTGCTCCGGAACTGGAGCACGATGTCTATAAGAATGATGGTGCTAGTGAAGAAACACTGTCCATCGATGCCGTTATCCGTTTCCTTCGTCAGTGGAAGGGCGGGCTTCAGGAAAGTTCACGTCAGTATAAAATGCTGGAGAAGAACTTGCGTGAAAAAGAGGATGAGCTTTCAAGACTCCGCAGTGAGAATCAAAGGTTATTGAAGGAAGTCAGTGAAGTGAAAACGGACTATCATGTGGTCAACGACGATTATAAGGCACTGATTCAGATCATGGATCGGGCACGCAGACTTGCTTTCTTAAATGAAGAAGACGAGGAGCTTAAAACACGCTTCAAAATGGACGCAAACGGTAATCTGGAACGAATCGAATAGGTAAAGGTTATCTTGCTCTAGCCGTAACCCGCATTAGTGCATTCCATGCGCTTTGGCGGGTTATTTGTGCGTATCGAGGATTATTCTGATATATACTAGGACTAGTACTTCGTGATTGATTACAATAATGGGGGATTATCATGAATATCCATATTATCGGAGCTGGCTCATTGGGGTTATTATATGCGGGTAAACTTGCGGATTCAGGCTGCCGTGTTACGTTATGGTGCCGAAGCGAGGAACAGGCGGACAAGCTTCGGGCTTCCGGCATAACCATCGAGGAGAAGGGTCAGCACCAGGTCGTTGACCCCCATGCGTTCTCGGTCTGTTCATGGTCATCCTTTTCGCAATCGGGTGGCGCTGTCGATGCGGATTATCTTTTCCTCATGTTGAAGCAGCAAGGGATTGAAGAGATGGCAACGGAGATGCTGGCTCAATATGGACAAGATCATCGCAGACTAATATGTTTTCAGAACGGTACAGGCCATTTGGAGCGGCTTCAGGACCTACTGCCGGTATGGACGATCTACGCTGCCATTACTACGGAAGGGGCTAAGCGTTCAAGCAGCGTCTCTGTTTTGCATGCCGGTCATGGAACGACGACAATCGGCAAAATGATGCCCGCCGGGAGCTCATTAGATGCTTTCTTTCAAGAAAATCATGAAATTGAACTGGTTAAACAGCTGAATAGAGCAGGATTTGAAGCTTTTTTGTCGAATCAAATGGATGAGATGATTTATCGCAAACTGCTGATGAACGCAGTCATTAATCCATTGACTGCACTGTGGCGGATTCCTAACGGAGAGCTGTTATCTTCCCCTGAACGAGTCAGGCTTATGAAGCAGTTATATCATGAAGGGATCGCCGTATATGAAGCTGGTGGAATTCCTTACGGAAGCGGGCTGTGGGAATGGATTGTATCCGTCTGCCAATCGACTTCAGGTAACACGTCCTCCATGCTTAAGGATGTAATGGACGGCAGAACGACGGAAGTTGCCTGGATTAACGGAAGTATTGTCCGTTTGGGCCAAAAATATGGCATTTCTGTGCCAACACACGAGCTGGTCACGCAGCTCATCGAGGGGATGAATACATAGGGGGTCTTAGCATGGGTTTCTTGCAGGGGCTGTTTCAAACATTAAGTTCTTTTCCGTTCATTCCGTTTTTACTGGTTTATTTCATTGTCTTGCAAAGAAATAAAAATCGAAAGCAAGCGCTGGAGCTGGCCATGGATGTCACCACATTTTTTATGCTGTTTTCGGTCTCCGCCTTGTTTAATAATACATTCCAGTCCAAATTCGGTTTCTATCTCATTCTCCTTATGCTGCTCGTTGCAGCGGGGCTGATCGGCAGTGCGCAGAACCGCTGGAAAGGCAAGGTTAACGGTAAAAGGCTGCTGCGCGCCGTGTGGCGTCTCGGGTTTGTCAGCATGAGTTTCGGGTACATAATATTCACATTTTTTGGCGTCCTCTCCTACATAATTAAGATGATGTAAGAACAATCTAATAACTAGAATTTTATGATAAATCTGTTTGATCTTTGGGTCAGGCAGATTTTTCAATTTATTGATTTCTGGATTTTTTTGACCACTGGTTGTATAATCGATAAGCATATACCTAAAATCTATGAGGGGGATACCGCAAGATGAAGAAACAAAAGAAATTAATGCTTCTCATGACGTTAATTCTTGCTTTCAGCTCAGTTTTAGCAGCATGTGGAGCTGACAAGAACGATGGCGCCAATAAAGGCGGAACGGCGGACAAGCCTAAAGAGCAAGTCTTCCGTATGAACCTTGCTTCCGACCCTCCTACATTGGATCCGGGCTTGGCTCAGGATAACACGTCGAATACAGTAATCAGTGCTGTGTTTGAAGGTTTGGTTCGGAAGGGTGCAGACGGCTCAGAAGAGCCTGGCGTAGCCGAAAAATGGGATGTTTCCGAAGATGGATTGAAATATGTCTTCACCCTTCGCAAAGATGCCAAATGGAGTAACGGCGATTTAGTAACGGCAAAAGATTTTGAGTATGCATGGAAACGCGTACTTGATCCGAACTTTACTCCAGCATCACCATATGCGTATCAGCTCTATTACATTAAGAACGCTGAAGCTTACAATCTTGGAAAGATCAAAGACGCCAATGAAGTCGGCGTAAAAGCAACCGATGATTATACGCTCGAAGTTACGCTGGCAAACCCAACGCCATACTTCCTCAGCTTGATGTCATTCCAAACCTACTTCCCGATTCACAACTCCGTTGAAGGTAATGCTTCTTGGGCAACCAAACCGGAAACATTGATTGGTAATGGTCCGTTCAAAGTTTCACAAATGACAAAAGGTCAAAAGATCGAGCTTGTGAAGAACGACCAATATTGGGACAAGGATGCAATCAAACTTGAAAAAGTTCAAATGAGTATCGTGAACAGCTCTGCAACTGAACTTTCAAGCTATCGTAACGATGAATTGGATTATGCAGGACATCCAACAGGAAATATTCCGACGGATCAGCTGAATGCGATCAAGAAGGAATTGGGCGATGAACTGATGATCAAAGGTATTTCATCGACGTATTTCTATATCTTTAACACAACAGAAGAACCATTTGACAACGTGAACATCCGTAAAGCTTTCGCAATGGCAATTGATCGTCAGGCGATCGTAGAGAAAATCACGCAAGGTGGGCAACTTCCTGCACATGGTTTTGTTCCTCCTGGTATCAAGGGTGAGTCCGACGAGTACCGTAAAGAGGTACCGGATACTTACTTCGATGAAAATCTTGAAGAAGCTAAGAAACTGCTCGAGCAAGGTATGAAGGAAAAAGGCTATACCACATTACCGGAAGTTACTTTAATCCATAACTCCGATGACAACCACAAGAAAATTGCGCTTGCTATTGCAGATATGTGGAAGAACAATCTCGGCGTTACTGTGAAGGTACAAAACCAAGAGTGGGGCGTATTCCTGAAGAACCGTGATGCTTTGAACTATCAAGTGGCACGATCCGGTTGGGGAGCAGACTATAACGACCCGATGACATATATCGATATGTGGACATCCAACGGCGGCAACAATGACACTGGCTTCAAGAGCGAAGAATATGACCAGCTTGTGAAGGATGCTTATGCAACTAGCGATAACGCTAAACGCATGGAGCTGATGTCCAAAGCTGAGAAAATTCTCGTTGAAGACAACCAAGTTGTTATGCCGATCTACTACTACTCCAGCGTGTCCCTGGTTAAACCATGGGTGAAGAATCTTCATCTGGATTATAAAGGTGATATCGATTTCACACGTGCATATATCGAGTAGTCTTTTGTAAACCATTTATAAAAGATTACGGTTCGGGATATATATGTGGGGCATTTAAAACCTCATATATATCCCGATTTTTTTGTATGAGCACAAGGTTTCCAAATCTTGTGTCCATTGGTGAAAGTTAAGGGATGCTCAATCCGTTCTAGAATAATACAATTATATAGACGGCTTGGTTTAGAACAACTGATCAGGAGGCTAGCGAAATGCTGAGGTATGTGGCGAGTAAGTTTTTTTATATGCTTGTATCGTTGTTCATACTGATCTCAGCCACTTTTTTTCTTATGAAAGCCATACCGGGCGATCCGTTTATGGGAGAGAAAAAACCATCGCCTGAAATTTTGGCGAGGCTGATGGAGCAGTATGATTTAGATAAACCGGTATTTCAGCAATATACGAAATACTTGGGCAATATCGTTCAGGGTGACTTCGGTTTGTCTATGAAAAAACAGGGGCAATCCGTCACTGATATTATTGTTGATACATTTGGTCCTTCACTTCGATTGGGTCTTATCGCGATCGTAGTATCCGTTATTGTGGGTGTCCTGCTGGGGATGCTTGCAGCTCTGTATCACCGCAAGCTGATTGACAACATCGCCATGATTATCTCGGTTCTCGGGATCGCGGTACCGAGTTTTGTACTCGCGTCATTGTTGCAATTCGTTCTCGCAGAGAAAGCGGGCATTTTCAATGTTATGGGCTTTGAAGGACCGCTCGACTACGTGCTTCCTGTTATGGCTCTATCTGCTCAGCCGATTGCATTTATCGCGCGATTAACGCGATCCAGCATGCTGGAAGTACTGCATGCGGATTATATCAAGACGGCGAAGGCCAAGGGTCTTAACTGGTTCGCCATTATGTTCCGTCACGTGATCCGAAACGGGATATTGCCGGTCGTAACTTATGTCGGCCCAATGACAGCGAACATCATTACCGGTTCGGTCGTTATTGAACAGATCTTCGGGATTGGCGGCATTGGCAAGCAGTTTGTGGAAAGTATCACAAACCGCGATTATACAGTCATTATGGGGATTACCATTTTCTACGGCATCTTGCTGATGCTGGCGCGTTTCGTTACGGATATCGTATATGTATTTGTGGATCCACGCATTAAATTGACCGGCGGGAAGGAGAGGTAGACATGGAGAAAGAACAAAGTATGCCTCATCCGGCGGCACTAAACTTGAAACCTGAAGATTTTCAGAAGATTGGTCCTGATGAGAAACAATCCGAGGTAATACAGCGTGAAAGTTTGTCCTCCTGGAGAGATTCTTGGGAAAGATTGCGCAAGAACAAGCTTGCTATGTCCGGCTTGATTATTATGATCCTGATTGTCATCATGGCCATTATCGGCCCGATGATCTCTAACTATGATTATGAAACGAATGATTTGATGAATACGAATATGCCGCCTTCATCAGAACATTGGTTTGGAACCGACGATCTGGGCCGCGACGTTTTTGTTCGTACTTGGATGGGTGCTCGGATTTCCTTGACCGTTGGTCTTGCAGCAGCTGCGATTGACTTGATGATTGGTGTAATATATGGCGGCATCATGGGTTATTTCGGTGGCCGTATCGATGAGTTCATGAATAAGTTTGCCGAAATTTTGTATTCCATTCCGTACCTGCTCGTTACGATTTTGCTGCTCGTTGTATTTGAACCAAGTTTAGGAACGATCATACTCGCCTTAACCATCACCGGTTGGATTAACATGTCCTGGATTGTGCGGGGCGAGATTATGCAGCTTAAGAACAGAGAATATGTCCTCGCTTCACGTTCGATGGGTGCGGGAACCGCGCGCCTGTTGTTCCGGCATTTGATTCCGAATGCGATGGGTCCGATTATCGTTACCTTGACCTTGTCGGTTCCAAGCGCGATCTTTTCCGAGGCTTTCCTGAGCTTCCTTGGTCTTGGAGTTCAAGCACCAATTGCTTCATGGGGCTCCATGATTAATGATGCTCTGTCCGGATGGATGTACTATCCATGGCGGATGTTGTTCCCTGCTCTATTTATCAGCTTGACGATGTTAGCATTTAACATTTTTGGTGATGGATTGCGTGATGCGCTGGATCCGAAATTGAAAAAATAGGAGGTGGGAAGGTATGGAACCGATCTTGCAGGTAAAGGACCTCAACGTATCGTTTCGTGTTCGCGGCGGTGAAGTAAAAGCAGTCCGCGGCATGAATTTTGAAGTCGGCAAGGGGGAGACGGTTGCCATCGTCGGTGAGTCCGGAAGCGGTAAAAGTGTTACCGCCCAGACCATTATGCGATTGATTCCGTCCCCGCCCTCAGAAATAAAAAAGGGTGAGGTCATTTTCCAAGGACAAGACCTTCTCAAAAAAACGAATAAACAGATGGAAGCGATTCGCGGCAAGGATATCGGGATGATCTTCCAGGATCCAATGACGTCGCTAAACCCGACCATTCGAATAGGTAAGCAAATTACGGAGGTGCTGATCAAGCATCAGGGGATGTCTTTCTCCGAAGCCAAAAAACACGCCATAGAAATGCTGAAGCTGGTGGGTATCAAAAATGCGGAGGAGCGCTTCAATCAGTATCCGCATGAGTTCTCCGGCGGTATGCGGCAGCGTGCGATGATCGCAATTGCGCTTGCATGTAAGCCGACCCTGCTGATTGCGGACGAACCGACGACGGCACTCGACGTGACCATTCAGGCACAGATTATGGACGTTATGAAGGAAATGCAGGAACGCTTGGGCACATCGATCATTCTGATCACGCATGACCTCGGCGTTGTTGCCGGTATGTGTGACCGTGTCATCGTAATGTATGCAGGTGAAGTGGTGGAAACGGGAACGAAATGGGAGATTTTCAAAAATCCGCAGCATCCTTACACCAAAGGTTTGCTTCGCTCCATGCCGCGTCTGGATCAGAAGAAAGACGAACCGCTTATTCCGATTATCGGAACACCACCGGATCTGATCAAACCGCCTGTAGGCTGTCCGTTTGCCGCTCGCTGTGATGAAGCTATGCGAATTTGTGAACGGGTGGATCCGGGCGCAACGGAATTCAGCGACACGCATATGGCGCGCTGCTGGAATCTGCATCCGATGGCGAAGGAGGCGCAGGGTTCATGAAGGATAACCACTTGATTGAGGTAAAGGGCCTGAAGAAGTATTTTAACGTGGGCAAAGGTCAGATTCTTAAAGCGGTTGACGACTTGAACTTCTATATCCGTGAAGGCGAAACGCTTGGCATGGTGGGAGAGTCGGGTTGTGGTAAATCAACAGCAGGACGGACGATTCTCCGTCTCTATGAACCTACGGCCGGCAGCGTTAATTTTAACGGAACGGATATTTACAAGCTGTCTCCGGGCAATATGAAGGCGATGCGCCGCGATATGCAGATGATCTTCCAGGATCCGTATGCCTCGCTGAATCCAAGATTCACGGTGTCGGATATTATCGGAGAAGCTTTGGATATTCACGGTATGGCCGGCAGCCGAGCCGAGCGCAAGAAGCGGATTGAGGAGCTGCTGGATATGGTCGGCTTGAATAGTGACCACTCGACGCGTTACCCTCATGAATTCTCCGGCGGTCAGCGTCAACGGATCGGGATTGCTCGTGCTCTTGCGGTAAACCCTAAATTCATCATATGCGACGAGCCGATCTCGGCGCTTGACGTTTCGATTCAGGCACAGGTTGTCAACCTGCTCAAGGATTTGCAGGATCGTCTGGGCTTGACCTATCTCTTCATTGCGCATGACCTGTCCATGGTCAAGCATATCAGTGACCGGGTAGCGGTTATGTATTTGGGTAAAATGGTGGAGCTGGCAGACAGTGAAGAGCTGTATGCAAATCCGATCCATCCTTATACCAAGACCTTGTTGTCCGCAATTCCGATTCCGGATCCAGAAATTGAGGCAAACAAAAAGCGTCTCAAGCTGGAAGACGATATGCAGGGGCCGATTTCAGCTGCCAAAGGCGAAGACGGAACGGTTCAACTGGACGTGAAGGATTCGGAATTGGTCGAAGTGTCCAAAGGACACTGGGTTGCAAAAGCCTACGCTTGAACAAGCGGACCTGAATATGAGAAAGCTGCTTCAAGAATAGCCGCTGGCATCGTGCCGGCGGCTATTCTTTTCCTTTGACGCAGAATGCCAACATTCGGTACAATCAAGAAAGGCAAAATGTTATAGAATAAATTAAATTTCATGCACAATCTAGATTTGGTTGCGACGTAGAATAGGAGGAATACCTCATGAATATCGTTCCGGAACCATTATCCCTCGCTTCGCGTCTCGCTCAGGATTATATTCATCACTTCGACCGGGTAAGCGGGTTCTACGGTGAAGATTACCGCGGCGAGCACAGCTATGCAGAGCGGGTACAATGGCTGGATCTTTCGGAAGACAAACGAATTCAGCGTAAAGCGCTGGCAGATTGTCTTCGGACGTACAATCAGAAACACAATGATCATCCCGCTGTACATAAATCACTCCAACTTCTGGAGCAGCCAGGAACGGTTACCATGGTTGGTGGACAACAAAGCGGTTTGTTCACCGGACCTCTGCTTGTCATATATAAAGCAATTACCGTCATTCAAGCGGCCCGCGAAGCGGAAGAGCGCTTGAATCGTCCTGTCGTGCCTATATTTTGGATCGCCGGGGAGGATCATGATTGGGATGAAGTGAATCATACGTACTTCCTGAGTCAGGATCAGCAGCTTTCCAAGATCAAGCTTGATGCCAAGGACGGACTCAGGACGTCGGTTAGTTATACTGACGTTGCTGAGGAAGATTGGAATGCGATGCTGGCAGAGCTCCAGATTCAATTGGCAGACAGCGAATATAAGGCAGATTTGCTGAAGATGGCGAGGGAATCGCTTGACGGTTCGGCTGGGCTCAGCGAGGCATTCGCTAAACTCCTCAGCTGTATGTTCGGCAAATATGGGCTAATACTCCTGGATTCTGCAGATCCGGGACTGCGGGCGTTGGAAGTGCCAATATTTGAATCGTTGATTACCCGCAACGAAACAATGGGACTTTCGTACCAGCAGGCTGCAAGGGATATCGCAGGTTTGGGTTATGAAGTCCAGGCTGATGTATCCGAGAATGGAGCCAACTTGTTCTATTTGCATGAAGGCAGACGCTTGCTTCTTTACCGAGAAGGACGTGTATTCTCAGACCGGAAAGGCATCATTAAGCTCACGGAGGAAGAACTGCTTCGGGATTTGCATCAGTTTCCTGAACGCTTCAGCAACAATGTGCTGACCCGCCCAATTATGCAGGATTCGCTGCTGCCCGTGCTCGGAACGATACTCGGTCCAGGCGAGATTTCCTATTGGGCGATTACGCGCTATGCATTTTCCGACTTAGGTTTGCAGATGCCGCTGATCATCCCGAGAATGTCATTCTCCATTGTAGATGGAACCGTCCATAAGCTTATGGAGAAGTATGGATTGTCCTTCGAGGATGTTCACCTCCGCTTGTATGAGAAGCGTGAGGCTTGGCTTGCCAGCAAGGATGAGTTGAATCTGGAAGAACGATTCAGTCAAACCCGGGAACAATTTGAAGCATTATATCAGCCTTTAATAGAAGATCTTGGCAAAATGCAAAGTGGACTGTTAAAATTAGGTCTAACCAATAAAGATAAAATATTGGAGCAGATGGAATACCTGTTAAGTAAATCCCGGAATGCCTTGGAACAGCAGCATGAGGCCGCGCTGGCACAGTGGAAGCGCATTGAACAGACACTGATGCCGGAAGGGAAACCTCAGGAGAGGGTGTATAACATCCTGGAATACATGAATCGTTATGGATTGAATCTGGTGGATCGCCTGATGGAAATCCCATACGCTGCTTCGGGCATTCACAGGGTCGTTTACGTATAATGATCAGGAATTCAATCATCAGATCATAGGAGGCCGTTAAATGAGCTCATCATCAATACAAACCAGCAATATTACTGACTTGAAACTGGCACCGGAAGGTCATTTAAAAATTGATTGGGTGAAGGCGCATATGCCGGTATTGAACCGGGTGCGTGAACAATTCGAGAAAGAACAGCCATTCAAAGGGTTGAAAGTCGCCATCTCCTTGCATCTGGAAGCCAAGACCGCTTATCTGGCGAAAGTCGTTCAGGCTGGCGGAGCTGAAGTGACAATTACGGGCAGTAATCCGTTGTCTACTCAAGATGATGTGTGTGCCGCATTGGTAGAAGACGGGATCACGGTGTTTGCCAAGTATAACCCGGATCCTGCAGAATACAAGCAGCACCTCATTTCAACACTGGAGACCAGACCGGATCTGATCATCGACGATGGCGGGGATCTCGTAACGATCCTTCACTCCGAGCGTACGGATCTGCTTGAAGGAATTCGAGGCGGAGCGGAAGAGACAACGACAGGCATCCTGCGCCTGAAATCTTTGGAGAAGGAAGGCTCTCTGAAGTTCCCGATGGTTGCCGTGAATGATGCATACTGCAAATACTTATTCGATAACCGTTACGGTACCGGACAATCGGTCTGGGACGGAATTAACCGGACGACCAACCTGGTGGTTGCAGGCAAGACCGTCGTTGTCGTAGGGTATGGCTGGTGCGGGAAGGGCGTGGCTATGCGTGCCAAGGGTCTTGGTGCCAACGTCATTGTGACCGAGATTGATGCGATCAAGGCCGTTGAAGCTTATATGGACGGCTTCCGCGTCATGCCAATGCGCGAAGCAGCCAAATTGGGAGACTTCTTTGTCACCGTCACGGGTAACCGCGATGTCATTAGTGGGGAAGACTTTGATGTCATGAAGGACGGTGCCATTTTATCCAATGCCGGTCACTTCGATGTGGAAGTCAATAAACCGGATTTGTCAGAACGATCTCAATCAGTTCGGACGGTTCGGCGCAATATCGAAGAATATCATCTGAAAGATGGTCGTAAGATTTATTTGCTTGCCGAAGGCCGTTTGGTGAATCTGGCGGCAGGTGACGGACATCCGGCAGAAATTATGGATATGACGTTTGCGCTTCAGGCCTTGTCGCTCAAACACGTGAATGATCAGTACAAGAACATCGGTAACCACGTAGTAAATGTTCCTTACGAATTGGATGAACAGGTTGCCTTATATAAACTGGAAAGTCTAGGTATTACAATCGACAGCCTGAGCGCTGAGCAAAAGTCTTACTTGGACAGCTGGGCTCAGCACTAAACAGCAGCAGCTTTAGATCATTTGCAAACCTCCTTTCCATCCCCGAGTGGGATGAAAGGAGGTTTTTTGTGCGAATGTCCTGAGAGAAAGTTCCAAAAAAACAAATGCTCGTTAGAAGGTATTTGATTCTTGACGCCGAATCTATTATCCTAAAGTGGTGGAAAGTGGTGCAAAGTGGGGAATCGGGGTTAAGGGGTGGAGTGCCTGATGTTCATGGGGGAGTATCAACATAGCATCGACGATAAGGGGAGAATCATCATCCCTGCTAAATTTCGTGACCTCCTGGGCACCTCGTTTATCGTAACCCGCGGATTGGACAATTGCCTCTTTGTATACCCCAAAGATGAATGGGCCATCATGGAGCAGAAGCTCAAATCTCTGCCACTCATGAAGTCGGATGCACGCGCATTCACCCGGTTTTTTTTCTCCGGAGCGACGGAATGTGAATGGGATAAACAGGGAAGGGTAAATTTGCCGGGCAATTTGCGCGAGTTCGCCAAGCTCGAGAAGGAATGCGTTGTCATCGGCGTATCGAGCCGAGTGGAGATCTGGAGCAAGGAGCAGTGGCAGAATTACTATCAGCAATCGGAGGAAGCATTCAACGACATTGCTGAGAAGCTGGTAGATTTTGATTTTGATTTATAACCAGCCAGGAACATCGTATTGAAATGGACAAGTTACACTTAAAAATCATGAATGAGACACAATGGAGGGCTGCAGCTTTGTTCCATCACATCACAGTGCTTAAGCAAGAAGCAACAGAAGGGCTGCGCATCAAACCAGACGGTATATATGTTGACTGTACGCTCGGGGGAGCAGGGCACAGCTCGCTTATTGCTTCCCAACTAAGTTCGAAGGGCCGGTTAATCGCATTGGATCAGGACGATTGGGCATTGAATAATGCCCGGGAAGTCATGAAGCCTTATGTGGACCGGATCACTCTTGTCAAAACCAATTTTCGTGATTTGGAGGAGGTGCTCCGAAACGAAGTGGAGGTTGACGAGAACGGGCAGCCGCGAGTTGACGGTATACTGTTCGATTTGGGCGTATCCTCTCCGCAGTTCGATGAAGGGGAGAGAGGCTTTAGTTACAACCATGATGCCCCGCTGGATATGCGCATGGATCAATCCGCTGAGCTTACCGCAGCCAAGATTGTAAACGAATGGCCAGAACAGGAAATCGCACGAATAATGTATGAATACGGCGAAGAGAAATTTTCAAGGCGAATTGCCAAGGTCATTGTTGAAAGAAGGGCACAGAGTCCTATTCAGACAACGGGTGAGCTTGTCGAAATGATTAAGGAAGGGATTCCAGCCGCAGCTCGGAGAACGGGCGGCCATCCGGCGAAACGAAGTTTTCAAGCGTTTCGGATTGCGGTAAATGATGAGCTTGGCGCATTCAAGGATGCGCTTCACCAAGCTGTGAGATGTCTTGCACCAGGAGGAAGAGTCTCGGTAATCACGTTTCACTCACTCGAAGACCGGATATGCAAACAGATTTTTAACAGCTACATTCCCAAGTGCACGTGCCCTCCAGACTTTCCGATGTGTGTGTGCGGAGGCGGCCAAGGTGATCTGAAACTGGTGAACCGCAAACCGCTTATCCCCTCTGCGGAAGAGATTGAGAGTAATCCAAGAGCGCGTTCGGCGAAACTGCGGATTGCGGAGAAACTGTAGAAACATAAAATCCCTGAAGAAGGAGAATCAGCCATGGCCTACACGCGCGGCAATTTAGCCGTACAGGAGAGACAGAAGGAAACGCAGCAGTCCGCCTATCTCGAGAAGACAAAAGTCGTCAAACGTCGTTCCCAGCTTCCGCAAAAAGAAAAGCTGCTGTATATGTTGTCCGTGGTGTTTGTGGTTGCCGTCATGGGCGTCATTGGTATGAGTCATGTTCATTCCTATGACTTAAACCGGCAAATTCATGATACCGACAATAATATACTCAAAGCGAAACGAGATATTGATCAGCTTCATGTTGAAAAGCAAACACTGGAGACGCAAATATTGGACAAGGCAAAAGAGTTGGGTTATGTGCCTATTGAGGATAACAATACGATCCATCTATCACCCGTCTCGGGTTCATCCGGGACACAGAATTCGGACTCGGGACAAAATGATTGAAGTGTGAGGTTTTGACCGATGATAAAAAAAATCAAACTGCGTACCGTGCTAATAGGGGGATGTATAACCCTCTTTTTTGCTTTATTGATTGGTCGGGTCTTTTGGCTGCAGGTAATCGATAACGACTTCTGGAAAGCCGAGGCTTTGAAGAAGTGGTCTCGTAAACAGGATCTTCCGGCCACGCGAGGGACGATTATGGATCGGGACGGCGATATTCTTGCCATGGATGCGCCTGCCTTTACGGTCATTGTGAACCCTGCGGTCATTCAGGCTAACGGCATGGAGAATGAGGTCGTTAAAGGGCTGCATGAGATTCTCGACAAGGATGAGGGCGAACTTCGTGAGCTGGTTAAAGCTAAAGACGATAAGGGGGAATACCTCAAAGGCCGTGAAGTCCGCAGTGAAGGATGGAAGATTGACCAGGAGAAGATGGAAGAGGTTAAAGAGTTTAGTGAAAGCTTGAATCAAAAATTAAAGGCCGCCGGTAAGGTTCCCGATTCGGGCATCGGCTTTCAGCGAGAGTCAAAACGATATTACCCACAAAAGACATTGGCTGCTCATATCTTGGGTTATACCGATCGACAGGGTAAAGGTGTTGGAGGCATTGAGCAATATTATGACGACAAGCTGAAGGGAACTGACGGATTCGCTTCTTACAAGAGTGACAAGAAGGGGGTCAAGCTGCCGAGTGAGAACGATTTATATCAGCCTGCAATAAATGGGAAAAATTTAGTACTGACGACCGACGATACAATCCAGTATTATATCGAGGAAGCGATGCTCGACACGTATAACCAATATAAACCAATCAGTATGACGGTAATCGCAGCGGATCCGAACACGATGGAAATACTGGGGATGGCCAATATGCCGACTTTTGATCCCAATACATATTCGGAATGGAATCAAAAGAATTTTAACAATCATGCCGTGCGGTCCACCTATGAGCCGGGATCGACCTTTAAAATTGTAACGCTGGCCAGTGCAGTTCAGGAGAAGCTGTTTAACCCGGGTGCTATTTATCAATCCGGCTCCATAAGAGCGGGTGGAAGAACTCACCGGGACATTAACAGCGTAGGCTGGGGCCCTATCACCTACTTGGAAGGCGTGAAGAAGTCGAGTAACGTTGCTTTTGTCAAATTGGGATTCGAAATGCTTGGCAAGGAACGATTTACCAACTATATTCGGGAATTTGGGTTTACTCAGAGAACGGGGATCGACCTCCCAGTCGAAGTTTTGGGTACCTTGAACATGACTTATGACTCCGATATTTCTACCATGACCTATGGTTACGCCGTATCCGTAACGCCTATTCAACAGATTGCGGCCATCTCAGCCGTTGCCAATGGGGGCAAGCTCATGACGCCTCACATGGTGAAACAGATCGAAGATCCTAATACAGGTGAGGTTCAGAAAATCGAGCCGGAAGTGGTCCGGCAGGTTATTTCTCCAGAGGCCGCAAGAGAAACAGGGACTTACCTTGAGCAGGTCGTAGCCGACCAATCCATTGGTACAGGTAAGCTTGCATATATTGACGGCTACCGGGTTGCGGGCAAAACGGGTACCGCTATAAAATCCGGCGGCGGCTATAAAGACCGTTCGAAACAAATCGTTTCGTTCATCGGGTACGCTCCCGTCGAGAATCCGAAGATTGCCGTGCTGGTCATTATCGACGAACCGAACGTGGAACAGGGCGGCGGTAAGCTGGCAGCACCGATATTCAAAGAAATCGTCTCCAAGACCTTGAATTATTGGGGCGTTCCCAAATCGAATGCAACTCAGGATAAAGAAAAATCGAATGCAGGCACGACGCTGAAGGATTCCCTAAAAGCACCAGACTTTACAGGGATGAAGCTGAGCGACGTAAAAGCCAAGCTGCTGAAGGATGGAGTAGCGTTTGAGACCTTGGGCAACGGAAGCACGGTGAAGGAGCAATATCCGCCTGCAAATGCGATCATTAGTGCTGGTCAACGGATCTATCTTCTTACAGAGGATAGCCCAACGATGAAAATCCCGAATTTAGAGGGTGAATCGCTCAGGGATGCCATGGAAGTGCTCACTTTGATGAAAGTAAAGGTTAATGTTCAGGGTGAGGGCTACGTTGTTTCGCAATTGGAAGCCAAGGAGAATGGCCAGCGAATCGTACAGTTAACCCTGAAATCGGCTCAAGAGTTAATAACGGGAAGCAGCAGCTCTGATGAAACATCATCCGATGGCAACGAAGATCCTAACGGGGAAGAATCCACCGATGAAGAAACTGAAACAACAGGCAATGCAGAAGGGGAATAGCTTGTTCTAACCCGGGTTTGTCCCGAATACTCATGTGAAGAACGCATAATCATGAGCTTTCGGGTTCAAACAGGGAGGGAAGCTTAGGTGAAAGTATCCAAGGTATCGCAGCGGAGAAGACTGCTCTGGAGCCTGCTGCTGCTGCTCTTGCTGTTCTCTGCACTGATCATCAGACTGGCATATGTGCAGATTGGGAAAGGCGCGGAGCTGTCGGCGAAGGCGGAGAACCTCTGGCGCCGTGACATTCCGTTTGCGGCACAGCGTGGTGAAATTTTGGATCGTAACGGAACCGCATTAGTTACGAATATAACGACACCGACCATTTGGGCGATTCCTGTACAAATCAAAGATCCGGACCATACGGCCGAGACCTTGGCTGGGCTTATCAGCATGGACAAAGCCGATATCAAGAAAATCATTACGAAACGTTCGAGGTTGGAACGGATAAATCCCGGTGGACGAAAAATTACGATGGAGCTGGCTCAGGAAATTCGTGATTTGAAGCTGCCGGGTATCGTTGTTGCTGAGGATAACAAACGGTATTATCCCTATGGCGATCTCGCAGCCCATATTTTGGGGTTCACAGGGGCCTACAGTCAGGGACTTACCGGCTTGGAAGCCATGCATGACGACAAGCTGAAGGGCTTTGAAGGCGGAATATCCTATCTGTCCGATGCAGGCGGAAGAATCATGCCGGGTTCCTCGGAGAAGTATGTCGAGCCTCGTGATGGTCTGAATCTGGAGCTAACGATCGATAAATCGATCCAGTCCATTATGGAGCGGGAGCTTGACCAAGCCATGGTGAAGTATCAGGCGAATGGGGCTTGGTCGATTGCTATGAATCCCAAGACGGGCGAGATTTTGGCGATGGCCAGCAGGCCGGGTTATTCTCCTGCCAATTACCAGCAGTTTTCAGCCGAGACGTATAATCGCAACCTGCCGATCTGGATGACCTATGAACCGGGCTCGACGTTTAAGATTATTACGCTTGCCGCTGCCCTTGAAGAGGACAAGGTTAATCTGAAGAACGATCACTTCTTTGACAGTGGGGCGGTAGAGGTCGGTGGAGCAAGACTGCGCTGCTGGAAAAAAGGCGGCCATGGCAGCCAGACCTTCATGGAGGTTGTCCAGAACTCCTGCAACCCGGGCTTTGTGGCGTTAGGTCAGAAGCTGGGCAAGGAAAGCTTGTTCCAGTATATCCGCGATTTTGGCTTTGGGGCCAAAACGGGCATCGATTTGAATGGGGAAGAGAATGGCATCCTGTTCAAACTCGCTAACGTCGGTCCGGTTGAGTTAGCCACAACGGCATTTGGGCAGGGGGTATCAGTTACGCCGATCCAGCAGGTTGCGGCAGTGTCCGCGGCCATTAACGGCGGCAAATTGTTTAAGCCGCATGTGGCCAAGGCGTGGGTCAATCCGGAGACGGGAGAGACGGTCGAGGAAGTTAAGCCGGAGCTCGTCAGACAAGTGATCTCGGAAGAAACATCCAAGCAAGTGCGCGAGGCGCTCGAGAGCGTTGTCGCCAAAGGGACCGGACGCCCGGCCTTCATTGACGGTTATCGCGTCGGAGGGAAGACGGGGACGGCCCAGAAGGTTATTAACGGCCGGTACTCATCGACCGAGCATATTGTATCGTTTATCGGATTCGCACCTGCCGATGATCCTGAGATTGTGGTGTACACTGCGGTAGATAATCCGAAGGGCATTCAGTTCGGTGGTGTCGTAGCTGCTCCAATTGTACAGAACATCCTGGAGGATGCACTGCACTATATGAAGGTTCCTCCCCGTAAAGATCAGCTTGCCCGCGAATATAAATATGGCGAGACGCCAACCGTGACTGTGCCGAATCTGGTCGGAGCAACCATTCAGGATCTGTATGAGGATCTGAATATGAATTTCATGCTGGCCAAGTCCGGGACCGGCAACACGGTCATTTCCCAGGCGCCAAAGCCGGGAAGCCGGGTGGAGCGGGGGGCTACCATTCGGATTTATATGGGTGAAGACCCGGAGGAATCCAAGCACGAACATTAAGGCATCATCCGGTTCACGAGCGAGGACGGATGATGCAGATATATAGAGAGAGGGATAACAATGAAATTGAAGCAATTATCATCCGTATTGGCTGCTGCTGTTATCAAAGGATCCGGAGATGTTGAAATAACGGGGATTGAAACAGACTCGAGACAAGTGAAAGCGGGGGATTTGTTCATTTGTCTGCCGGGCCATACGGTAGATGGACACCAGTTTGCAGCCCAGGCCGCCGACCAAGGCGCTGCGGCATTGGTCGTTGAGCGTAAGCTTGAGGTAGACCTTCCGCAAGTCATCGTGAAGGACAGCCGCTTTGCGATGGCGGGTTTGGCGAATGCCTTTTTTAATCAGCCAAGCTCCCGCATGAAGATGATCGGTGTAACCGGAACGAACGGCAAGACCACGATAACGTATTTGATTGAGTCGATCATGAACGATTACGGTCTGAAGACCGGACTCATCGGCACGATTCAGCTGAAATATGACGGCCGGTCGTTCCCGATGCCGAGAACAACACCCGAGGCGTTGGAGCTTCAGCGTTACTTGAACGATATGGCGAACGCAGGCACTGAGTGCTGCGTGATGGAGGTATCCTCGCATGCGCTCGAACAGGGGCGGGTGAAGGGAACGGATTTCCGGACGGCCATATTCACAAACCTGACGCAGGATCATCTGGACTATCATCATACGATGGAAGAATACCGCGGGGCAAAAGGGTTATTTTTCTCCCGGCTGGGCAACGCTTTTGCCAAGGATGAATCATCGCGCAAATATGCTGTCCTGAATGCGGATGATGAGGCTTCAGCTTATTTTGCCAAGCAGACGGCAGCGGAAGTGATTACCTATGGTTTGGGAGACAATGCGGATATACGGGCAAGCAACATCTCAATCACCGCTCAAGGCACCTCGTTCCATGTGGATACATTCCGCGGCAGTGCAGATATTTCAATTCGAATGGTAGGGAAATTCAACGTGTATAACGCCATGGCCGCGATTGCTGCCGCGCTTCTTGAGGGAATCCCGCTCGAGGATATCAAGAACAGCCTGGAGTCCGTACCCGGAGTCGACGGCCGCGTTGAGGTCGTGGATGAGGGGCAGCTGTACGCCGTGATTGTGGATTATGCACATACGCCGGACGGACTCGAAAATGTGCTGCGTACCGTTAATGAATTTGCTGAAGGCCGGGTGCTCACGGTATTCGGCTGCGGCGGCGACCGGGATCGGACCAAACGGCCGATCATGGGTAAAATTGCCGCGAAATATAGCGATGTTGTATTGGTGACTTCCGATAATCCCCGTACCGAAGATCCGGATTTGATCCTGAAGGATATCGAAGCCGGCTTGATTGAGGACGGAGTGGCAACAGAAAGCTACAAACTCATCGTTGATCGCCGGAAAGCGATCGAAAAGGCTATTGAAATGGCAAGCCCGGGCGATGTAGTATTGATTGCGGGGAAAGGTCATGAGACCTACCAGCTGATTGCGGGCGAAGTGCTAGATTTTGACGACCGCATCGTAGCCAAAGACGCGATAAGGGGCAGACAATAGTGATCCATAAATCATTAAAGAGCATCGCCGACATGTGCGGCGGGACGCTCTCACGTAACCAAGATGACAGCATTATCATTCAAGGGGTCGGTACCGACTCCCGAACCATACAGCCGGGTAATCTGTTTGTTCCGATTGTCGGCGAGAAATTTGACGGGCATGCGTTCGCCGAGAGTGTGCTCGCCAGCGGAGCTGGTGCAGTGCTCTGGCAGAGAGATCATCAACCGATTCCCGATGACCTGCCACTCATTCTCGTTGAGGATACGTTAACGGCACTCCAGTCGCTTGCTGCGGCCTATTTGTCCGAGAGCCGAGCAAAGGTGATCGGCATTACCGGCAGCAACGGGAAAACGACAGTGAAGGACATGGTGTCCGCACTGCTTGAAACCACGTTTAAGGTTCACAAGACGCAAGGCAATTACAACAATCATATCGGTCTTCCGTTAACCGTACTCGCGATGAAGGAAGATACCGATGTGATCGTGCTTGAGATGGGCATGAGCGGACGTCGCGAGATTGAACTGCTTTCGACCATTGCGCGTCCGGATATGACGGTGATTACTAACGTAGGGGAAGCGCATATGCTTCAGCTCGGTTCGCGCGAAGAAATCGCCCGCGCCAAGCTTGAAATTATCAGTGGCATGAAGCCAGGCGGCTTGCTGATCTATCACGGGGACGAACCGTTGATCCGTCAGGTGCTTGCTGAAGAAGCTACGGTGAAACCCGAGGGACTGCGAACGTTTACGTTCGGCAATCAAGAAACCAATGATGATTATCCGACGGGACTCATGTTCCATGCAAGAGGTATCATATTCACTTCGAACCGGCATGCGGGCGAAGGCTTCAGCTTGCCGCTTCTCGGTCGTCATAATGTAGTCAACGCGCTGGCGGCGATGGCAGCAGCGGCCCATTTGGGAATCGGCGATGAAGCCATTCGCAGTGGCTTTGCCAATCTGAAGCTGTCGAGTATGCGGATCGAAGCCGTGGAGACTGCGTTCGGGGTCACCGTGCTGAATGATGCTTACAATTCCAGTCCTACCGCGGTTAAGGCGGCAGTGGACGTGCTTGGAGATATGAAAGGCTACCACCGACGGATTGCCGTTCTCGGGGACATGCTGGAACTTGGTCAGCGGGAAGAGGAATTCCATGCCGAGATTGGAGATTATTTATCTCCGGACAATGCGGATCTTGTGTTCACCTTCGGCCCATTGTCGCTTCATACGGCGAAGAAAGCGAAAGATCGCTTCCCTGAAGGGGCTGTGCTTCCGTTTACGGATAAAGAGCAGCTGATCGAGGCTCTGCTGGAGCGGGTAACGGAGAAGGATATCGTAATGGTGAAAGCCTCGCGCGGCATGAGGCTGGAACAGGTTGTTGACGCCTTGAAGGCCCTGCCTGGCGGCAACAATGGAGTGAGGGGGTGAGCTGATGGACTTTCAATTGCTGTTATTGACAATCGGTGTAGCGTTTGTGCTTGCGGTGATATCGGCTCCGCTGCTCATTCCGCTGCTGCGGCGGATGAAGTTCGGCCAGCAGGTCAGGAGTGACGGTCCGCAGAGCCACTTGAAAAAAGCCGGGACGCCAACGATGGGCGGCGTTGTAATTCTGCTTGCTTTTACACTGACTTATATTAAATTTTCACCTGTCGATACTGATTTCTATGTAATGATCGTAGCCACGCTCGGTTTCGGGTTGATCGGCTTTCTTGACGACTATATTAAGATCGTATTTCGCAGATCATTAGGACTCACGGCTAGACAGAAGCTGTTTGGACAGCTTCTGTTTTCCGGTATTATGTGCTGGCTGTTGATCTCCAACGGGCATAGCACGGCGATAAGCGTTCCAGGGATGGATTGGTCCTTTGATTGGGGGCCTTGGTTCTATTATCCGTTCATCGTGGTCATGATGCTTGCGATCAGCAACGCGGTCAATTTCACCGATGGAGTGGATGGTCTTCTGTCCGGTGTCAGCGCGATTGCCTTTGGTGCTTATGCCATTGTGGCGATCCAGTCTACCTCGTTCGCGGCGGCATTCTGCGCAGCGGCGATGATCGGTGCGGTTCTCGGTTTTCTGGTATTTAACGCTCACCCTGCCAAGGTATTCATGGGAGACACGGGATCATTAGGAATCGGGGGCGCTATTGGTGCCATTGCGATCGTTACCAAGAGTGAGCTGCTGTTCCTCATTATTGGCGGGGTATTCGTCATTGAGATGCTATCCGTAGTGCTTCAGGTGGCCTCCTTCAAAACCCGGGGCAAACGAATATTCAAAATGAGCCCGATCCATCACCATTATGAATTATCCGGGTGGTCGGAGTGGCGCGTTGTCTTTACATTTTGGGCCGTGGGACTGATACTTGCGGGACTCGGACTTTATATCAACAAGGGGTTGTAACATATGAAGCAGCTAGATGATTATCGGGATAAGCATATCGTAGTATTGGGTCTTGCCAAAAGTGGGGTACAGGTAGCAAAAGTGCTGCATCAAGCTGGGGCCTTCGTCATTGTAAATGATAGAAAGGAAAGAGAACAGTGTCCTGAAGCTTCGGAGCTCGAGGCTTTGGGTATTTCTGTTATTTGCGGTGGACATCCCGATGATCTTATTCATCCCGGTGTGACGCTTCTTGTCAAAAATCCCGGAATTCCGTATTCCGTCCCGCCTGTTCAAAAAGCGCTTGAGCTTGAGATTCCTGTCGTGACCGAAGTTGAAATTGCCTATCACCTGTGTGAAGCTCCGATAATCGGCATTACGGGCTCGAATGGCAAAACAACGACGACAACCTGGGTGGGCAAGCTGCTGGATAGCGCAGGTCTTTCCCCGATTGTAGCCGGTAATATCGGCACGCCTCTATCCGAGGCTGCAGCAGAAGCAACTGAAAACGACTGGATGGTCGTTGAGCTGAGCAGCTTTCAGTTAAAAGGAACACAGGCGTTCAGACCGCGTATTGCCTGCCTTCTCAACGTTGCGGAAACCCATCTTGATTACCATGGCGGAATGGATGATTATATTGCATCCAAAGCCAAGCTGTTCGCCAACCAGACTGCGGATGATACCGCTGTGCTCAATTGGGATGATCCCGTGTGCAGAAACCTTGTTCCATATATCAAGGCGCGCATCGTGCCTTTTTCGATGAGTGAGAGCCTTCGTGAGGGGGTTCACGTCATGCCGCCGTATGCTGCCGGTGCCCAGGACTCGGACGAAGACGATCAAGGGCGTACCGTGATTTATACAGATGGCGAAGGGTTTACGCATGAGATCATCCGTGTGGAGAACATCGGACTGCCCGGAAGATTTAATGTAGCGAATGCATTGGCAGCCTGTGCAATTGCCATAGCGGCCGGCGTTGCCCCCGATAAGCTGGAAGAAGCTTTGTCCAGCTTCCGCAGCGTTGAGCACCGCCTGGAATACGTTGCCGAACTTAAGGGCGTATCCTATTACAATAACTCGAAGGCAACGAACTCCAAGGCGACGCATATGGCGTTGACTTCGTTTAAGAAGCCTATCGTATTAATCGCTGGCGGGCTTGATCGTGGGTCGGATTACGAGGATTTGATTCCTTCCATGCAAGGAAGGGTAAAAGCCATCGTGCTTCTTGGCGAAACCAAGGAGAAAATCGCGAATGCTGCTGCCAAAGCCGGATTAAAGGACATCTTCCTCGTCGATAATGGAAAGGACGCCGCCGCGACTTTGACCTCGGCTGTCCAAAAGGCTGCCGGGCTGGCAGAGAGTGGGGATATTGTTCTACTATCTCCCGCATGTGCGAGCTGGGACATGTTTCCTTCCTTTGAGGTACGAGGACGCATTTTTAAAGAGGCGGTGCATAACCTTTAAGTAGGGGGGTGGATAAGCCCCTACTTAGGATGTACGAGGTGGCCTTTCCATGAACAAGAACCGCCAGGCGCCCGATCTGTGGCTGCTTATCTGTATTTTGGCCCTACTGGCCATCGGAATCGTCATGGTATACAGTGCAGGATCTGTCCTCGCATTTCATGACTATGGCGATAAGTTTTATTTTGTGAAGCGTCAGCTGTTTTTTGCCTGTCTGGGGCTTGCCGCAATGTATTTCACATCGAAGACCGACTATCGGGTTTGGAAGAAATACAGCAAGCTTGCACTGCTGGTCTGCTTTTTTATGCTGATTATCGTACTTATTCCAGGGGTTGGCGTTGTTCGCGGCGGGGCCAGAAGCTGGCTCGGCATCAGCTCGTTCGGTATTCAGCCCTCCGAGTTTATGAAGCTGGGGATGATTCTGTTTCTATCACGCTGGCTTAGTAAGCAAGATTATGATATTACGTCTTTTACGAGGGGGCTTTTGCCGCCGCTTGGTTTGATTGGACTGGCATTCGGATTGATTATGTTACAGCCTGATTTGGGTACGGGAGCCGTTATGCTGGGTGCTGCGATGATGATCGTTTTTACCGCAGGGGCACAGATGAAGCATCTGGGCTTTCTCGCATTAGGCGGGGTAGCCGGTTTCATTGGCTTGATTCTAACGGCCCCCTACCGGCTGAAGCGGATAACTGGATTTCTCGATCCATGGTCCGACCCGCTTGGCGCAGGCTATCAGATCATCCAATCCCTCTATGCTATAGGGCCGGGGGGACTTGGCGGACTCGGACTCGGCATGAGCCGTCAGAAGTACGCTTATGTACCTGAACCGCAGACAGATTTTATTTTTTCGATTTTGGCCGAAGAGCTTGGGTTCATTGGCGGTTTGATTGTCCTGCTCTTGTTCGCTGCCTTGGTGTGGCGGGGCATGAGAGTGGCCATGACCGTATCCGATGGCTTTGGAAGTCTGCTGGCTGTTGGTATCGTAGGCATGGTCGCCATACAGGTCGTTATCAATATCGGTGTCGTTATCGGTTTAATGCCGGTGACAGGGATTACGCTGCCGCTCATCAGTTACGGAGGCAGCTCACTGACGCTGATGCTGACGGCGCTGGGCATTCTATTAAATATTTCCCGTTATGCGAGGTGAAGGGTATGCGTGTCGTATTGACCGGCGGCGGAACGGGGGGGCATATTTACCCCGCCGTTGCCATTGCAAGACAATGTGAAAAAGAAGATCCGAAAACGGAGTTTTTATATATCGGAGGTAAGCGGGGTCTCGAAAGCAAGCTGGTACCCCAAGAGAAGCTGCCGTTTGAGAGCATCGATATCACAGGGTTCCGGCGCAAGCTGTCGCTGGATAACGTGAAAACGATCATGCGTTTTTTCAAAGGCGTGAAGCGATCGAAGGCCCTCCTGAAGGAGTTTAAACCCGATGTCGTGATCGGTACCGGAGGTTACGTGTGCGGTCCGGTGGTTTATGCAGCGGCCAAGCTTGGAATACCGACGATGATTCATGAGCAGAATGCGATCCCGGGCCTCACCAACCAGTTCCTCAGCCGATATGCGGATACGGTTGCCGTCAGCTTTGAGGGATCGGAGTCCTCTTTTCCTAAAGCCAAAAGAACGGTTTATACAGGAAATCCACGTGCGACAACGGTATTATCCGCCAATCGTGAACGTGGATTTGCTACGCTCGGCATTCCGATGGACAGCCAGGTCGTACTGATCGTCGGCGGAAGCCGGGGGGCCAAGGCGATCAATAACGCGATGATCGGGATGGCGCCGTTCATACAGAAGCACTCAGGCGTACATTTTGTGTTTGTTACGGGCGATACTTATTTTGAGAACACACGGGAATCCATCCTGTCGCAGCTCGGTACTATGCCGAATCATCTTCATATCGTACCTTACGTTCATAATATGCCGGAAGTGCTTGCGGCTACTTCGTTGATTGTAAATCGTGCTGGAGCTTCATTCCTGGCGGAGATTACATCGCTGGGCATTCCATCCGTACTTATACCTTCACCTAACGTCACCAATAACCATCAGGAGGCGAATGCGAGGCAATTGGAGGAAGCAGGCGCATCCAGCATGATTCTTGAAAAGGATTTGACGGCTGAAACGCTGTTTCGAAAGCTTGAGGAGATCATGACCAGTCGCTCTACCAGAGAGGCGATGTCTGCGGCTTCGAAAAAACTCGGCAAACCGGATTCGGCTACCGTCATTGTTCAAGAAATCCGCCGGTTAACCGGTAAACGCTAAAACGGCAGGGCGATTGTCACACACCTATGGAGCCTGACATAAGATACTCTATAATCGTGACACACCCATGAGGCCGGCATTACTGACAGCGGCCATCTCTTCATCTTGTTGAAGGAATGGCCTTTTGGTTTTGAAAGTCAAGGGGAGGTTTATTTAAAATGCAGCAGTGGAAATCGCTACTATCAGAGGCCAATGTCGGAACCGTATTATGGAACGAACCGCTGGCAAAATACACGACGTGGAAAATAGGCGGACCAGCCGATTGCCTGATTATTCCTGAGAACAAGGAGCAGCTCAGGGAACTGGTCACTCTTCTCCATGCCCATCACATACCATGGACACAATTGGGCCGCGGTTCAAACATGTTGGTTGCCGATAAAGGCATTCGGGGAGCGGTCATCAAGCTGGGCCAGGGATTTGAGGAGCTTCATTTTGACGGAGAGACGGTAACTGCAGGCGGCAGTCTGTCTTTTGTCAAGCTCAGTGTTCTGGCCGGAAAAGAAGGATTATCCGGTCTTGAATTTGCCGGAGGCATTCCTGGATCGGTCGGAGGGGCCGTCTACATGAATGCAGGTGCCCATGGGTCAGATGTGTCACGCATATTCAAGTCCGCTGACATTGTACTGGAAACAGGGGAATTGGTTACGTATGCTGCGAAAGATATGGCGTTTGATTACCGACACTCCATTCTGCATGAACGAAAAGGGATTGTGACTGAAGCGGTATTTGGGCTCCGTCAAGGAGACCGCAAAGAAATTTCAGCTGTTATGGCCTCCTACAAGGACCGTCGCCGACGTACACAGCCGCTCCAATCCGCAACGGCAGGCAGTGTATTTCGCAACCCGCCCGGCGACCATGCCGCGAGGTTGATCGAGGCTGCCGGTCTTAAGGGCCTACGGATCGGGGGAGCAGAAGTTTCTTTACAGCATGCCAATTTCATTGAGAACACCGGTCAAGCGACAGCAGAGGACGTGCTCGCTTTGATGGAACGCATCAAGGAAACCATCTCGGAAAAGAACGGAATTCATATGGTGCCTGAGGTGTACGTTCTGGGCGAGCGGTAAACTCGGAGGTGATACATTGGACAAATTGGTGATTGAGGGTGGAAGGCCCCTATCAGGAACCATTCGTATCCATGGCGCAAAAAATGCAGCTTTACCTATTCTAGCAGCAAGTCTTCTGGCAGAAGGGACGGTAAGATTAAGCAATGTCCCGCATCTGCTGGATATTGAAGTGATGCTCAGCATTCTCAGCCGTCTTGGCTCCAAATGCAAGCATGAGCTGGAGACGGTTACTGTGGATACCTCGTCTGCCAATTCGTTTCATGTCCCGGAAGATTTAATGAAGCAGATGCGATCCTCCATCTTTTTGATGGGACCTCTGCTGGCCCGTTTTGGTGAAGTGACGATCTATCAGCCCGGAGGCTGCGCGATCGGAGAACGTAAGATCGACCTCCATCTTCAGGGATTGCAGGCGCTTGGTGCGGAAATCGAAGAGAGTAATGATAAGATCCATTGCAGGGCAAGCCGGCTGGTCGGAACGGATATTCATCTGGATTTTGCCAGCGTAGGGGCAACGGAGAATATCATGATGGCAGCAGCAACAGCGCTTGGCACAACGGTGCTCACCAATGCCGCCAGAGAGCCTGAAATTCAGGACCTTCAGCATTTCCTGAACAAGATGGGAGCGAACATTATCGGCGCAGGAACGGATACCATCACGATCCATGGCGTGGAGCGTCTGGAGTCTTGCGAATACGAGATCATACCGGACCGGATCGTAGCGGGCACCGTCATGATCGCAGCGGCCGTCACCCGCGGTAGTGTAACGCTTACAAAGACCAATCCATCTCATTTAACTTCCCTTATACATGTGCTAAAGCGCGCCGGTGTTCAAACCAGTATATGCAATGATATAATAAACATAAGCTGTATGAGCCGTCCTAAAGCGGTGGAACGTATTGTGACTTCACCGTATCCTTCGTTCCCGACTGATTTGCAATCCCAGGTCATGGTCTTGTTGTCCTTGGCGGACGGATTTAGCGTGATGAAAGAGACGGTATTCGAAGGACGGTTCAAGCATGTGGAGGAACTCTCCCGTATGGGGGCGGACATTTCCACAGATCTGAACTATGCGTTTATACGCGGTGTTCAGAGAATTTATGGAGCTACTGTGGAGGCAACCGATCTTCGGGCTGGAGCGGCGCTCGTCATTGCCGGTTTGGCCGCGCAGGGAACAACCGTGGTGGAGCAAGTTCACCATATTGATCGCGGTTATGATCGTATTGAAAACATGTTCCAAGGTTTAGGCGCACGGATCTATCGTCAATCTCCGGTGCCAAAACCGCTTGATTTAGCCAATTGAGGTCCTGTGCTTCCCCTCCGCGCAAAGGAGGGGATAACAGGTCTTTATGGAGAGAGTGGATATGTCCAAGACACATATGCCTGTCCTTAAGCAGGACAAGCCCAAACCGAAAACAGCCAAAAAAATCATAGGGATACTTTTGCTGCTATTCGTAGCCCTGCTGACGATTCTATTTTTCCGGTCGTCAGTCAGCCAAGTTACCGAGATTCATTTTACAGGCAATACGTTTAATACAAATGAGCAGCTTATCAAGCAAAGCGGACTCCACATCGGAGACCAGTACTTTGGCGTTGAGCCGAAAGATGTGCAGGAACGCCTGATGAAGCTGGGAACGATTAAGTCGGCTGAAGTGGTCAAGAGCTTTCCGGGCGAAGTCAGCATCGTGGTGACGGAGCATCCTACGGTGGCCTACGAGCTATCCCAAAGCGGGGAACTTCAAGCCATACTGGCCAGCGGTACCTCAGTTCCTGTTACAGCGAGCGGTATTGCCGTTGAGAAGCCGATTTTGACCAATTGGGCTCCAGACGATCCCAACAAAGCCGAGCTTAGCGAAGTGCTTGCGGAGATTTCGGGCAGCCTGACCTCCGATATCTCGGAAATCATGCCGTCACCGACGCTATCTTTTCCGGATCGGATCAAGATGTATACACGTTCCAAGTTCGAAGTCATTACTTCGGTTTCCTTGCTCCGCGACAAAGTAGAGTACCTGAACCAGGTGACCGAAATGGAGCGGCCGGGTGTGATTACGATGCTGGAAGCGGACGCTTATGTGCCGTTTGTAGAAGAAGTTGGAGAAGACGCTGAAGAAGGGCAATAACCCCCTACTCAGGGATTGGAATAAATGGTACAATTGAATGTATTGACAACTTGGTTCGGCTCTTCTTTTTTGAATGACTTTTACGGCCTGTCATAGCAAATGTTGGCAGTAAAAAAAATGTTGAAAAAAGAGGGAAAGACCTGCGAGTGTTGAATAAGTAGAAATGTATTCTTTATTATCAAAATTAATTTGCTAAAAACAGGAGGTGCCAGGGCTTGAGCAACAATGACATCATTGTTAGTTTGGACATCGGTACATCCAAAGTTCGTGCTATTATTGGGGAAGTTAATAATGGAACCTTTAATATTATTGGAGTTGGATCTGCCGACTCGGAGGGAATTCGCAAAGGTGCAATTGTAGATATCGACCAGACCGTACAATCCATTCGCAGCGCTGTTGATCATGCGGAGCGTATGGTCGGTATTCAAATATCCGAAGTATATGTCGGCATTTCTGGAAATCATATCGGACTTCAATCCAGCCATGGAGTTGTGGCAGTATCGAACGAGGATCGCGAAATTGGTGAAGAGGACATCGACCGCGTGCTGAAAGCAGCGGAAGTCGTGGCGCTTCCTCCGGATCGTGAAATTATCGATGTGGTTGCTAAACAGTTTGTAGTTGACGGTTTGGAAGGAATCTCTGATCCGCGAGGAATGATCGGCGTAAGGCTAGAAGTTGAAGCGACGATTATTACTGGCGCCAAAACGGCAATACATAACCTGTTACGTTGTGTGGAGAAATCAGGTCTGAAAGTGAAGGATCTGGTGCTGATTCCGCTTGGTGCCGGACAGCTAGCCTTATCCAAGGATGAGAAAACGATGGGTTCGGTGCTGGTTGACGTCGGGGCGGGCTCAACCACGTTGGCTGTGTTCGAGGGAGGCAGTATTGCCGCAACTTCGACGCTCCCGGTTGGTGGAGATTTCGTTACGAATGATATCGCTTATGGCCTGCGAACGCTAACGGATCAAGCAGAGAAGGTTAAGCTGAAGTACGGATGCGCGCTGATCGAGAGTGCCGCACACGAAGTAACGTTTAAAGTAACGAGAATTGGAAGCAATGTGGACAAGGAGTTCACCCAAGAAGATCTGGCAGCTATAATAGAACCTCGCGTTCAGGAAATTTTCCAATTGGTGCGCCAAGAAATTAAGCGCTTGGGTTACAGTGAGCTTCCTGGTGGTTATATACTTACTGGGGGCACTATGTCCATGCCTGGTGTGCTGCAGGTGGCACAAAATGAGCTGGCGACTTCCGTACGGATTGCGGTTCCCGATTTCATCGGTGTTCGTGATCCGGGATACTGCAGCGGAGTCGGCATCCTCCATAATGCAATCCGGAACGTACGTGTACGCAATACAGGAGGAAGCAACAACAGCAGCGGAAATAGCAAGAAACCGGTGAACCGCGCTAAGCAGCAAAATCCTGTCGCAGCAACTCAGGAGACCAGCCAGAAGCCGGGATTTATTGAACGCTTGAAAAAGATGTTCAGCGAGTTTATATAGCGGATTCATTCGACTGTGGACGTGCCATCCACGCACATTGAGGGGGAGATGGATTAGATGTTGGAATTTGATTTTGAAATGGAGAGCTTAGCTCAAATAAAAGTAATCGGAGTAGGTGGCGGCGGAAGCAACGCCGTTAACCGAATGATTGAGAATGGTGTGCAGGGTGTTGAATTTATTACAGTCAATACGGATGCTCAGGCACTCCACCTTGCCAAATCCGAACATAAACTGCAAATCGGGGACAAGCTGACTCGCGGTCTTGGTGCCGGCGCCAATCCTGACGTAGGCAAGAAGGCTGCGGAAGAATCCCGCGATTTGATCATGAACACCCTGAAGGGTGCCGATATGGTATTCGTTACGGCCGGTATGGGTGGCGGAACCGGAACGGGTGCTGCACCTGTCATTGCTGAAATCGCAAAGGAATGCGGCGCACTGACCGTAGGCGTGGTGACTCGACCGTTTACCTTCGAAGGCCGCAAGCGTGCTTCCCAAGCGGAGCTTGGCATTGAAGCATTGAAAGAGAAAGTGGATACACTCATCGTCATTCCGAATGATCGCTTGCTGGAGATCGTGGATAAGAAGACACCGATGCTGGAAGCGTTCCGAGAAGCTGATAACGTATTGCGCCAGGCCGTTCAGGGCATTTCTGATCTGATCCAAGTGCCGGGTCTGATCAACCTTGACTTTGCCGACGTGAAAACGATCATGACAGAACGTGGCTCGGCCCTGATGGGTATTGGACTGGCTACTGGTGAGAACCGTGCCTCCGAGGCTGCCCGCAAGGCCATCATGAGCCCACTGCTGGAAACCTCTATCGAAGGTGCGCGTGGTGTGATCATGAACATTACGGGAGGAACCAATCTCTCCTTGTATGAAGTAAATGAAGCGGCCGAGATCGTAACTTCAGCTTCCGATCCGGAAGTGAACATGATCTTCGGTGCGATTATTGAGGAAAACATGAAGGATGAAATCAAAGTAACGGTTATCGCTACCGGCTTTGAAGGCAAGCCTGCTCCAATCCCTCCTGGACGTCGTCCTGTGCCTCAAGAGGAACAGCAGCAACAACAACAGCAGTCGGCAACGGACAAGAGTAATGTGAATCTAAAGCCATTTGGCAACCAGAACAGCAATGATCAGCTTGATATTCCTACTTTCCTCCGCAATCGTTCCCGCAATAATGATTAATATAAATAAGCCTGGGCTTCGTCATCATGATGAAGACAGGCTTATTTTTGTATTCAAACCTCGCCATTTTCCCTTTGCTTCATTTGCAGGACTATTCAGCTAATGCTGTCACACTTTCACGAATAAGAACCCGCCAATGGGTAAATATCGTAGAATTTAAGGATATTCTCCAAGCTTTCCTTCCAAGATAGAGATTGCTGATAACGCCAAGTGGCTGCTCTTGGTTCGGGTCTTTTAAAAACTGCCCTTCATCGACAAAAAAAGTCTATAAACCGCCCACAGGTTTAGACAGACTTTGAATTCTATTCTTCTTATACTAGTAACATCTCCCATTGCCCAGCAAACAACAGAAGGATAACCGAAGTGATTCTTCGACTAGGCAGGTGAACAACCTGGTTGTTTATATTGATCTCATATTTTTGGCAAACCTCGTCATTGACGGCATTTTGCTGGCTTTGACCGCCTGGATGCGCAGGGTTAGGCCAAGGTGGTGGAGACTTGCATTATCCTCTGTGGTAGGCGCACTGTATGTCGTCATGATGTTTGTCCCGCAGCTGTCATTTTTGTTTACCTTTCTCATCAAATTTGGACTTTCGTTGATCATGTTATGGATAGCTTTCGGCTTTGCAAGTTTACAGAGTTATCTGCGGAATTTGGGAGCATTTTATATGGTGAATTTTGCCGCGGCCGGAGGCATTATCGGTGTTCATTACTTGGTCCAAAATTCGGGAGAACTGTTCAGCGGGATATGGTATACGACATCGGGAGGGCTATCGTTTGAATTGAAGGTAGGATTCTGGTTTGCGTGCATTACCTTTTTTGTAGTTGTATTCGCGTTTAAAGCCGTTCAGACCACGAAACGTAAAACCGAGAACCGGGAAGCCTTATTGGGAGAGGTGTCCGTATGGATCGGCAGCGCCAAAATATCCTGTGTGGGACTCCTGGATACAGGCAACCAATTGAGTGATCCCTTAACGCGCACACCGGTTATGGTGATGGAAGCAGCATTGTGGGAAGCCCACCTGCCCCAGGGATGGAGTAAACAGTTGATGGAGGGGGAACCGGACAAATTAATCATGGGGCTGGCGGCAGAGGAATTTGAATGGCAAGACCGTCTGCGGCTTGTTCCGTATCGCGGCGTTAACCGGGGGGCTGCCTTCATGCTTGCGCTAAAGCCCGACATGGTACGGATCGAACTGGGAGGATTTGAATATTCGGCATCCAAGGTGTGGATTGGTCTTGATGGCGGGACGCTCTCGGGTGACAGGGCATACAGAGCCATCATTCATCCGGCGTTGACAGAAGGAGAAGGTATGCCGAAGATGAATGCACATTCTACCGAAAAGGGCGCTTCATCGCTCAATGGGGGAACCGGTACGGAATCAGGTGAAGCCGAGAATGCAGGATGATAACGGTGAAGCCATTTTCATAGTGCTCGCGTGCTCCCGTCCTTGCGGCGAACCGCATGGATAAGTCTTTGAAAACCCTTATGACATTTCCAAAGCATGCCGAACTAGAAGAATGCAAATTACGCTATGAAGTCAGTTATCCCTACGGGAAAACGTTTAGGAGGATAAGAGATGCCCGTTAAATGGAGATTAGCCTTGCAGCTGCAGTATTATCGCGTACTTTTTTTGCTAGGTCTGAAGAGTCAGGAAATCTACTATATCGGAGGAAGCGAGGCGCTCCCGCCGCCGCTTACAAAAGAGGAAGAGGAGTTCTTGCTCAAGAAGCTGCCTACGGGCGATGCGGCCACCCGTGCCATGCTGATCGAACGCAACCTGCGTCTGGTTGTTTACATTGCCCGCAAATTCGAGAACACCGGCATTAACATCGAGGATTTGGTATCGATAGGTGCCATCGGTTTGATTAAAGCGGTGAATACCTTTGATCCGGAGAAAAAAATCAAGCTGGCTACATATGCCTCGCGCTGCATTGAGAACGAAATTTTGATGTATTTGCGCCGGAATAACAAAACCCGCAGCGAGGTTTCTTTTGACGAACCGCTGAATATCGATTGGGACGGCAATGAATTGCTCTTGTCCGACGTATTGGGTACTGAGAATGACACCATCTACCGTAACATCGAGGAGCAGGTCGACCGGAAGCTGCTGCAAAAAGCACTCGATAAATTAAGCGACCGGGAACGCATGATTATGGAGCTTCGTTTTGGCCTTCAGGACGGCGAGGAAAAGACGCAAAAAGACGTGGCAGATCTGCTTGGAATCTCACAATCCTACATTTCCCGATTGGAGAAGAGAATTATTAAACGGCTCCGTAAAGAATTCAACAAGATGGTGTAACTGGAAATCGTAAGGAATAAAATAGCCCCCCTCGGAGATAATGTACAGTAATGTTTCTCCTTGGGAGGTTAGTCATCATGACGCGAAACAAAGTTGAAATTTGTGGTGTGGATACGTCAAAACTGCCTGTTCTGACGAATGTGGAAATGAGGGAACTGTTTCATAATCTGCAGCAGAACAATGAACGATCGGCTCGAGAAAAACTGGTGAATGGCAACCTGAGACTGGTGCTCAGCGTCATCCAAAGGTTTAACAATCGGGGAGAGTTTGTTGATGATCTGTTTCAGGTAGGCTGCATCGGATTGATGAAAGCCATCGACAATTTTGATTTATCGCAAAATGTTAAATTTTCCACTTATGCCGTACCGATGATTATCGGAGAAATACGTCGATACTTAAGGGATAATAACCCGATTCGCGTCTCCCGATCACTGCGTGATATTGCTTACAAGGCGCTTCAGGTCAGGGATCAGCTGACAAATGCGAACTCGCGTGAACCGACGATTTTTGAAATTTCCGAAGCGCTGAACGTGCCCAAGGAAGACGTTGTTTTTGCACTTGATGCTATCCAAGATCCCGTTTCGCTGTTTGAGCCGATTTATCATGATGGTGGCGATCCGATTTATGTGATGGATCAAATCAGTGATGATAAGAACAAAGATGTGTCCTGGATTGAGGAAATTGCCCTCCGGGAAGCGATGCACAAGCTCGGACAACGCGAGAAAATGATTTTATCCATGCGCTTTTATGAAGGCAAGACCCAGATGGAAGTTGCGGATGAAATTGGCATCTCCCAAGCTCAAGTGTCCCGCCTGGAGAAGTCAGCGATCAAGCAGATGCAGAAGCACGTCAAAACTTAAGAAGACCAGCCATCAATCGAACAGATAACGATCCCGTTTATGGGATCGTTTTTTTAATTTAAAATAAGCTATTTTACCCAAGCGGCTCATATATTGAACAGAGGGATATGGATTAAAAACGGATGGACGGCTAACCTTCAAATACATCTAAGGTGTGATATGCATGATACCTGATAATCAAATGGTGGGGAAAAAGATGAAAATTTCCGATTTTCAAACGAAGGATGTTATTAATATCATTGATGGCAAGCGGCTCGGACAGATCAGCGATCTGGAGCTGGACTTGCGGCAGGGCCGGATTGAAGCGATTGTGGTGCCGAGCTACGGCAAATTTATGGGGCTGTTCGGCGGCGGGAGCGACCTGATCATTCCGTGGCGGAATATCGTCAAGATTGGTTCGGATGTCGTCCTTGTCAAAGTGGAGGAATTGCGGAGAACGCCCGATGATCAGGAATCGGTGGAATACCTGGACAGACCGGATCGACGATCCTTCTAAACAGACGGATGGGTTAATGTGTCTCCGGCGTAGGTTTTCTGTTACACTGGTCATAGAGGTGGGATGCGCATGGAACCGTTTGTTAGGCAGAATCAGCAGACACCGAGTCTGTTTGTGCTCGAAAAATGGAGAGGGGAATCGGGAAGCGTTGCACTCACGGCCGGTTTCACAGGCCGAGATGGCGGTGTTAGCCAGGCCCCCTATGACAGTTTGAATTTAGCCTTTCATGTCGGAGACGAGCCGGGTGTCATTGTAGAGAACCGGAAACGGACCGCTGCGGCGCTTGGCTTTTCTCTGGAAGACTGGACTTGCGGTGAACAGGTCCATGATGTTCAGATTGGCGTGGTTCATGATAAGGACAGGGGCAGAGGGAGCTTGGACCGGGCTTCGGCTTTTCAAGATACGGACGGACTTGTAACCAATGTTCCCGGCGTTTTATTGACGTCCTTTTACGCGGACTGCGTGCCGCTTTATTTTTGGGATCCGGTTACGGGTGCTGTCGGTTTGGCACACGCTGGGTGGAAGGGGACCGTGGGAAGCATCGCTGAGAAAATGGTCAACAGGATGGCTGTGGAATACGGAAGCTTGCCTCAGCACATTCACGCAGCGATTGGTCCATCCATAGGCGAGTGCTGTTACGAGGTAGATGATCGGGTCATGGATCGGGTCCGCGATATTGGAATCGGTGAGTTTATATCCGAGGAAGTTACAAATTCAGCTGTTTATATCGACAAGGGACACGGGAAATACATGCTGAACTTGAAAGAAATAAACAGACACATTATGATTAAAGCAGGAATATTGGCGGAACATATCGAATGTACATCATGGTGTACAAGCTGCAATCACGATCTGTTCTTCTCCTATCGTAAAGATGGAGGCACGACGGGTCGTATGGCAAGTTGGATCGGGATGAGAAAGAGGTGAGTCGTCCCTTGAGTTTGAAGGAACGTATCGATCAAGTGGAACAGCGAATAACGGAGGCTTGCGCAAGAAATGGCAGGGATCGGAATGATGTAAATATCATTGCGGTTACTAAATATGTCTCCTTGGATATGACAGCTTCGGTACTGGATCAGGGACTGCAGCATATCGGCGAGAATCGCTGGCAGGACGCCCAGGCGAAGTGGGAAGCTCTTGGGGATCGCGGCACATGGCATTTCATCGGCCATCTTCAGACCAATAAGGTCCGGGATGTCATTGATAAATTTCAATATATTCATTCGCTCGACCGCTTGTCCTTGGCCCATGAGCTGGAGAAGAGGGCTGCTGCGCTGAATCTGCAGGTATCCGCCTTTATGCAGGTCAATATCTCGGGCGAGGAATCCAAGTATGGCTTGCCTCCTGAGCAAGCAGCCGAGTTTTTGAAGGAAATCAACAGTCTTTCATACGTAAAGGTGACCGGACTCATGACCATGGCTCCATACGAATCGTTGGCGGAGCAGACGCGTCCTGTATTTCGTGGTTTAAGACAACTAAGAGATGAGCTGAATGCACAGGCGCTTACGGCGGAGCCATTGACCGAATTGTCCATGGGCATGTCCAATGACTTTGAAGTAGCCATAGAGGAAGGGGCGACCTGGGTGCGTCTCGGCTCGATTTTAGTAGGGAAAGAGGAGGATTGACGATGGGCGTGATGAACCGGTTTATGAATTTCTTGGGACTGCAAGAGGAAGAAGAAGTTGTGGAACGCGAGGTTCTGGCCTCGCAGGAAGAGCCGGTGGAGGCAACGCCGTTTGATCATCGGAAGAACCAAAAGAGTGGCAATATCGTTAGCATTCATTCACAGAAGAACGTTAAGGTGGTATTAGTGGAGCCTCGTTCATATGATGAAGCACAGGAGATTGCAGATCATCTGCGCTCCTTCCGAACCGTTGTGGTCAATCTGCAGCGTGTAAGGAATGATCAAGCGCTGCGCATTATTGATTTTCTCAGCGGAACCGTGTATGCGCTTAGCGGCGGAATCTCAAAGGTGGGCGGGAATATCTTCCTATGCACGCCGGACACCGTGGAGATCCAAGGTTCGATCTCGGAGATTCTAGCGGACGAGCATGAATATAACAGAATGAGGTGATTTAGGCTTTGACCTACGAAATTTACAGTATCGTCGGAACGCTGTTCCAAATTTATTTTTATATGATCTTGGTCTACGTTTTAATGTCATGGCTTCCGAACGTGAGAGAAAGCTTTATCGGTGAACTGCTTGGCAAGTTAGTGGAGCCGTATCTATCACCTTTTCGCCGCTTCATTCCGCCGATCATGGGTATGATCGATATTTCCCCGATCGTCGCACTGTTTGTGCTTCAACTGGCTCAGCGCGGCGTGTACGCTATTCTCGGATATTTCCTGTAAGCAGGTGAATCAGCGATGAAACTGGACATCTACGATCATTTTCACAAGGATGAACGGGAATTTGTGGACCGGGCTTGGGAGTGGGTTGTCAATGCCGGACAATACCATGAAGCGAAACTGACGGATTTTCTGGATCCTCGGCAGCGATTCATTCTGGAATCGCTCGTGAATCGTCATCCGGACGTGCAGGCTATGTTTGATGGTGGACATGCTGATGCAGAACGCGTGCGAGCGTTGATCGCTCCGGATTACCGAGCGCTTGAAGGCGAGGATTTCAAGATGAAGGTGCTCAGCATCTCTTCCGGAGATCAGAAGTTTCTGGAGCTGGAGCATGGCGATTATATGGGTTCGATTTTGGGTCTTGGCATTAAGAGATCCAAGATCGGTGACATCCATGTGCTCGCGGACGGCTGCCATGCGGTCGTTGCCGACGACATTAGCGCGTTCCTCCATCTGAATCTCAGCCAGGTCCACCGGGTGCATGTGATGACGGAACTGCTGCCGCTGGACAAGCTTCAGGTTGCCCACACGAATTTTGAAACGATGGATATAACGGTATCTTCCATGAGACTCGACGGAATCGCCAGTGATGCATACCGAATCAGCCGTACGAAAATCGTGGTGCCAATCAAGGCTGGCCGATGCCGCGTGAACTGGAGATTGGAAGAGGATCCCTCCACGAATTTAAAAGAAGGCGATGTCGTTTCCATCCAAGGGTTTGGGCGGTTTAAAGTTTTGGAGACAGGAAGCCTGACGAAAAAAGGGCGGTACCGTATCAAGGTTGGGAAATATGCCTGACCTTTGAAGGAATTGCCGTTTTTTTGTCGAATGAGTACAAAGTAACATTCAAAATTACAATGGATTTACCGATAAATCGTAAATGACCGCTATTGTCTTCACGGACGGGTGGTTTGGCTAACACAGCGGATGAACCGTCCTGTAAGGCCCATATATTTAGGAGGTGCACACCATGCCATTGACGCCGCTTGATATACATAACAAGGAATTTGCCCGTCGAATTCGGGGTTATGATGAGGACGAGGTCAACGAGTTTTTGGATCAGATTATTAAGGATTATGAAAGTGTGATCCGGGAGAATAAAGAGTTGGGTAACCAGCTTATGACGATGCAAGAAAGACTGGATCATTTTTCGAATATTGAGGAAACCTTGTCTAAGACCATCATTGTCGCTCAGGAGGCGGCGGATGAGCTGAAGAACAACGCGAAGAAGGAAGCTCAGCTGATCATTAAGGAATCCGAGAAGAATGCGGACCGGATCATTAACGATGCGCTAGGTAAATCCCGCAAAATCGCGCTTGAGGTTGAAGAGCTGAAGAAGCAGGCTTCCATCTACCGCGCCCGCTTCCGTTCCTTGGTTGAGGCGCAGCTGGAGCTGTTGAAACAAGAAGGCTGGGAGACGCTGGAGAACCGTGAACCGAGTCTTGAACCAAAAGAGGTATACTAGGCGGGTATCCGGTTGACTTTTCTCGCGAAAGAGTCTATAACTAATAACATATTGTTGAATTATACAAGAATTCGTTGATGGGAATAGTACGCGAAGGATCTGTCCCTCAGAGAGCCGGCAGTTGCTGAAAGCCCGGCGTTCAGACCAAGCAGAAGATCATCCCGGAGAAGTGAAGCTGAAGCGTTTAACCGCGTGCGTAAGCTGAACCGTCAGCCGAACGTTACATCGGACCTTGCCTATTACATACAGGCATGGACATTGAGGTGTCGCTTGCGCAGGCTTTTTAGCGAAAAGTCGGTTAAGCGAAATTAGGGTGGTAACGCGAGAACAGGTTCTCGTCCCTTGGGGGATGAGGCCTTTTTTTATTTTCACAGAACATTTACGAAAAAGGGCGAGTTCAAAAAGGTCGGTTTTCAGCACCGAAGCTTATGCTTCCGATGTGCGTTTTTTCAAACGCTTCAGTTGGATGAAGCTAGGGAGTGAGGAGCGGAGCGTACGTAGTTTGTACGTGAGCACCGGAAGGCCCGGCTGAATTCAAGATTCGATGCCGAGTTGCTTCTTGATTCACTTCGTGTTAGATATAGAATTTATTAGTTATCAGCGGAGGCTGATGAAATTCTATATCGCAAGAAAACCTACCTATCATCGCGGTCGCTCATCCTTGAAGTGGCATCGATTAGGTTTTCTTATCAAAATCGGACTTTTTGAACAACCTCGAAAAAGAGTGAAAGGAAGATCTGCATGAACAGAGTAGATGTCAAGGAGAAGGCGCGGGCAAGAGAACTGCGCATCTTGAACAAATGGAACGAGGAGAATACGTTCAAGAAATCAATCGAGCTGCGGGCCGGCAAGCCGAACTATGTATTCTACGAAGGTCCCCCAACCGCAAACGGCGCGCCCCATATCGGTCATGTGCTCGGCCGGGTTATCAAGGATTTTGTGGGCCGTTATCAGACGATGAAAGGCTTCCATGTCGTTCGGAAAGCGGGCTGGGATACGCACGGACTTCCGGTGGAGCTTGGCGTAGAGAAGCAGCTTGGCATTTCCGGCAAGCAGGAGATCGAGAATTATGGCGTTGAAGCTTTTATCAAAAAGTGTAAATCCAGCGTATTTGAATATGAGCATAAATGGCGCGAGCTGACTGAAGCGATCGCTTATTGGACCGATCTGGATCATCCGTACATCACGCTCGAGAACAACTATATCGAGAGCGTATGGAACATTTTGGCGACGATTCATGATAAAGGCCTTCTGTATCGTGGTCACCGCGTAAGCCCATACTGCCCTTGCTGTCAGACCACGCTCAGCTCCCACGAAGTGGCTCAGGGTTATGAGGATGTTAAAGACCTTAGTGCAACGGCGAAGTTTAAGCTGCATGACAGCGGAGAGTATGTACTGGCATGGACGACGACGCCTTGGACGCTTCCGTCCCACGTAGCGCTGGCCGTTAATCCGGATATGGATTATGCCCGCGTCGAGCAGGAGGATGGCATCTATATCGTTGCTAAGAATCTGGTAGAGGATGTCATGAAGGGCGACTTTACCGTTCTATCGACGCTGAAAGGTTCTGAACTGGTCGGCAAGACTTACGATCCTCCGTTCCCGTATGTACAAGCGGAGAAAGCAAATCTCATCGTCGGCGCATCCTTTGTTACCGATGCAAGCGGTACGGGGATTGTACACATGGCGCCTGCACACGGTGAAGATGACTATCGCGTGTGCCGCGAGAATGGCATCAGCTTCGTGAGTGTCGTGAACGGCCAAGGCCGTTACACCGATGAAGTGACGGATTTTGCCGGACGCTTTGTCAAGGATTGCGATCTGGACATTGTGAAGGCATTGTCTGAAAAAGGACTGCTGTACAGCAAGGAGAAGTACGAGCACAGCTATCCATTCTGCTGGCGCTGTAAGTCTCCGCTGCTCTATTATGCAATGGAGAGCTGGTTTATCGAAACGACAGCGGTTAAGGATCAACTAATCGCGAACAACAATGAGGTAACCTGGTATCCGGGCCATGTGCGCGACGGCCGCTTCGGCAAATTCCTTGAAGATCTGGTCGATTGGAACATCAGCCGGAACCGTTATTGGGGAACGCCGCTCAATGTATGGGTCTGCGATTCTTGTGAAGGACAATTCTCGCCGCACAGCATTGCGGAGCTTCGCGCAAACGCGGTAGGTGAGGTAGCGGAGGATCTGGAGCTGCATAAACCTTATGTGGATGAAGTGAAAGTGAAATGCCCTCACTGTGAAGGCGGCGTGATGGAACGGACCTCGGAAGTCATCGACGTATGGTTTGACAGCGGATCGATGCCGTATGCGCAATACCATTATCCGTTCGAGGACAAGGAGAAATTCGAACAGCAGTATCCTGCCGATATGATCTGCGAAGGGATCGACCAGACGCGTGGCTGGTTCTACAGCTTGCTGGCTGTATCGACGCTCTTCACAGGCAAAGCCCCTTATAAAGCGGTGATGGCTACAGGCCATATTCTTGATGAGAATGGACAGAAGATGTCCAAATCCAAAGGCAACGTCATCGATCCTTGGGAAATCATCGAAGAGTACGGCACGGATGCGTTCCGTTGGGCGCTGCTGGCTGACAGTGCGCCATGGAACAGCAAACGCTTCTCGAAGGGAATTGTAGGCGAAGCCAAATCCAAGGTTGTGGATACGCTGGTCAATACTCATGCATTCCTGACGCTGTATGCCGGTATTGACGGTTATGATCCGAAGGAGCATGAGTTCAAGGGATCGAACCATAAGCTGGACCGCTGGATTCTGTCCCGCCTGAACAGCTTGATTCAAGTCGTTGATAAAGGATTGGCCGTGAATGATTTCCTGAATGCGGCAAAAGCAATCGAAGCTTATGTGGATGAGTTGAGCAACTGGTATATCCGCCGTTCGCGTGACCGTTTCTGGGGCAGCGGACTCGGGGAAGATAAGCTGGAGGCTTACGGAACGCTTACACATGTGCTGCTGACCCTCTCCAAGCTGATGGCTCCATTCACGCCGATGCTGTCTGAAGATATTTTCGTGAATTTGGGCGGAGGAGAAAGCGTGCATCTGGCCGACTTCCCGCAAGCCGACGAAGCATTGATCGACAAGGCGCTTGAGCAGGACATGGAGACCGCAAGACAGATCGTAGAGCTCGCGCGCAACGTCCGTAACGAGACAGGGATCAAAACGCGTCAGCCGCTGTCTGAGCTGATTGTGTCCATGGATCGTGAGTTTGATCTCTCCGGTTATCAAGACATCATCAAGGATGAGATCAATGTTAAAGTGATTGAGGTGGAGACCAGCGATAGTGGTTTCGTCGATTTTACACTGAAAATGAACCTGAAGGTCGCAGGCAAGAAATACGGTAAAAATATCGGTTTCCTGCAAGGGTTCCTGAAAGGCATGAGCAGTGACGAGACCCGCAAGGTGGTGCAAACGGGCGGCGTGAACGTTACTTCGCCGGAAGGTGAAGAATTACAGATCACGTCCGAAGAGCTGCTGGTGGAGAAGAAGGCGAAGGAAGGTTTCGCATCTGCTTCAGGTTATGGTTTAACCGTGGCGCTTAATACGGACATCACGCCAGAGCTGGAGCAAGAAGGCTGGGTTCGCGAAGTTGTGCGTGCCGTACAGGATACACGGAAGAAGCTGGACCTTCCGATCGAGAAGCGGGTCAATCTGACCCTGGATACAGATGATGAGCTTAAAGTTGCGATCACTGCATTTGAAGATGTGCTGCGCGAGAATGTCCTGGTTAACGAATTGCAATTCGGACAAAGCGAAGGCATGGAGCGGGTTGAGCTTGGTGGCAAAACCATTGGCATCCAAATCGCATAAGTAATAAATTGGTTATACAACACTGCCCTTATCTACAAGGGGCAGTGTTTTTTTTCGTATTCAAAAAAGTATCGGCTTTCGACAGGGATTCTCACATACGAATGAGATTCTTCCAATAGATGCATAATAATCAGCGAAATCAAAAGTAATGATAAACAGGCTGCGAGCACACATGGTGATGGAGCTGGAGCTGCTCTTGATCTCATTTATTTGATGTTGATTAGTTTAGGCAAAGGGGCGGTGGACATGGCGGAGAAGCCGGAAGCTGGGGTGTCAACTGAACAAAAAAAGCCGTTGGAGAATGAGCGGGACCAATTGAGCGCTATACACCGTATGACCACGGACATTGCAGAGCAGCTGGAGAAGGCCCGAATCGCAGAATACACCCAGCTGCTGAACCGCCCATGGAAATTGATATGGACCAATCTGCTGGCCGGGTCGGCCCGGGGTGTGGGAATCGCGATTGGCTTTACCTTTTTTGCGGCGACCATTATATACGCCCTGCAGGCGCTTGGCGCGTTGAACTTGCCAATTATCGGCGACTACATTGCGGATATTGTTCGGATCGTTCAGCGTCAGCTTGAACTAACGTGAGTTTTTATGTAATGCCCGGCAGCAATGCATCCAATTTTATGCTGCCGGTCATAAAGACTTATTTAACTTAAAGATTCATCATCTGGGTCGGCATGGGGATCCAGCAGGTAACTTCCTTCGCCCCGGTTTAGGTAATCGACATATTGCGGACTTCGAACGATAAACACTTCGGAGCCATCGATATTGGTTGCAACGAAATTTTCATACACTTCAACAAATCCGCCTTGATCATCGCCATTCTCGATATCCATCTCGTTATAGCTGTCAATTTCGTTGCCTTCCGCCAGAGCAGGGGAATTGGAGCTACCCCAGCTTTCGACGATCTGCCAGGCGTCCTCGCCGTCAAACGCAGCATACTCGTGCTCATCCATACTGGATTTTCCAAAAGCGGGAGCAAGGACTTCCTCCTCAACCGGACGATCACGGGAGACTCGTTCACGAGGCGTGTCTTTTATACAATATTGCGTATCCGGGAGAACCTCCAACCGCTCGTACGGAATCGGCTGGCCGCAGGTAAGGCACACGCCGTAACGGCCGTGATGAATCGCTTCAAGCGAAAAAATAACTCGCTGCAGCTCCTGATCCACCCTATCCTGAAGGGCGAGGTCTTTTCCTCTTTCAAACATCTCGCTTGCCAAGTCCCCAGGGTGATTATCAATATGGGACAGCTCGCCGGTCATATCTCTCTCCGATTCCCCCAGCCCATGTTGGTCGTTATATACCATGCGCCGTTCAAGCTCAACCTTTCGATCCATCAGCTTTTGTTGCAAATTATTGAGTTGCTCCTGAGTTAGATGCGACATGTCAGGCTCCTTTCATGGTCCGAAATTGACCTTCTGGTTCATATGTATATAGTGCACCCATTGAGATGGTTTTACTGACGGAAAATGTTCTCGCCACTGGACAGGAATGGACGGTTTCTGAGCCGCTGTGCTACAATAAGACGAGTTACTGACCGATCAGCGAAGTGATCGCCTGATTGGAGAAGACAAGAACGGAGTGACATAAACAAGTGGTGTATTATTTGATTGCATTTGTTTTATTTCTTATCGATCAGGGAACCAAGTACTTGATTGCCACGAAGCTTGAGCTTTATGAACAGATCCCTGTGATCGGAGATTTCTTCCTGATTACGTCCAGTCGAAACCGGGGAGCCGCGTTTGGCATACTGCAGGATCAATTATGGTTCTTCATTGTGGTGACGCTAATCGTTGTGGGCGGGATTGTCTGGTACCTGCGGAAGGTATCGAAAGAAGGACGTAAGCTGCTGCCTACGGCTCTTGCGCTTGTACTTGGCGGGGCAGTTGGAAACTTCATCGATCGCCTGGTGATGGGAGAGGTTGTCGATTTCCTGCAATTTAATTTTGGCAGCTACACATTCCCGATTTTTAATATTGCCGATTCTTGTATCGTCATCGGTGTGGGATTGATCATATTGGATACGCTTCTGGAAGGAAGACGCGAGAAGATCAAGACAACAAGTGAAGTTTCTGGCACAGAAGGGAATGAATAATGTTGCAAGAAGGTATGGATACAGATACGGAATGGACAGGCGAAACGGGGCACGAATCCGAAACCTATGAGTGGACGGTGGATGCAGAATCTGCCAAAACCCGTATAGATAAATACATAACAGAGAACCTCGGTGAGAATGTGTCACGCTCCCAGGTGCAGTTATGGATTACCGATGGACATGTCATCGTTAATGAAGGCCCAGTTAAGTCTAATTACAAAGTGAGTCAGGGTGACCGCATCCTGCTGAAGGTTCCTGAGCCATCGGCAGTAGAGATTATTCCGGAGGACATCCCGCTAGAGATCGCGTTTGAAGATGCAGACGTCATTGTTGTGAACAAGCCAAGAGGGATGGTTGTTCATCCCGCTCCTGGTCATTCCTCGGGCACTCTTGTGAACGCATTAATGTTTCACTGCAAGGATTTGTCAGGTATCAACGGTGAACTCCGGCCTGGCATCGTGCATCGGATTGATAAAGATACAACCGGTCTTATTATGGCAGCGAAGAATGATAAAGCTCATGCTTCTCTTGCGGCTCAGTTGAAGGATCACAGCGTGAACCGTCGTTATCTGGCTTTGGTTCATGGCAATATGAGTCATGATCAAGGGACCGTTGACGCGCCAATCGGACGGGATGCACATGATCGTAAATTGTATACGGTCACGGACCGGAACAGCAAGCATGCGGTAACCCATTTTACCGTTATAGAACGCTTCGGTGATTACACTCTTCTTGAGCTGAAGCTGGAGACTGGGCGTACGCATCAAATCCGCGTGCATATGAAGTATATCGGCCATCCTCTCGTGGGGGATCCCGTATACGGCAAGAGCAAGGGCATAAAATTGGACGGCCAAGCCCTTCACGCAGCCGTTTTGGGTTTTGTCCATCCTTCGAGTGGTGAGTATATGGAGTATTCGGCGCCGATGCCGAATGATATGGAAGAACTTTTGACGATTCTAAGGGGCCGCTAGCGGTTCCTTTTCGCATTTATATGTTTTGGGGTCCCCGCAAAGTATTTGGAGTAAGCATCGAAGCAATCCACTTTGTGGGGCTATTTTTCTTGCCATTCCATCCCGGGATATGTTATAGTGACGATAACTTTGATGAAGGAGGTGAGCAGGATGAATATCGAGATGGTTAACAACCGTATTAGCCAGCTGCCTTTAGCTATGGCTGGCATTGTTCATGCATTTCTCTACAACGGGAGAGGTCTGTCCAATTTTACCGATACGGTTTGTACCATCGCGAGAAGTCACCTGCCTGCCTGCACGGATTAAGCCTATTTAGGCTTACCATTCTTGAAGGGTCCGCGGAGCTTGCTCTGTGGGCCCTTTTTGCGTTGCAGTCCGGGTCTTCTCCCTAATCTATACGCTTTTGCGAACAGGTTGAATGTTCGCAGCATACAGGAGGAAACCTAGAATGAATATAATCAATGTACAGAAAATGACGCAATACCACGGTGCTCATCTGGTACTGGACCAGATATCGTTTGAAATACAGGAAGGCGAGAAGGTTGCGCTTATTGGAAGGAACGGCAGCGGGAAGTCGACGCTGATGCGCCTGCTTGCCGGTTTGGATCAGCCAAACGAAGGGCAGCTGGCTATAAAGAAGGGGGCGAAAATCGGATATTTAGAGCAGATTCCGAGCCATATGGATACCTGGACGGTGCTGGATGTATTGTCACAGGGATTGAGTCACTTGAAGGATTACCGGGCGGAAATGACAGAGCTTGAGGGGAAAATGAGTGACCCGGACATCGCTGGAAATGCGGAGCTGCTCGATCGAGTGCTGCGGAAATACTCAGCGCTTCAGGAACGCTTTGAGACAGAGGGTGGTTATGAACTGGAAGCGAGCATCGACAAAATCGCTTCCGGGCTGCAAATACCCAAGAGCGAGTACGGACTGGCCTTTGGCTCGTTGTCCGGTGGAGAACAAACCCGTGTCGCGCTGGCATCGCAGCTGATCGTACAGCCGGATTTGCTCTTGCTTGATGAACCGACCAACCATCTGGATTTGGCACGTACGGAATGGCTGGAGGAATTCTTACGTGAATATCCGGGAACCTGTGTGATAATCTCCCACGACCGATATTTTCTGGATCGGGTCGTGTCCAAAACGATTGAGCTTGAAGATGGCGAAGCTTTTACTGCCCATGGTGGCTACACCGCGTTCATGAAAGATAAGGAAGAGCGTTTGCTGCAGCAGTTTGCCGACTACCAGGAGCAGCAGAAAGTAATCAAGAAGATGAAGGAATCCATCAAGCAGCTTGAAGAGTTCGGCCGGATTGGCGGCAATGAGAAGTTTTTCAAGCGCGCGGCTTCCATGAGACGGGCACTGGAGCGGATGGAACGGGTAAAGAGACCCGTGCTGGAACGAAGACAGGCTGATTTTGAACTGAATCCTCAGGATCGTTCCGGTCGCCGCGTGGCATACTTTGAGCAAGTTGAGGTTTCCTATGGGAATCAGGCAGTGCTGAGGGGAGCATCCGGTCTAATCGAATTTGGCGAGAAAATTGCACTGATGGGCTCGAACGGCAGCGGGAAAACAACGCTATTCAAAGTGCTGTTGCGCGAGCTTACGCCTGATTCCGGTTCGCTTGAATGGGGTTCGCGTGTCGATGTAGGCTACCTCGCTCAGCAGGAGGAGCCAGACAATCCGAAGGAAACGGTGCTTCAATATTTCCGGGAGAAGGCTGGAGTAGAAGAGGGAGAAGCTCGAGGAATATTGGCAAGGTATTTGTTCTATGGTGCGGCCGTGTTCAGATCGGTGGGGCAGTTGTCCGGAGGGGAATGGACACGATTGAGACTAGCCCTGCTAATCCATCAGAAGCCGAACCTGCTGCTTCTGGATGAACCCACGAACCATCTGGATATTGCCTCCCGCGAAGCGTTGGAGGATGCACTGCAGGATTATGCTGGGACCGTTCTTGCCATTTCGCATGACCGTTATTTTGTGAATCAAGTGTCTCGTAAAGTATGGGATTTGAATCAAGGGAAGCTGACCGTCTATCATGGCAATTATGACGAATTCCGGGATAAGAAAGACCGGCTTGAAGCGGCATTGCAGGCAGGGGAGCTATCAGCGGGCGTTGATGTTATTCCGAAACAGAAACTGGCCCAGCAGCTCCAAGTGAAGGATAGCCCTTCTCCGCTTTCCAAACGCGTAAAAGCGGATCGTTCTACCGCCGAAAGGTCCAAATGGTTGGAGGAGGAGATTGCTCGTATAGAGTTCCGCATCCGGCAGCTTGACAGCTGGCTTGAGACGGAAGGCGACGATTTACACGAGGATACGGATCTGTCGCTGCTTGAGCAGCGCTGGAACGAGCGGGAGTCGCTATCTGCCAGTCGTGACGAGTTCCTTGCGGAATGGCTGGAGCTGACTTAAGCTCCGACCAGCCGAAAAAGTACAAATCATTTGATATATAATGCATGGCTCCAGTTGTGATTTTCCTGCATATTTAGGATGAGTATGAAAGCTAGAGTAGGAGATGAATACAAATCATGAGCATGGATAAATATCAGGAAACGTACATTCAACAGAGCTTCGCCAACCGGATCGGCGGTGCTAATTATGGCAAAGATACAGCCATTTATAAATTCGAGAAGATCAAAAGAGCGAAGGCAGCTGCGAAGCAGGAACATCCTGGCACGGAGCTGATCGATATGGGGGTTGGCGAGCCGGATGAGATGGCGGATGCAGGCATCGTGGCGAAGCTGGCAGAAGAAGCGGCGAAGCAGGAAAACCGCGGCTATGCGGATAACGGAATTCCGGAGTTCAAGGAAGCAGCTGTTCGCTACTTGAAGAATGTATTTGGTGTCGAAGGCATTGATGCCGCTACAGAAGTTCTGCACTCCATCGGTTCCAAGCCGGCCCTGGCCATGCTGCCGTCCTGCTTCATTAACCCTGGGGACATCACCATCATGACGGTTCCCGGATACCCTGTACTCGGTACGCATACCAAGTACTTGGGCGGCGAAGTTTACAATGTGGAGCTGAAAAAAGAGAATGGATTTCTGCCGGATCTCAGCTCGATCCCTGAGGACATTGCACGCCGTGCCAAACTGCTCTACCTGAACTATCCGAACAACCCGACGGGTGCCAGCGCAACGGCCGAGTTTTTCACCGAGGTTGTCGAGTGGGCCCGCAAGTATGGCGTTGTTGTTGTCCATGACGCTCCTTATGCAGCGCTCACTTACGATGGTTTGAAGCCGCTCAGCTTTCTCTCCGTCCCCGGCGCGAAAGATGTTGGCGTAGAGCTTCACTCCCTGTCCAAATCTTATAACATGACAGGATGGCGCATTGGTTTCATCGCCGGTAACCCGCTAGTGGTTAAAGCCTTTGGTGATGTGAAGGACAACAACGATTCCGGACAATTCATCGCCATTCAAAAAGCTGCCGCATACGGTCTGGACAATCCGCAAATTACGGAGAAGATTGCTGAGAAGTATTCCCGTCGCCACAATATGCTGGTAGACGTGTTGAACGGGCTTGGTTTTACGGCCGAGAAGCCGAAGGGTTCCTTCTTCCTCTATGTTGAGGCTCCAAAAGGCGTTAAAGGCGGACGCCGTTTTGAATCCGGCGAAGATTTCTCCCAATATCTGATTCGCGAGAAATTGATCTCTACCGTACCATGGGATGATGCGGGACACTTCGTACGTTTCTCCGTAACCTTTATTGCTGACGGCGAGGAAGAAGAGAAACGCGTCATTTCCGAAATTCGCAGAAGACTTAGCGATGTAGAATTTGAATTCTAATGAACACCATATAAATTCCGCTTGGCACACGACATTATTCGACATGATCGCTGTTGACATCTCCTGTAGGGTCTGTCATAATGAGATCAATCGAATAGCACCTTTAAATCAGTCCCGTGAGGCTGGCAAGGTAACGTGAACCGAGGTTCATTAACAGGAGGCATGGCTCTGTCTGCGGATAGATGCTGCGCTTTCGACACTATCTCTATGAGATCAACTCCTTGTCCAGCCGGGCAAGGAGTTTTTTTGTGTGTAATGAACTCACGGATCGTCTGAACTAAAGAGGGCTGATCAAACGTTTAGAAGGAGGACTTAAGGATGAGCAACGAACAGCATGTGATTATGGACGAGACGGCCATCCGCCGCGCACTAACGAGAATTGCCCATGAAATATTGGAAAAGAATAAAGGGATTGAGGACTGTGTCCTGGTCGGCATTCGCACACGCGGCGTGTTCCTGGCTCAGCGAATCGCTGAGCGAATGAATGAGATTGAAGGTACACCGATTCCATGGGGAGAGATCGACGTGACTTCCTACCGCGATGACAGAGACAGCAAGGAAGCCACTGCAGAACGGGTAGAGGGAGCGAAGCACAGTCTGGAACACCTGAATATTCATGATAAGAAAGTCATTTTGTTTGATGACGTGTTGTACACCGGACGGACGATTCGGGCTGCGATGGATGCCCTCATGGACTGCGGGCGGCCTAGAATGATACAGCTGGCGGTTCTGGCAGATCGCGGACATCGCGAACTGCCCATCCGGCCGGATTATATCGGTAAGAACGTTCCTACCTCCAAACATGAGGAAATTACGGTTGCATTGACCGAATTCGACGGCAAGGACGAAGTGACCATTAGCCAAAGAGAGGAACGATAATCATGACAACAGCCATTTCATTGAAAGAACGTAGCCTCTTAGGTTTGAAGGATATTAGCAGAGACGAGATTGGATCGATCCTGAGTCGGGCGTCATATTGGGAAGCACAGTCCGAGAAAGTGGTGCCGGTACTTAAATCGAAATTTGCGGTTAATATGTTCTTCGAGAACAGCACCAGAACGAGATTTTCGTTTGAAATGGCTGAGAAAAGACTCGGCGCCGAGGTGATGAACTTTGCAGCGGCAGCCTCCAGCGTCGAGAAGGGCGAGTCCATCTACGATACCGTAAGAACACTGGAATCCATGGGGATCGATGCCGGCGTCATCCGGCTGAAACCCTCCGGAGTGCTTCAGGAGCTTGGGGAGCGGATCTCGATCCCGCTAGTCAATGCGGGTGATGGCAACAACGAGCATCCTACCCAGGCGCTACTCGATCTGTATACGATGAAGAAAAGCTTCGGAGAGCTTAAAGGATTGACGGTATCCATTATCGGAGACATCAAGCATAGCCGGGTTGCGCGTTCGGACCTGTGGGCACTGCAGAAGTTCGGAGCCCATGTGCAATTCTGCGCACCGGAAACGATGCAGGCTCCAGAGCTAGCTCAGTATGCGCCCTATGTATCAATGGAGAAGGCACTAAAGGCAGATGTGGTGATGATGCTGAGGGTTCAGCTGGAACGCCATAGCGAAGGTGCATTCAAATCCAGCGCGGAATACCGGCAGCAGTATGGTTTAACGGAAGAACGGGCGGCCAAGCTGTCAGAGCACACGATGATTATGCACCCGGCACCGGTGAATCGCAATGTTGAAATCGACGATGCGGTCGTGGAAAGTCCTAAATCGATGATATTCAAGCAGATGGCGAACGGAGTGCCCATTCGCATGGCGGTTATGGAACGGGCGATGGGCTGATTCGAAAACGTGATATACGGTGTATAGAATGAATATGCGCTAATATTTATACACAAAAGTGAATTTTTATTATACAATATACAAAGAAGCGAATGGTGCTTCTGCTGCGGAGGGAATCAAGATGCAAATGCAAGTGATAAAGAATGCCAAAGTGATCAATGAACGAGGACAGCTCGAAGATAAACATATCGTCATTGCAGACGGATTGATTCAGTTGGTTGCAAGTGATATCGCAGCTATGCCGGAAATGGACGATAACGTTCAACTAATCGATGCCGAGGGCAAACTGGTCACACCGGGATTCATCGATATGCATGTGCACTTGAGAGAGCCCGGTTATGAGCACAAGGAAACGATCGAGAGCGGCAGCCGCTCGGCAGTGAAAGGCGGCTTTACAACCATCGCCTGCATGCCGAACACAAGACCAGTGACCGATTCGCCGGAAACGGTGAAGCTTGTGCTGGATAAGGCTAGTGAAACGGGTCTGGCCAAGATGCTGCCTTACGCAGCCATTACCAAAAACGAGCTGGGCCGCGAACTGACGGATTTTGAGGCCTTAAAGGCAGCAGGTGCGATCGGGTTTACGGATGACGGCGTTGGTGTGCAGAACGCACAGATGATGAAAGATGCCATGAACAAAGCGAAAGCGCTGGGCATGCCGGTCATTGCTCACTGTGAGGATGACTCGCTGGTAAAAGGGGCTTGCGTGACGGAAGGCAAGTTCGCTCAAAAGCACGGCCTGAAAGGTATACCCAATGAGTCGGAAGCGATCCATGTCGGACGGGACATTCTGCTTACCGAAGCCACCGGCGTACATTACCACGTATGCCATGTGAGCACAGAGCAGTCCGTACGCTTGATCCGCCAAGCAAAAGCGATTGGCATCTCGGTAACGGCCGAGGTATGCCCGCACCATCTGGTTCTCTCTGACGAAGATATTCCCGGCCTGGATGCCAACTGGAAGATGAACCCGCCGCTGCGCACCCCGCGTGATGTGGAGGCTTGTATAGAAGGTCTGCTGGATGGAACGCTCGATATGATCGTAACGGATCATGCGCCGCACAGCGCGGAAGAGAAGGCGAAAGGCATGGAGCTTGCACCATTCGGTATTGTAGGATTCGAAACAGCATTCCCGCTGCTCTATACCAAATTCGTCGCCACTGGCAAATGGGATCTCGGCTTGCTGGTAAAGAGGATGACCAGCGATCCGGCAAGAGTATTCGGTCTTGCAACGGGTGTGCTGGAAGTCGGTAAAGCAGCGGATCTGACCATGATAGATCTCGAAGCAGAGAAAGAAGTGAATCCGGAAGAGTTCGCAACGAAAGGACGCAACACGCCATTTACAGGCTGGAAGCTGAAAGGCTGGCCTGTGATGACTTGGGTGGACGGCGAAGTGAAATGGTCGGAGCAGCACGGATTTTAAGTAACACTTAGGCAAAAGACTTATAAAATAAATTACACATAGATGACAGGAGTGATCGGGATGCAGGCAAGATTGTTACTGGAGGACGGAACGCTGTTCAGTGGAAAATCCTTCGGCGCGGATGCTGAAATGACCGGAGAGGTTGTTTTCAATACAGGGATTACAGGATATCAAGAGGTGCTGAGCGACCCGTCTTACTGTGGACAGATCGTGACCATGACGTACCCTTTGATCGGAAACTACGGCATCACGCGGGATGACTTTGAATCCATTCGGCCGTTCGTCCACGGATTCGTTGTTCGTCGTCATGAGCCTGTTCCTAGCAACTGGCGTGCAGAATATAGCGTTGACAGCTTATTGAAGGAATACGGTATTCCAGGGATCAGCGAGATTGATACCCGGATGTTGACCCGGATCATTCGTCACTACGGTACGATGAAGGGGATTCTGACCACTTCCAACAAGCCAGTGGAAGAGCTTAAGGAGATGCTCGGTGATACGACGATCGCCGAACTCCGCAATCAGGTCGCAAAAACCTCTACGCCGCAAATGTTTACAAGCCCAGGCTCCAAGGAGCGGATCGTTCTGGTTGACTTCGGTGCAAAAAGCGGAATTCTGCGCGAACTTACTTCCCGTGGCTGCGATGTGATGGTCGTTCCGCATGACACGACGGCTGATGAAATCCGCAGACTTCACCCGGACGGCATTCAGTTGTCCAACGGCCCTGGGGACCCGAAAGACGTTCCATACGCGGTCGATATGGTCAAAGAACTGCTTGGCGAATATCCGATCTTCGGCATCTGCCTTGGCCACCAATTGTTTGCACTGGCTGCGGGCGCTGATACCGAGAAGCTGAAGTTCGGCCACCGCGGTGGGAACCATCCGGTAAAAGAGCTTGCCAGCGGACGCTGCTACATCACTTCCCAGAATCACGGCTATACGGTAAATGAAGATTCCGTCAAAGGGACGGATCTGGAAGTTACACATATCAACAATAACGATAAATCGATTGAAGGCTTGAAGCACTCGAAAGTCCCGGCCTTCTCCGTGCAATATCATCCTGAAGCTGCACCTGGTCCGCAAGACAGCAGTTATCTGTTCGATCAATTTCTTGAAATGATAAGAGACCATAAACAGAATGAAATCCGGAAACCGCGCCAAGCGGTTCTGGCCGCAGCCGTGAAAGGAGCTCATTAATATGCCTAAAAATGATTCATTGAAAAAAATTCTCGTCATCGGCTCCGGTCCGATTGTCATCGGGCAAGCAGCGGAATTTGACTACGCTGGAACCCAAGCCTGCCAAGCATTGAAAGAAGAAGGTATCGAGGTTGTGCTGATTAACAGCAACCCGGCGACCATCATGACGGACACGAACATGGCGGATAAAGTATATATCGAGCCAATTACGCTCGAATTTGTTACACAGATCATCCGTCAAGAGCGTCCGGACGGATTGCTCCCGACGCTTGGAGGGCAAACGGGTCTGAATATGGCCGTTGAGCTTGCACGCGCAGGTATTTTGGAGCAGGAAAATGTGAAGCTGCTCGGAACGCAGCTGGAGTCCATCGAGAAAGCGGAAGACCGCGACTTGTTCCGTGAGCTGATGCGTGAACTCGATCAGCCTGTACCGGAAAGCACGATTGTAACGACTCTGGAAGAGGCGCTTGACTTCGCAAATGAGATTGGTTATCCGCTGATCGTGCGCCCGGCATACACTTTGGGCGGCACCGGCGGCGGTATCTGCGCAACCGAAGAGGAACTGCGTGAAACGGTAAGTTCCGGACTTCGTTACAGCCCGATCACGCAATGTTTGGTCGAGAAGAGCATCGCAGGTATGAAAGAAGTCGAGTATGAGGTTATGCGCGACGCGAACGACAACTGCATCGTGGTATGTAACATGGAAAACTTTGATCCAGTCGGCGTTCATACCGGCGACAGTATCGTCGTGGCACCAAGCCAGACCCTGTCCGATCGCGAGTATCAAATGCTCAGATCCGCATCGCTGAAAATCATCCGCGCCCTGAACATTGAGGGCGGTTGTAACGTGCAATTCGCGCTGGATCCAAACAGCTATCAATATTATGTCATCGAGGTAAACCCTCGGGTCAGCCGCTCTTCTGCCCTTGCTTCCAAGGCAACAGGCTACCCGATCGCGAAGATGGCAGCAAAAATTGCGATGGGTTACACCTTGGACGAGATCGTCAACCCTGTAACGGGACAGACTTATGCTTGCTTTGAGCCTACGCTGGACTATATCGTCAGCAAAATTCCACGCTGGCCGTTCGACAAGTTCATCCACGCAAACCGGAAGCTGGGAACTCAGATGAAGGCAACCGGCGAAGTGATGGCGATTGGCCGCACCTTCGAAGAATCGATCCATAAAGCGGTTCGCTCTCTGGAGATCGGTGTGCACCGCCTTTACTTGAAGGGGGCTAATGAGCTGAGCGATGAAGTGCTCCAGCAGCGTCTGATCAAAGCCGACGATGAGCGGATGTTCCTAATCGCGGAAGCGTTCCGCCGCGGGTATGGACTTCAGCAGATTCAGGACCTGACGAATATCGACTGGTGGTTCCTGGACAAAATCGAGCGCCTGATCCAATACGAGGATCATATTCGCAGCGAAGCGTCACTGACTTACGAAACGCTGTACGAAGCGAAGCGACTCGGCTTTACGGATCGTGCGATAGCCGAGCTGCGCGCAGAAGGCAATGCCAGCACGCACACAACCGAGGAGTCGATCGGATTCCTGCGTCGCGAGCATGGATTGCGCCCGGTTTACAAAATGGTGGATACTTGCGCCGCGGAGTTTGAGGCAACGACGCCGTACTACTACTCGACGTACGAAACGGAGAATGAAGTCATCGAATCAGCCAAGGAGAAGGTCATCGTACTGGGCTCCGGACCGATTCGGATCGGTCAAGGGATCGAGTTCGACTACTCCACGGTGCACGCTGTATGGGCGATCCAGAAGGCGGGATACGAAGCGGTTATCATTAACAACAACCCGGAGACCGTCTCCACTGACTTTAATACGTCGGACCGACTCTACTTCGAACCGCTCTTCCTCGAAGATGTCATGAACGTCATCGAGCAGGAGAAACCGATCGGTGTCATCGTACAGTTTGGCGGGCAGACAGCAATTAACCTCGCTGACCCGCTCAGCAAAGCGGGCGTGAAGATTCTGGGTACCAGCTTGGAAAGCATTGACGAAGCCGAGGACCGTAAAAAATTCGAAGCGCTTCTGTCCAGACTCGAGATTGCCCAACCGAAAGGAAAAACTGTAATTTCGGTTGATGATGCTGTAGAAACTGCGCAATCACTGGGTTATCCTGTTCTGGTAAGACCATCTTATGTACTCGGTGGACGCGCGATGGAGATTGTATACTCCGACAGCGAGCTGCTGAGCTACATGAAAGAGGCGGTTAAGATTAACCCGGATCATCCGGTTCTGATCGACCGTTACATGATGGGTAAAGAAGTGGAAGTAGACGCGATCTGCGATGGCGATACGGTGCTGATTCCAGGCATCATGGAACATGTAGAGCGCGCGGGCGTTCACTCCGGTGACTCGATTGCGGTATATCCTCCACAGTACTTGTCCCAGGACCTGAAAGACAAGATTGCCGAAATTACGATCAAAATTGCCAAAGAGCTGAATACACGCGGACTTGTTAACATCCAGTTCGTTATCTATAAAAATGAAGTGTACGTGATCGAAGTGAATCCGCGTTCTTCCCGGACGGTTCCGTTCCTGAGCAAGGTAACAGGCATCCCGATGGCGAACCTGGCAACACAGGCTATCATGGGCAGCAAGCTGAAGGATCTTGGATACGAGGAAGGCATGTGGCCGGAAAGCGAACATGTATCGGTTAAAGTACCGGTCTTCTCCTTTGCTAAACTTCGCCGCGTTGAGCCTACACTTGGACCGGAAATGAAATCCACCGGTGAGGTTATGGGCCGGGACGTGAAGTATGCCAAAGCGCTGTACAAAGGTCTGATCGGTGCAGGCATGAAAATTCCTTCAACGGGTGCGATTATCGCTACCATCGCAGATAAAGATAAAGCTGAAGCTACAGCACTGCTGAAAGGCTTCCATAAGCTTGGTTATAAAATCATCGCCACAGGCGGCACAGCTGCTGCATTGAAAGAGGCGGGTCTTAACGTGACCACCATTAATAAGCTGTCCGAGGGAACACCGAATATTCTGGATATGATCCGTACAGGCGAAGCAAATTTCGTGTTCAACACATTGACCAAGGGTAAAACGCCGCAGCGTGACGGATTCAGAATTCGCCGTGAAGCGGTAGAAAACGGTGTGGTATGTATGACCTCGCTCGATACGGTTCGTGAGCTTCTGACGATGCTGGAGACCATCAACTTCTCCTCTGAAGCGATGCCGGTTTAATCGAGAAGGAGGGATATAGATGAACGCCAGCTACAATGAAATGGCGGGCCGCCTGATGGTGGCCCTGGATTACCCGGATGCCGAGCGCGCGAAAGCATTAGTGCAGCAGCTGGAGGGTATTCCGTGTTATATGAAGGTCGGTATGCAGCTGTTCTACGCTGCCGGTCCAGATTTTGTTAAAGAATTAAAAGCAAAAGGCTATTCCGTGTTCCTGGATGTGAAGATGCATGATATTCCGAACACGGTAAAAGGCGGGTCGGATAGCGTAACGCGGCTGGGTGTGGACATGTTTAATGTCCATGCCAGCGGCGGCGCTCTCATGATGCAGGCGGCAAAAGCCGGGGCGGAGGCCGCAGTGGCGGACACCCCGGGTCTTGCCATGCCTACGATCATTGCGGTAACCCAGTTGACTAGTACGAGTCAGAATGTCATGAATAACGAAATTGGTATCCCGGGTTTGGTGGAGGATGCGGTCGTACGTTATGCGAAGCTGGCTCAGCAAGCGGGGCTGCATGGCGTTGTCGCTTCATCGCTTGAAGTGGAGGCCATTCGGTCCGCATGCGGCCAAGCGTTTCAGACCGTTATACCGGGTATCCGTCCAGCCGGTGCGGATATCGGAGACCAGGCTCGGGTCCTTACACCAGGGGAAGCCATCCGCAAGGGCAGTCATTATCTGGTTGTTGGCCGTCCCATTACGGAATCCCCGAGCCCGAGACAAGCTGCAGAACAGATTATTGAGGAGATGATTCAAGCATGAGTACACTCGCGAATATTCCACATCAGATCGCATCTTATTTGCTGAAGATTGAGGCCGTTTCTCTTAGACCTCACCAGCCGTTTACATGGACGTCGGGAATTAAGTCCCCGATCTACTGTGACAATCGCTTGACGATGTCCTATCCCGAGATTCGCGACTACATTGCTGAATCGTTCGCAGCCGTCATCCGGGAGCAATATCCGGAGGCCGAGGCCATTGCCGGAACGGCTACAGCCGGGATTCCGCATGCGGCCTTTGTATCCCAGAAGTTGAACCTGCCCATGTCCTATATCCGGGACAAAGCAAAGGGTCATGGCAAGGAAAACCTAATCGAAGGCTTGATCAAGCCAGGTCAGAAGGTGGTTGTGATCGAGGATTTGATCTCCACGGGCGGCAGCTCGCTCAAAGCGGCGCAAGCGGTCAAGGATGCAGGGGCAGAGCCGCTGGCGGTACTGGCCATATTCAGCTATCAGCTGGATAAAGCGGTACAAGCCTTCGCCGAAGCTGGGATTCCGCTGCAAAGCTTGTCCAACTACGGTGCGCTGATTGATGTAGCGTTATCCGAGAATCGGATTCAGGAACAGGATGTGGAGCTTCTTCAATCCTGGAGATCGAATCCAACTTCCTTTGGCGTGTAAACAACTTATTCCAGCTAAAATTATCAGGCTGTCGTCTTTGTGAGTTATCGCAGAGCGACAGCTTTTTTTATTATAATGAGGCGAAGACAATCCATGGTGGGTGCCGGGTTGACAGCGGCAGGCTGGATCGTTACATTAGGACTGTACGCGGCTGGTAGCCAGCCATCGCTGTCCTTATGCTGATATAGAAGGGATATAGTCTAACAGATGAATGCTAAGAAAGAAGCAGTGCTTGAAGCCGGGAAGCGGTTGTTCTTGGAGCAAGGGATTTTACAGACAAGTATGGAGCAGATTGCCGAAGCGGTCCCCGTTTCCAAGATGACGATTTATAACTACTATCAGAGCAAAGAGGGCTTGCTGGATCATGTCGTGGACCGGATGGTCGACGAGCTCATGGCGATTTACCGCGATATGATGGACCAGGCAAAAGATCCGCTTGAGGCGTTAACCGTCTTCTGCAGGGATCAGCACAAATTTTCGGCGTTTGTATCGCAGAAATTTGTGGCGGATCTGGCCAAATTCCCGGAGCAGATGGACAAGCTGCTCCAATTCAACCAGAAATTCGTTGTTCCGGAATTTGAAATGTTGATCTTTAAAGGCCAGCAGCTTGGACAGATACGGAAAGACATCTCTCCGCAGGTATTGGTCGCGTTCCTTACTTTTATCAAGGAATTTACAGCCCGGAACGAATGGTACCATGGTCTGGGGAGCCTGAACATGATCAGTGAACAGCTAATGACGATTCTTTATCACGGTATAATCCAGCAGAAAGATCCGTCTAATCTAACATGAGGTACAAGAACATTCCAGAGGTGATTTCGACCCGGGAATGTTTTTTTATGAAAAATCACCGAAGGATTGTAAATGGGGGTCGAGAAGGTAGGTTCTACGATAGCCGGATGGTTCAAATAAGGGGAGTGTCAAGATGAGCACAAAGATTTCAGAGGAAGAACAGTTTCATTTCCGGCTAATCCCTGCCGAGCAGATACGGGGCGGCATTGTATGTTTTTTGTTTATTATGCTGATCCCTGCACTGGTTACGCTGGCGGTCACTTGTGAGATCGCTATACTCAAAATGATGTATGACATGGCCGGAGTTGAATCCATCGGGTATGGGCTAAGCTCGGCAGCGGTGATGCTTCTGCTGCTCCTCGTTTTTTATGTGTTGCATTTCAGAGCACTGCAGTAAAGGACCTACCAGTCCATCGAGCGCAAAGGCGGCGTTGGAAAAGCGGGCAAAGCGGCCCTGCTGTTTGCAGCTATTGGTTACACTGGGTATTACGTGGTGGTTGCGGTAACCGGCGATCTTGGCGGATTTGTGATGGGTATGGCGGCCTTTTCTGTTCTGTTAATTCTCGGTCTGTACATGGCCGTTGTTTTCATTCATCGGTATAAGTTCATCCAAAACAATATGGATAAGCTGAAAGCTCATTATCCCGTACTGGGATTGCCGAAGGAGCAGCGGAACGCCGCGTTTCTGAACAAACTGAATCAGGGCCGTACGCCTGCGGCACCGCACCGGAGGAGCAAGAAAAGGAGAGGATAATTATGACGCAACAACAGCAGTTGCTGCCAAATGGATCGATTGTCATTTTGAAAGAAGGCGAGAAGAAGCTGGTAATCTACGGTCGCAAGCAAATTCTGGCGCTTGAGCAGCCGCAATTGTTCGACTATTTGGCTTGTCCGTATCCGGAAGGGTATGTCAGCCCGGAGTTTACCTACGTCTTTAATCATGAGGATATCCAGGAGATTATATTTACCGGTTACCAGGATGAAGAGGAAGAACAGTTTCAGGCCATATTGGCTGAGACGAAGCCTACATAACATGCGAGAGCATATTCATAAAGGGAGGAGCGTGAGGTAGACCCATGTCAGGACGTATAGAGGTATCCCCCGAGGAGCTGCGCCGCGCTGCGGCAGACATTCGAAGCGGGAGTGACTACGGCGGAGAATTGGTCGCGCGATTGTCCCAGGTTATTGAAACGTTGAATGCCGAATGGGAAGATGTTTCCCAGCAGCGGTTTCGTACTGAGGCGGAGGAGACGAAGGTGGAGCTGATGAATTTTATCCAGATGATGAATTCCATGGAGCAAGAGCTTATGAGCATTGCCGCCCGGTTTGCGGAGGCTGACGGTCAATAGGCGCGGCTTATACCTAAGGTGACAATCAATCGTATCCGTATCATGATGTGGTACGGGGTATGGCTGATTGTTTTTTTGGGAGATCTTGAAGAAGTTTGTTGGACTTCGGTTTTTTTGTGGAAGTTTGGATATAATATGACAGCATTACATTATCATTCGGGTAAGGAGTCGCATAGGATGAACTGGGTATATTACGGAAAGCTGTATACAAGCAAATTTCAGGCGGGCTGCTTCGCTAAACGTTTGGAGCAGGATGGCTGGCTGTTCGGGTACCATGATCCGCGGATGGTGGAGGTTTACCGTTCCAAAAAGGGTCGCTATGGCGTGCGGTTTATGCCTTGAGAAAATTCCATTAAAACAGCACTTGACTTGTTGTAGGGAAATGGTGTATATTTATTCTTGTCGCTGTTTAATACAGCATTGACGCGGGGTGGAGCAGTTCGGTAGCTCGTCGGGCTCATAACCCGAAGGCCGCAGGTTCAAATCCTGCCCCCGCAACCAATTTTTAATCGATGTATGTATGACGTCCTTATGTTTATGTGTACATGTATGTTCAGGGCCCTTAGCTCAGTTGGTTAGAGCGGTCGGCTCATAACCGACTGGTCGGGGGTTCGAGTCCCTCAGGGCCCACTTTATCGAAAACCCTTGCGATGCAAGGGTTTTTTGCTGTTTATTGGGCTGTTTAGTTGAGTGAAAAACTATGGTGAAAAACGCATTTGCTAACGGCAGCTATTGATCCACAGTATCGTTCATTGAACATTGCTGTGGTCATTCCAAGGCGTTCAACTGCGACTTTCAACACCCATGCGGTATCCCCAATTCGGTAAACGGGGACGGCCACTTTCCGTCCCCGTTTTTGATTAAGTTCATTGTACATAAACTGAACATAAAACAACGAGGAGATCAGTGCTGTAGTTAAAGGAACTGAAAAAGATTTTTATGAAGAAGGCGCCCGATCAGGTATTTATTTCAAATGACAAAATTTAAGTTGTCTAAGGCGTGTTTATTTGTCTGCGAACATGATATCGTGACAAGGGCAGAAAATAGTAGAGAAGGGGCACAGCGTTGGCGTGTGCCCCTTATTTGTCGTGCATCCATAGATAGAAATCAACAGGACATCAACGGTATAAGATCATGGTTCATGAGTTAGGGCTATCAGAGTTGGAGGTGTCAGTTGTTGACCTGGACGATCGGCAAGAACTCTATGTAGCAGGTTTGATTCTATGGTCACCAAGCAAAATGTGAGACCGATCTCCGTTTTTACGGGGGGCTATTTTCATTTGAGGAAATTGAGCAATTTGACTAATCATTTGTCCATATCCATTAAATCCACGGAGTCATATATATGTTAAAGATTCGTTGATAAAAAAGGAGGAAGCATAAAATGCACAAAAGAACAGTACTAGGAAAGGCAAATAGTACGGCCAAACAACTACAAGCGCCTAGAAGACGTAACGGAATCCGGGCGAGTAGCGTTGCAAAGGTAATGAGAACGATGATTGCCGCACAAAGATCATTGAATGCACAAAATCCGGTTGTTATTAGTCAAAGAACTAGGAGAATAAGTACAAATCGAAATTGGGTAAACGCACTTGAAATCGAGCGAAATCCGGCATGGGTAGCACCGCAATCTGGTGAATCGTACGTTTGGGGAAGAAATGACCCTAACGGTCCTGCTGCTGTGGTCGCCAGAAGATTTACGATTAGAGACGATATTGAGAGAGCTAGCTTATTCCTGTCCGTTGATAACTTTGCCATCGTTTTAATAAATGGACGGCCGGTAGTTATCGACAATCCGCAGGGCAATGTTTCATTCTTTAATCCGGGAAGATCGTTTAATATTAGGCGTTTCCTTCGGAGAGGTACAAATGATATTGTGATCGCCGCTTTTAACTTCCCGTCAAATGCAAACAGAAGCGGAGATAATCCAGCAGGTGTCCTTGCACGTATCGAAATTGAACTAGAAGATTAGTCCGGTAGTAGCTCTAAGTTCAATCGGTTGCGAACGCTTAACGTTGCCGATGTCGTAATCATCGCCATGTTCGACTTTAATTCGCCGCAACCGGTATGTTGAACATAAAAGATAGGAGTAGACGACTTTTTTTGATGACCGAGTTTTTTTAAATGATGTGCTCCTCATCGACGTACTAAGCTGACTAAGCTAACGGAACTATAGTTTTGAACAAACCGCCTAATGATTGGGCGGTTTTTCTTAGTACGCCCAGCATGGGCGTCATCTCTAGGGTGAAAGTCCCGAACGGGGGCTGGCGAGCGCCTACCG